>CAYRFC010000048.1:0-15730 GCA_964423365.1 uncultured Oscillospiraceae bacterium
GGGCTGCGACCTCAGCTACGACTATGTGAAAATCAACGGCGACTACCGCACCTAGCCATCCTCCCGGCATTTTTTCTCTTTCCCTTGATTCAAGAAAATTCTCAGTAAAAAAATCGCTGGGTTCTGCCCTTAGGGGGGCGCCGGGGGGCAGACCCCCCGGCCCGTCGGAGACGTAATCTCTACCTTCGAGCGAAGCGAGCTTATATCTAAAGATAGCAATTTTCACAGCAGAAAAGCAAAGTCAAGCGCAGGTCGCCTTCGGCTCCAAGGAAGTTTTTATACTCTCCGAGGGCTCAAGGGGCTTCGCCCCTTGAGAATCCCCCAAGGTCAAAAGACAGGCAACATGTAGAGTCCTCTCAATGTGAAGGAGACAAGCAAAGATGGAACAGCCCAGAATTGGCGTAATGGCCGAAGTGATGCAGGAGGCCATGCCCTACATCAAAAAATACAAAGGGAAAACCATTGTGGTGAAATATGGCGGCAGCGCCATGACCAGCACCGAGCTGAAAGACGCCGTGATGAGCGACCTGACCCTGCTGAACCTCATCGGCATCCGGGTGGTGCTGGTGCATGGCGGCGGGCCGGAAATTTCCTCGGGGCTGAAACGCCTGGGCAAGGAGAGCAAGTTTATAGACGGCCTGCGGGTGACCGACGGCGAGACCATGGAAGTGGTGCAGCAGATGCTGGCGGGCAAGGTGAACAAGGACCTTGTGGCCCTGCTGAAGGGCCAGGGCATCGGCCTCTGCGGCATCGACGGCGCCATCCTCTCCTGCAAAAAAATACAGCCCGAAAGCCCCGAAAAGGACCTGGGCTTTGTGGGCGAAATTGTGAAGGTGCGCACCACCCTGCTGCGCTTTGCGCTGGATTCCGGCTTCATCCCGGTCATCGCCACCATCGGTGTGGACGACGACGGCATTCCCTACAACGTGAACGCCGACACCGCCGCCTGCAAAATTGCCGTGGCGCTGGGGGCCACCAAGCTGGTGAACATGACCGACGTGGCCGGCCTGCTGATGGACAAGGACGACCCCAGCTCCCTCATCACCGGGGTGGAGGTGGGCGAGGTGCCCGGCCTCATCGAGAAGGGCATCATCTCCGGCGGTATGCTGCCCAAAATCCAGGGCTGTGTGGAGAGCCTGTCCAAGGGCGTGGGCGAGGCCGTCATCGTGGACGGGCGGATGCCCCACTCCATTCTGCTGGAAATCTTCTCAAACCGTGGCAGCGGCACCCTGTTCTACGCCGCCAAAGATTTAAAATAGCTTTCTTCGCAGCACACAAACCCGCGCCGCTGCGGGCAAACCACCCGGCGGCCCCGAATCTGGAAAAGAGGCGCTCTCATGACAAACGCAGAAATACTGCATCTGGACGAACAATATATCCTGCCCACCTACGGGCGCTTCGGCCCCTGCCTGGTGGAGGGCAAGGGCTGCCGCGCCAAGGACGCCGACGGCAAGGAATATCTGGATTTTGGCTCGGGCATCGGGGTGAACAGCCTGGGCTGGTGTGACGAGGAGTGGGCCGCCGCCGTCAGTGCACAGGCCGGGCGGCTGCAGCACGCCTCGAACTATTTTTGCACCCAGCCGGGGGCCGAGCTGGCCCAAACCCTCTGCCGGCGCACCGGCATGGCGAAGGTATTTTTTGCCAACAGTGGGGCCGAGGCCAACGAGGGCGCGCTGAAAGCCGCCCGCAAATATTCCCTGCAAAAATACGGCCCGGGCCGCAGCACCATCCTCAGCATCCAGAACTCCTTCCACGGCCGCACCCTCGGCTCCCTCACCGCCACCGGGCAAACGGCCCTGCAAAAGGACTTTGTCCCCCTGCCCCCCGGCTTTCTGTACCTGCCCGCAAATGACATTGACGCGCTGGAAAAGGCCCTTACCAACGAGGTGTGCGCCCTGATGATAGAGCCCATTCAGGGCGAGGGCGGGGTGCTGCCCTTCGAGCCCGGCTACATTCAGGCCGCCCAGCGCCTCTGCCAAGAGCGGGACGTGCTGCTGATTGCCGACGAGGTGCAAACCGGCATGGGCCGCACCGGCACCCTGCTGGCCAGCCAGCTCATCGGCCTCTCGCCCGATATCGTCACCCTGGCCAAGGGCCTGGGCGGCGGCCTGCCCATCGGGGCTATCCTGTTCGCGGAAAATGCCGCCCAAAACAGCCTTGCCAAAGGCGACCACGGCACCACCTTTGGCATGAACCCTGTGGTATGCGCCGGGGCCAATGTGGTGATGAAGCGCCTGAGCGACGAATTTTTGCAGGAGATTGCCCAGACCGGCGAATGGCTGAAGGCACGGCTGGAGGCCCTGCCCCATGTGTATGACGTGAGCGGCGCGGGGCTGATGTGGGGCTTTAGCGTGGAGGAGCCCGCCACCGCCGCCGCCCTGCGGGAGGCCGCCCAGGAAAAGGGGCTGCTCTGCCTGCCCGCCAAAAGCCGCCTGCGCCTGCTTCCGCCCCTCATCATCCGCCGCGATGAGCTGGCCGAGGGCCTGGGCATTCTGCAAGAGGTGCTGGAAAGCCTGTACTAAAAAACCACACACCCGCGGGGATTACCCCTGCGGGTTTTCCTTTGCACCGTTTTTGTTCCAAACGGCATATTCTCGTCATTTTTTGCGCTTGTGCTTTTCACAATTCGGCGTTATCCTGTTGGTATCACCCTTTTGGAGGAGGAACCACTATGAACGTCCGTTTTGGCACCAGCCTTTCCGCACTTTCCACCGCTGCCTTGACGCCCCCCAAATTTGGCGAGGCAAAGCAGGCCGACATGCCGCGCCTCATCAGCGATGCAGAGGTGATAGCACGGCAGAAACAACAGCAGGCAGAGCAGGTGAACGCCGGCCTGCGAAAAACCAGTGATATAGATGAATTTTTTCTAAAATTTACCGAGCACCGGGAATCTGCCGTGAGCCAGAATGTGGCCAAAATGGCCAAAATCATGAGCGACACCAAGGAGCAGCACGTCCTCACCACAAACGGCGACGCCGGGCAGGACGAGCAAAAACGAATTTCGGAAAATCTTGATGTATCGCTGGACGAGCTGCAAACCGCTGGCATCAGTGCCCAGGGCGGCCAGCCGCTTTCCGATGCGGAAATTGCGAAGCTGAAGCAGGATTATGACAGGGAAGGCCAAGAGCCAGACAAAAAACCATAAGCCTGCTGGATTCACTGGCATTCAAGCGGCTGTTTCCCCCTTCCCGAAGCACCGCCGCCACGCCTGCCTCTTGGCAGGCAAAAGCCCCCGATAATTCGGGGGCTTTTGCTCGGCCTGTCAAAAAAGTGATTCCTTTGGTGCAACTGCCGGAATCGATGCCGGTTTTGACCTTGGGGGATTGTCAAGGGGCAAAGCCCCTTGACCCCTCGGAGAGATTCATAATTACCTTGGAGCCGCAGGCGACCTGCTCTTTTCCCTTCTTTCCTTCGCTGAAAATCAAGAGCAGCTCGCTTCGCTCGAAGGAAGAGCTTAAGTCTCCGACGGGTCAGGGGGAAGACCCCCTGACGACCCCCTAAAGTCAAGACAAGCACAGGCCGCCCTCTCTTTTCTTTAGAAAATGAGGTTCTTTGATACTCTGAGCAAAGCCCCCGATAATTCGGGGGCTTTTGTTGTATTGATCGATTATGCCAGCGTGGCATACATCACCGCTTTGATGGTGTGCATGCGGTTTTCGGCCTGGTCGAAGACCTTGGAATGCAGAGACTCAAACACCTCATCCGTCACTTCCATCTCCGCAAGGCCAAACTTCTTGTGGATGTCCTCGCCCACCACGGTGTTGCGGTCATGGAAGGCGGGCAGGCAGTGCAGGAAGATGGCGTCCGGCGCGGCATTGTCCATGGCGGCCCGGTTCACCTGGTAGTCCCGCAGCAGCTTGATGCGGGTTTCCCAGACCTCGTCCGGCTCCCCCATCGACACCCAAACGTCGGTGTACAGCACGTTGGCGTCTTTTGTACCCTCTTTCACATCGCTGGTCAGGGTGACGCTGCCCCCCTGCTCGGCGGCCATCTCGCGGCAGCGGGCCACTAAATCCTCGGCGGGGAACAGAGCGGCGGGCGCGCAGGCCGTAAAATGCACCCCGGTTTTCGCGCAGCCAATCATCAAGGAGTTCGCCACGTTGTTCCGTGCGTCGCCCATAAAGGTGATTTTCAGCCCCTTCAGGCGGCCGCAATGCTCCTCGGCGGTCATCAGGTCGGCCAGGGCCTGGGTGGGGTGGAACTCGTCGGTCAGGCCGTTCCACACCGGCACGCCCGAAAGCGCGGCCAGCTCCTCCACTATTTTTTGCCCATAGCCACGGTATTCAATGCCGTCAAACATCCGCCCCAGCACCCGCGCGGTGTCGGCAATGCTCTCCTTCTTGCCCATCTGGCTGCCCGCCGCGTCCAGATAGGTCACGTTCATGCCAAGGTCGGCCCCGGCCACCTCAAAGGAGCAGCGGGTGCGGGTGGAGTTCTTTTCAAACAGCAGCACAATATTTTTCCCCACCAGATGGCGGTGCAGGGTGCCGCAGCGCTTCTGGTTTTTGAAATCCCGCGCCAGGTCCAGCAGGTGTCGCACCTCTTCGGGCGAATAGTCCAGCAGGGTTAAAAAGCTTCTTCCTCTCAGGTTCACAGGCATGGTTTTCTCTCCTCTTCCCAGTATATTTCTATTGCTTTGCCATCAGTTTTTCTATGGTCTGCAAAATGGCGCGGTAGCCCGCCTCGGGGTCCTCTATGGGCAGCACCGCCTGCTCTATGGGGCACAGGCCGTCGCCCGCCCGGTTTTGGATATAGGGCACCAGCCTGCCATAGCCACAGGGCAAGCCCGCCGCGTCCAAGTAGGCCTTGGCCGCCTCGCTCATGGTTTCGCCAAATACGGCCTGCACTCCGGCCAGCACCAGCAGCATGGCCGCCGCCTTGCCAATGATTTTATCGGCCAGCAAGGCCCCCGCCAGCAGGGCCCTGCCCTCCCCGCTCTCATACAGGCGGCGGATGGGGGCCACGCCCCGGCCCTCGCCCCGCCAAAGGATGTCGCCGTCCCGTATCACCACACAGGTGCAGCCCCCGCCTTGAATCTCCTGCCGCGCCTTTTCCAGCGCCGCACCGTTTGGGCCCAGCCATGCCCCCATGGCTAGGCCGCCCCGCCGCTGCGCAGGGGTTTTTCCAGCAGATGCGCCTTGGTAAGCAGCACCACCAGCAGGGGAATGAACAAAAGCTGCAAAATGATGCCGGGCAGCCCGGTGACAAAGGCGCCGGTGAGGAAGATTTGCAGGCTGTACTCCCCGCCGGAAAAGCCCAGCAGCGCCGCATTCGCAATGCCAGACACCAGCCGCCCGCACAGCATGCCCGCCACCAGGGAGAGATAGATGTTTTTGGCATAGTGCCGGTACAAAAGCCCCGTCACCACCCCATAGGTGCACAGCTCCAGCGCCATGGCCGGGGCCACCGGGAAGATGGGCGGCATGCCGGTGGTGAGGGAGGAGAGCAGGGGCAGAATCACCCCGCAGGCCGCGCCGTAGGGCGCGCCGCATATCAGCCCGCACAGCAGCACGGGAATGTGCATGGGCAGCATCACCGGCCCGGCCCCAAACATGTGGAAGAAGGAGGGCAAAAACATGCCCACGGCAATCAGCAGCCCGGTCGTCACCAATTTTTGCAAAGAAGAACGCATACAATACCTCTTTTCCATAATCTATATCCCCGTTATTATACCCTGTCCACCCACAAATTTCAAAGGCCAATCTCTCTTTTCCCTCTTTCCCATCGTCTTTTGGGCTCTCTATGCAAAATTTCACAAAAGAAAAAACCATTGCTTTTGCATAACAAAAAGTTTTTATGCAAAACTTTTTGTTAGCTTTATGCTTTGCCAGCAAAACCACGGGGTTTCGCCCGGCTTCTTTGTGTATATTGCCAATTGACGAACACGAAAAGCGAATGCTAAGATGAACTTGCGAAAAAGAAATATAATGACTTTTGCAAATTGAATATTCTGTCGGAAGAAGAATCCGGGAGAGCACCTCGGGAAACCGCATGGGTGCGCCGAAGGGGACAGCGTAGCAAACTCTCAGGCAAACGGACCGGATTTGGACGAAACCTCCGGAGAGCCGGCCCGGCCGCAATCTCACTTGCGCGCAGGGCGGCACCGAAGAAGCAATTCCCTCATGCCCCCGGGTAGCTATGGGCCGCAAGGGGAGAAACTTTCAGGTAAGCAAACGGAGACGCGCTTTTTTAGGTGCGTCTCTTTTTTGTTCGGGCTTCTTCTGCCCCATTCCCATAGAGACCACCGTCCACGTTCGCCCAGCGCAACCACAGGCTGTAAAAGCCGCCAACACCAAAGGGGGGTCCTTTCATGAGCGAGACAGGAAACGAGAAAAAAACACCTTTGTACGAAAAGCATCTGGCCGCCGGAGGCAAAATTGTGCCTTTTGCGGGCTACCTGCTGCCGGTGCAGTATGCCGGGGTAATTGAGGAGCACATGGCCGTGCGCCAAAAGGCCGGCCTGTTCGACGTATCCCATATGGGCGAGGTGCTGATAGAGGGCCCCGACGCCCTCGCCAACATCATGAACCTGTACACCAACGCCTTCATGAAGCTGGAGGATGGCCGGGTGCGCTACAGCCCCATGTGCAACGAGCAGGGCGGCGTGGTGGATGATTTGCTGGTATACCGCTACAACCAAAACCGCTACCTCATTGTGGTGAACGCCGCCAACCGTGAGAAGGACGTGGCTTTTATGAAGGCTCACCTTTTTGGCGACGCCACCCTCACCGACCTCTCGGACGACTATGCCCAGATTGCCCTGCAGGGCCCGCTCTCCCAGGGCATTCTGGCCAAGCTCTGCCCCGAGGCCGACATCCCGGACAAATACTACTCCTTCAAAGACCCTGTCACCGTGGCGGGGGTGCCCTGCCTGCTCTCCCAAACCGGCTACACCGGCGAGCACGGCTATGAGCTGTACTGCGCCCCGGCCGACGCGGGCAGGCTGTGGGACGCCCTGCTGGAAGCGGGCAAGGCAGAGGGCCTGGTGCCCTGCGGGCTGGGCGCGCGAGACACCCTGCGCCTGGAGGCCGCCATGCCGCTTTACGGCCACGAGATGGACGAGGAGATTAGCCCGCTGGAAACCGGGCTGGATTTCGCCGTTAAAATGAACAAGGAAAACTTCATCGGCAAGAAAGCACTGGAGGAAAAGGGCACGCCCGCCATCACCCGGGTGGGCCTCAAGATGACCGGGCGGGGCATTGCGCGGGAGAACTGCGAGGTCTTCCAGAACGGCGCCCCGGTGGGCCGCACCACCAGCGGCACCCACTGCCCCTTCCTGGGCGGGGCCTTTGCCATGGCGCTGGTGAACAAGAGCGCCGCCGAGCTGGGCACCCCTCTGGAGGTGGAAATCCGCGGCAAAAAGGTGGCCGCCGAGGTGGTGCCCCTGCCCTTCTACAAGCACAGCTAAGCAAACACAGCGGCCCCATTTTTTCACCCTGCGGCGTGCCGCAGGGTGAAAAACAGCCCACCTTTTCCCCATTTGGTATTTTTGCCCGCCCTGTTTTCACTTTTTGCCCCAATTTCCCCGTTTCTTCCCTTCCCATAATAGGAAAAGTATGGCATAATGATGGGTAGAGCGCCCTTGCTCACCCCTACACAAAAGGAGACTGGAACTATGACGATTCCAAACGAGCTGAAATATTCCAAATCACACGAATGGGTGCAGTTCACGGGCGAAGGCACCGCGCGCATCGGCCTCACCGATTTCGCGCAGGACTCCCTTGGCAGCCTGGTGTTCATCAACCTGCCCGAGCAGGGCGACACCCTGGCCATGGGCGAAACTTTGGGGGATGTGGAGAGTGTAAAAGCGGTCTCCGACGTTCTCTCCCCGGTCAGCGGCACGGTCAGCGCCATCAACGAGGAACTGCTGGACAGCCCCGAAACCATCAACGACAAGCCCTACGAGGCCTGGCTGGTGGAGGTGAGCGGCATCACCGAGCAGGAGGAGCTGCTGGACGCGGCGGCCTACAGCGCCCACTGTGAGGCGAAGGGCTAGCGTTTTATATTTTGCAGGGCAAAGAGGAAAGGGCACCAAAAAATAGAACTGGAGGCGTGTACCAATGGTAGAACAAATTATGAAGTTCATTTCGGAAAGCGACCCTGAGGTGGGCAAGGCTGTCCAGTGCGAGTACGACCGGCAGCAGAGGAACCTCGAGCTGATTGCGTCGGAAAACATCGTTTCGGAAGCCGTATTGGTCACGGCGGCCAACGTGGCCACCAACAAATATGCCGAGGGCTACCCCGGCAAGCGCTATTACGGCGGCTGCGAGTGCGTGGACGTGATTGAAAACATCGCCATTGAGCGCGCCTGCAAGCTGTTTGGCGCCGGCTATGCCAACGTGCAGCCCCACTCGGGCGCGCAGGCCAACACCGCGGTGTATTTCTCCCTCTTGAACCCCGGCGACACCGTGCTGGGCATGGACCTCTCGAACGGCGGCCACCTCACCCACGGCAGCCCGGTGAACATCTCGGGCAAATACTACAACTTCATCCCCTACAGCCTGGACGATGAAACCCAGCAGATCAACTACGACACCCTGCGCGCCCTGGCCCACGAGCACAAGCCCAAGATGATTGTGGCGGGTGCCTCGGCCTACCCCCGCGCTATCAAGTTCGACGTCTTTGCCGACATTGCCAAGGAAGTGGGCGCGCTGCTGTTTGTAGACATGGCCCACATCGCGGGCCTGGTGGCGGCCGGGCTGCACCAGAACCCGCTGCCCTACGCCGACGTGGTGGCCTCCACCACCCACAAAACCCTGCGCGGCCCGCGCGGCGGCATCATCCTGTGCAAGGACCCGGAGTTTGGCAAGCAGTTCAACAAGGCCGTATTCCCCGGCATTCAGGGCGGCCCGCTGGAGCACATCATCACCGCCAAGGCCGTCTGCTTCGGCGAGGCGCTGAAACCCGAGTTCACCAGCTACCAGCAGCAGGTGGTGAAAAACGCCGCCGCTCTGGCCGAGGCCCTGATGGCCGAGGGCTTCAGCCTGGTTTCGGGCGGCACCGACAACCACCTCATGCTGGTGGACCTGCGCAGTGTGGACCTCACCGGCAAGGAGATGCAGCACCGCCTGGATGAGGTGTACATCACCGTGAACAAAAACACCATCCCGCACGACCCCGCCAGCCCCTTCGTCACCAGCGGCGTGCGCATTGGCACCCCCGCCGTTACCACCCGCGGCATGAAAGAGGCCGACATGAAGCTGATTGCCTCCTTCATCAAGAAAACCGCCACCGATTTTGAGGGCAGCGCCGACCAGATTCGCAAGGATGTCTCGGCCCTCTGCGCCCGCTTCCCGCTGTATGGCGCGGGCAAATAGCCCCACCCAAAATCTGTGATTCGCTTGCATTGCATATAACATTTTATTAGGAGGACTGTTCCCGATGCCCAGACTTTACAATTTTTCCGCCGGCCCTTCCATTCTGCCCGAAGAGGTGCTGCAGCAGGCCGCCAGCGAAATGCTGGACTACAAAGGCAGCGGCATGTCTGTGATGGAGATGAGCCACCGCAGCAAGGTGTACGATGAAATCATCAAGCACACCGAGGAGATGTTCCGCAAGGTGATGAACATCCCCGATAACTATAAGGTGCTGTTCCTGCAAGGCGGCGCCACCCTGCAGTTCGCCATGGTGCCCATGAACCTGCTGGCCAAAAACGGCGTGGCCGACTATACCAGCACCGGCACCTTCTCCACCAAGGCCTACCAGGAGGCCCAGATTTTCGGCAAGAAAATCAACCTCGCCGGCTCCACCAAGGAGCTGAAGTTTGCCCGCGTGCCCACCCAGGATGAGCTGACCCTGGACGCGAACGCCGACTACTTCCACATGTGCGAGAACAACACCATTGTGGGCAGCAAGTGGCATTACCTGCCCAACACCGGTAGCGTGCCCATCGTGTCCGATATGTCGAGCTGCATCCTCTCCGAGCCGGTGGACGTCTCGAAATACGGCCTCATCTACGCGGGCGCCCAGAAGAACATCGCCCCCGCCGGCCTCACCCTGGTCATCATCCGCGACGACCTGCTGTACGACCCGCTGCCCGGCACCCCTGTCATGATGAACTACAAAATCATGGCCGAGAACGAGTCGATGTACAACACCCCCAGCACCTACCCCATCTACATGGCCATGCTGGTGCTGGAGTGGATTGAGCGCACCGGCGGCCTGGCCGCCATGAAGGCCCGCAACGAGGAGAAGGCCGCCGTACTGTACGACTACCTCGACTCCACCGATTTCTACAAGACCACCGTGGAGAAGCAGGACCGCTCCCTGATGAACGTCACCTTCAAAACCGGCGACGAGGAGCTGGACAAGAAGTTCTGCAGCGAGAGCACCAAACACAACATGTCCAACCTTAAGGGCCACCGCTCTGTGGGCGGCATGCGCGCCTCCATCTACAATGCCATGCCCAAGGCCGGTGTAGAGCATCTGGTCGCCTTCATGAAACAGTTCGAAAAAGAAAACAGCTAAGCGGCCTCCGGAAGAAAAGAGGCGGCAGGGCCGGGTGCTGTGGCGCCGGCTTTGCCGCCAAAACGAAACGAACACAAGAGAAGAGAGGAAATGAATCATGGCGAGAGTACTTGCTAGCGACGGGATGGACAAATCCGCCGTCGCAAAACTGGAAGAGCTGGGCTACGAGGTGGTGCAGCAGTTCTACGAGCCCGAGGAGCTGGCCCAAAAGGTGAAGGAGTTCGACGTGCTGGTGGTGCGCAGCGCCACCAAGGTGCGCGCCCCCATCATCGATGCGGCCGCCGAGGCCGGCCGCCTGAAGCTGGTCATCCGCGGCGGCGTGGGTGTGGACAACATCGACGTGGACTATGCCAAAAGCAAGGGCATCGATGTGACCAACACCCCGAACGCCTCCAGCGACGCCGTGGCCGAGCTGGCCATCGGCCACATGCTGGCCATGTCCCGCTTCCTCCACATTGCCAACGTCACCATGCGGGAAGGCAAGTGGGAGAAGAAGGCCTATGCGGGCGGCATTGAGCTGGCCGGCAAAACCCTCGGCCTCATCGGCTGCGGGCGTATTGGCCGCAGTGTGGGCAAAAAGGCCCTGGCCCTGGGCATGGACGTCATCTACTTCGACCCCGTGGGCCCCCTGCCCGAGAATGAGCCCCTGCGCTGCGTCAGCCTGGACGAGGTCTTCGCCAAGAGCGATTTCATCTCCCTGCATGTGCCCAAGAGCGACAAGCCCATCCTGGGCAAAGAGGAACTGGCCAAGCTGAAGGACGGCGTGCGCCTGGTGAACACCGCCCGCGGCGGCCTCATCGACGAAGCGGCCCTGCTGGAAGCCCTGGACAGCGGCAAGGTGGCCGCCGCCGCTTTGGACGTGTTCAGCGAGGAGCCCACCAAGAACGAGAAAATCTACACCCATCCCAAAATCTCCCTCACCCCGCACATCGGCGCTTCCACCGGCGAAGCCCAAGAGCGCATCGGCGGCGAGATTGTCTCCCTCATCACCGAGAAAATCGGCAAGTAAATACCCCAAAACCTGTTGATTCCGCCCTCGCGGTATCAACAGGTTTTTATACTTTTCTGCTTTTCAAAATAATATACATAGGAATGAGGAATTTATTGTGGCTGAGTACAATCCTTTTGACAATGTATTGGCTGTGGTAGACAATGCGGCCAAAATTCTGGGCTATCTCCCCCAGGACTATGAATCCATCAAGTACCCCGAGCGGGAGCTGCAGGTCTCGCTTCCCGTGGAGATGGACGATGGCAGCGTGCGGGTCTTCAAGGGCTACCGTGTGCAGCACAGCACCCTGCGCGGCCCCGCCAAGGGCGGCCTGCGCTTCCACCCCGCCGTCAATATCGACGAGGTGAAGGCCCTGGCCGCCTGGATGACCTTCAAGTGCGCCGTGGTGGGCATTCCCTACGGCGGCGCCAAGGGCGGCGTGGTGGTGGACCCCACCAAGCTCTCTAAATGCGAGCTGCGCCGCCTCACCCGCCGCTTTGCCGCCGCCATTGCCCCCATCATCGGGCCAGACAGCGACATCCCCGCCCCAGACGTGGGCACCAACGCCGAGATGATGGGCTGGATTATGGACACCTACAGCATGCTGAAGGGCCATTGCGTACCCGGCGTTATCACCGGCAAGCCCATTGCTGTGGGCGGCGCCCCCGGCCGCAACGAAGCCACTGGCCGCGGCGTGATGCTGAGCACCATCAACATCCTGAAGAAAAAGGGCATCCCCGTAGAGGGCACCACCGTGGCGGTGCAGGGCTTCGGCAACGTGGGCAGCATCACGGCAAAGCTCTTGCACGAAAAGGGCTGCAAAATCATCGCGGCCAGCGACGTTTCGGGCGGCGTGTACTGTGAGGACGGCCTGGACATCCCCGCCCTGCTCTCCTTCACCGCAGGCGGCAAGCTGCTGGAAGGCTTCGACGCCACCGGCCTCAAGCACATCTCCAACGAGGAGCTGCTGGAGGTGGACTGCACGGTGCTCATTCCCGCCGCGCTGGAAAACCAAATCAACGACAAAACCGTGGACAAAATTAAGGCCTCTATCATTGTGGAAGCGGCCAACGGCCCCACCACGGTGGACAGCGACGCCGTGCTGGAAAAACGCGGCGTCACCGTGGTGCCGGACATTCTGGCCAACGCGGGCGGCGTGGTGGTCTCCTACTTCGAGTGGGTGCAGAACATCCAGTCGATGTACTGGACCGAGGACGAGGTCAACTCCCGCATGGAGCCCATCATGAACCGCTCCTTTGAAGAAGTGTACAGCATCAGCCAGGAGAAAAATGTCTCAATGCGTACCGGCGCCTACCTCATCGCCATCAAGCGCGTGGTGGAGGCCAGCAAAATCCGGGGTCTGTGGCCCTAAACCTCCCCATTTACGTACAAAACCGCCTCTCCAAAGAGAGGCGGTTTTTCGTCATTGTCCCTTCTAGCTGCCGGAGCCGGAGTCATAGCTGAGCTCATACGCTTCGCCCCTGTGGCAGAACACCTTGTCCACGCCCTCTCCCAAAAGGGCCCCCATCTGGGCCTCTTGGGCAGTGAACACCGCCCCCGTACCGCAGGAGGAGCTAAGCTTTCGCGGCACCGGCATCAGCTTCACGGCAAGGCCCGCTTTTTTGGCCGCCGTAGAAAACTGTACCGCGTCGTAATGGGAGAAAAAGGTCACCACATATTCCTGCATGGGCCCTATTTCACTCCCCGCGCAAGGCAGAGGCGGAATTCTCCGTTTTCCTCGTCCACCTGCACGCCATAACCCGCCTTCGCGGCAAAGCGGCTCACGTTCTCCACCGCCACCTGGTTGTCCACCAGCACCTCGTAGCTCTCCTGCCCTGTGGCCAGGGCCTTTTTGGTCAGCAGCACAGGCTCCGGGCAGGCCAGCCCGCGCGCGTCAATTGTCTCCGCCATTTTTTGTTCCTCCCTGCATTCTCTCTGTTTCTTTCTGTAATCGTGCCGCCAAAGGCATCCTGCCCAAAGCTTACACGGCGGCGCTCTGCGCCTGTTTTTTCTTCACAAGCTGGCTGTTCAGCACACCCACCGCCACCAGTATCACCAGCGCGATGATGACCGCCACCTTGCCGTTCGCGGTGGGGCCCTCGGCCGAGGAGGCCAGCTTGAAGTTGTGGCAGATGGCCGCGCCCACCAGCATGCCCAGCACCGTCACCACAGAGTCGGCGTTGCCCTCGCTGGCCAGCACCAGCTGCCGCAGCGGGCAGCCGCCCAGCAGCACGGCGGCAAAGCCCACCACCACCATGCCCAGGAAGTTCCACAAACCGTCGTTGTAGGCAATGGGCTGGCCCGTGAAGCCGGGGTTAAAGTAGCCCAGCAGCAGGTTGCCGATGAAGGCCGCCACAAACACCCCGGCGAAGCCCAAAAACAGGGTGGGGTCGCGCAGCAAAATCATGTCGCGGATGCCGCCCGCAAAGCAGAGGCGGGTGCGCTGGGCCAGGGCCCCTACAATCAGCCCCGCCGCCAGAGACAGGAAGACCGGCGCATGCATGGAGCCGGGGCCCTCGGTGCTGAAAAACAGGAAGCTGGCCCCCAGCAGCAGGAAGGTGAGCAGGGCCGCCGCGCCCAGCGGCAGCACAAAGCCATCCAGGCTGGGCAGCTTGTAGGTGCGCTTCAGCGAAAAGCCCTTGTTCAAAAAGAAGATGCCCGCCAGAATGCCGCCCACAAAACCAAACAGGCCAAAGATGGCGTTCCAGTCGCCCCCGGCCAGCCGCAGCACCATGCGCAGCGGGCAGCCCAGGAACATCAGCGCGCCCACCATCATCACAAAACCCAATGTGAAGCGCAGCACCGGGGCAGAGCCGCCCCGCACCTTGAATTCCCGGGTGACCAGGGCCACCAAAAACGCACCAAACACAATGCCGAGGATTTCCGGGCGGACGTACTGCACAGGGGCCGCCTGCTGCAGGCCCACGCCCCCGGCGATGTCGCGGATGAAGCACGCGATGCAGAAACCCATGTTGGGCGGGTTGCCAAAATGCACCAGGGTTACGGCAATGGCGCCGATGATGAGGCCGGTGGCCAAAAGCCAGGCCTGCTGTTTTCTCACAGTCGATTTCATGTCGATTTTCCCTCCAAATGTTTACACCGGTAAAGCGTTTCCAAAATCTGTTTGCGTCGCCCCACTCCGAAAGGCGGCGCAAACAGTCCGCAATTTCATTATAGGGCGTGCCGGGCCGGAAAGGAAATTGTAATTTTTTATATAAATGCATTTTCTATTTACTTGCTCTATACATCTGGCGATTCTGGCGGTCTTGCTGTACAATAGAGGCTAGAATATACGGCTGCAAAAGCAGAAATGGACGGTTCTCTCTTGAAAAAACGCATCTACCTGGACAACGCCAGCACCTCCTTCCCCAAGGCCCCCCCGGTGCCCGCCGCCTGCGCCCATTTTCTGGCGGAGGTGGGCTGTAACGTGGGCCGGGGCAGCTACGACGAGGCCTACTCCGCCGCCGGGGTGGTGATTGAAACCCGCGAGAGGCTGGCCGCCCTACTGGGCGCGCCCAAAAGCCGAAATGTGGTTTTCACCCAAAATGTCACGGCTTCGCTGAATATCCTTATAAAGGGCCTGCTGAAGCCCGGCGACCACGCCCTGGTAAGCGCTTTGGAGCACAACGCCACCATGCGCCCCCTGTGCCAGATGGAGGCGGCGGGGGCCTGCTTTTCCCGCATCCCCTGCAGCCCGTGCGGCGAGCTGGACTTGGACGCACTGCCCGGGCTGCTGCAAAAAAACACCCGGGCCATCTTCTGCCTGCACGCCTCGAACGTCTGCGGCGCCATGCTGCCTGCGGCGGCCCTTGGGCACTTTGCCAAAGAAAACGGCCTGTTCTTTGTGCTGGACGCCGCCCAAACCGCCGGGGTCTTCCCGCTGGATATGGCGGCCCTGCACGCCGACGCCATCGCCTTCACCGGGCACAAAAGCCTGCTGGGGCCGCAGGGCATCGGGGGCTTTGCCCTCACCGATGCTCTGGCCGCCGCCCTCACCCCCCTGCTTTCGGGCGGCACCGGCAGCCTGTCAGACTCCGAGGAGGTGCCCCCCTTCCTGCCAGACCGCTTCGAGCCCGGCACCCTGAACCTCCCCGGCATCTATGGCCTGCACGCGGCGCTGGGCTACCTGGCCGAGACGGGCATAGACCAAATCCGCACAAAGGAGCAGGCCCTTGCCCGCCGCCTTTGGGAGGGGCTGGCAGAGCTGCCCGGCGTGCGGCTGCTGGGCCCCGGGGAAAACTGGGAAAACCGCGCGGCCATTGTCTCGGCCGATTT
>CAYRFC010000049.1:0-2025 GCA_964423365.1 uncultured Oscillospiraceae bacterium
TTTTCACTTTCCACCCGAAAATGGTATACTGAAAAAACAGAAAACGCAAAAGGGAAGGAAATGCCTGTATGGACTGGACGGACCTGGTGGTAGAACTGCCCAAAGCCCACAGCCAAACCGCCGAGGATATTCTGACGGGGCTGGCCGACGGGGGGCTGTATACGGAGGATTATTCCGATTTGGAGGACACTGTGTGGGAGATGGCCCACGTGGATTTGATTGAGCCGGAGCTTCTGCAAAAGCCCAGGGATTTGGTGCGGGTGCATATCTACCTGGCCCCCGGCGAAAGCCCCGCCGCGCTGGCCGAGGAGATTCGCAGCCGCCTGGCCGCCGCCGAAATACCAAACCGCCTTTTGCTGGACAAGGTGCGCCAGGAGGACTGGGAGAACGCCTGGAAGCAGTATTACCACGCCATTCCCGTGGGCGAAAAGCTGGTGGTGGCCCCCTCCTGGGAGCACTGCGACAGCCGGCGCATCATCCTGCGGCTGGACCCCGGCATGGCCTTTGGCACCGGCACCCACGAGACCACCCTGCTCTGCCTGGAGGCGCTGGAGCGCGAGGTGAAGGGCGGGGAAACCCTTCTGGATATCGGCACCGGCAGCGGCATTCTGGCGGTGGGGGCGCTGCTGCTGGGCGCGGGGCAGGCCTTTGGCATCGACATCGACCCCATGTGCGTGAAGGTGGCAAGAGAGAACGCCCAGCGCAACGGGGTTTCGGGGCGCTTCAAGGCCAAGCAGGGCGATTTGGCCTCCCAGGTGGGCGGGCAATACAACCTCATCACCGCCAACATTGTGGCCGACGCCATTCTGCGGCTGGCCCCCGCCCTGCCGCCCCTGCTGGCCCCCGGCGGGCTGTTTGTTGCCAGCGGGGTGCTGTGCGAGCGGGCCGAGGAGGTGCGCGCCGCGCTGGAGGCCGCAGGGCTGGCCGGCACCGAAATCCGTGAGAAAAACGGATGGGTGGCCATTTTGGGCCGCCTGTCCGAGGCCGGGGGCTAGCCATGGCCCACCGTTATTTCACCACCGATATCGCAGACGGGCAGGCTCGCCTTTCCGGCCCGGACGCACAGCATCTGGCCAGGGTGCTTCGGGTGAAGCCGGGCGAACGCCTCACCCTGTGTGACGGCGCAGGCTATGACTACGAGGCCGAGGTGACGGAAGTTTCGCCCGGGGAACTGCTGTGCCGGGTGCTGGAAAAGAGCGAAAGCCGCAGCGAGCCCCGCCTGCATGCCGAGCTGTTTGTGGCCTATGGCAAGGGCGACAAGATGGACTGGGTGGTGCAGAAGGCGGTGGAGCTGGGCGCGGCGGCCATTGCGCCTTTTTTGTGCACGCGCTGTGTGGCCCGCCCAAAGCAAGACAAGAGCGAGCGGCTGGCCCGCATTGCCCACGAGGCCGCCAAGCAGAGCGGCCGCGGCATCCTGCCCGAGGTGCTGCCCCTGTTAGATTTTGACGAGATGCTGGGCCGGGCGCTGCAAAACGAGACGGCCCTGCTTCTTCACCCCGGTGGGACGGCAAGGCTCTCCTCTTTGGCGCCCGGTACCCCCAGCCTGGCCCTCATCACCGGGCCGGAGGGCGGCTTTACCCCAGAGGAGGCGGAGCAGGCCCGGGCGGCAGGCTGCCTTGTGGCGGGCCTTGGCCCGCGCATTCTGCGCTGCGAAACCGCCCCGCTGGCCGCCCTGGCCGCCGCCATGGCCCTGCTGGGGGAGCTGTAGCAGCGCCTGGCCTGGCAGGCAAGGGCAGGGTCAAGGGCAAAATGCCCCTTCTCGGGAAAAGGGGCCCGAAAAGCGTAGCGGCCGAAAAAACGGCGTTTGCAACAGTGTTTTCAAATTGTTCACAAAGTTCCCAATGTTTTTTCGCATTTGGCGGGTATACTAAGTCTTGTAAGGAAGGGGCGCCGCAACCCTGCACCTTACACAGATTCCTCCTCACACCAATGAGATACCCCTTTTGAAAAACCCGTGCTTTTTGCACGGGTTTTTCGCTGTACCGCCTGCCCGTAAGCGGGGAAGGGGGCTTGGGGGAGAGGGGC
>CAYRFC010000049.1:2125-3816 GCA_964423365.1 uncultured Oscillospiraceae bacterium
TTTTTCGCTGTACCGCCTGCCCGTAAGCGGGGAAGGGGGCTTGGGGGAGAGGGGCCGCGGCCCTCTCCCCCATTTCAAATCCCCGGCCTTTTGGCGGTAAAAATAACGCAGAGAATGGTGCTGCCCGCCAAAAGGCCGTTCAGCCTGCCAGGTCTGTGGCAGGCTGAACCCGTGCCTTAGGCACGGGTTTTTCGCTGTACCGCCTGCCCGTAAGCGGGGAAGGGGGCTTGGGGGAGAGGGGCGGGTTCTTTCACTTCTTCTTTTTAGCAGTAGTCCCAAAGCGGAAGGCGTTAAACAGATATATCCCCAATACAGCGTTGAAAAATGTGGCAGAGAGCACGCTGAACCGCTCGGGTATTCCAAAATATGCGGGGGGAACCAAGCCCACGCCCACAGCACCGATAAGCATAAAAATCAGGGAACACAGCGCCCATATTGCCAAAGACAGATAGGCTTTTTCACGAAAGCCCCCTGCGATAATGCAGATGAGAGAAAGGATGGAAAGAAGGACGACCAGCACAGTGACGACATAGGTGTGCATGATGTCCTGAAAAGTTCCGGCATACCCACTGCTGGAAAGGGGGAACAGCCCATATCCAATGCAGGAAACCCAGTTCATAGCCGTAAACAGATAAATTCCGGCCCTTATGGTTCGGTTCAGTTTGTTTTCAATGTAAACAGAAACCAGTGTGATGCTGACCATGCCGCAGGCGCTGTATATAACCGTCAACTGGTTCCAAAGAGCCAGGGAAGGGGCGTCGGTGGCAAACAAATCACTCACAGCCTGTGCCATCCAGTTGTAGTTTGGGTATGCAAGCGGGGCGAAAACCACCGCCACAAGGTAGGAGACAAAACTAAGAACGCCCAGTAGCCCCAAATAGTTGATTCGTGTTCTATTCATCCGGGTTCTCCCCCATTTTGTAAATACGGTTAAACTGCTGGATATGCTTTTCCACCAAGGCCAATGCCTCTGCCTCACGTTCCGGCTGTGCATCACAAAGCGCAAGCAAAAAATAGATGGGTGCGTAAAAGTGCAGGGCAAGTATCTTGGGGTCAAGCTCTGCCGCCGGTGCTTTGCTGTGCAAAGACGAAAACAGTGCCTCTTGAAAGCAAAGAGGTGCATCGAAGTATTGCTGTATGTACAAAGAGCTGGTGGCCTCATTGCTAAATTGCTCAAGAACAAGCATTTTCCGGAATTTTTGATTGTACGCATCGTGCAAAAAGAACGAAAATAAATTTCGCCCCACCTGCAGCAGTGCCTGCTCTGAGATGTTTTCGAACAGAGGCCTGTCTGCCGCCGCATCCTGCCCGTTCATTTGAAGCTCTTCCATTTGCCGCCGGTATCTGCTTTGCATTTCTTCAAGGATAGCGTCAAATATACCTTGCTTGCTTGTAAAGTGCTTATAGAGAGAGGGCGCTTTAATGCCCACAGCTTTCGCAATTTCATCCACCGTTACTGGGTGAAACCCCTTTTGAGAAAACAGTGTCAATGCCGCCTCGATGATTCTTTTTTTGGTAGACATTTGTGCCCCCCTTATCTTCTCCTTGGCTAATAATTGTTAGCCAAAACAAATTATAGGCTAATAACCGTTAGCTGTCAATGCCGCCTGCAAAAAAATAACGCAAATTTTCAGAACTGCATAAAAAACAGCCGCAAACACGTGTTTGCGGCTGTTTGAGTTTTTGGGGCG
>CAYRFC010000049.1:3916-8204 GCA_964423365.1 uncultured Oscillospiraceae bacterium
GCCGCGAAGGCCGTGCGGAAATCGTCCAAAATATCGTCTATATTTTCCAGCCCCACCGAGACGCGCACCAGCCCGGGCTGCACGCCGGCGGCGGGCAGCTGCTCCTCGGGCACCTGCCGGTGGGTGGTGCTGGCGGGGTGCAGCACACAGGTGCGGATATCGGCCACGTGCACCTCCTTGCTGGCCAGCTTGAGGGCATTCATAAAGGTGATGGCCTTCTCCGCCCCGCCCTTCAGCACCAGGGAAATCACCCCGCTGCAGCCCTTCAGGTATTCCCCCGCGCGGGCATGGTAGGGGTCGCTTGGCAGGCCGGGGTAGCGCACCTCCTCCACCAGGTCGCTTTGGGTGAAGAATTCGGCCACGGCCTGGGCGTTTTGGCAGTAGCGCTCCATGCGCAGGGCCAGGGTTTCCAGCCCCAGGTTTAAAAGGAAGGCCGAGTGGGCCGCCGGGTAGGCCCCAAAGTCGCGCATCAGCTGCATCCGGGCCTTCAGAATGAAAGCGGCCTTGCCGTAGGTCTCGGTGTAGATGATGCCGTGGTAGCTCTCGTCCGGGGTGGTGAGGGCGGGGAAGCGCCCGCTGGCGGCCCAGTCAAAGTTGCCGCTGTCCACAATCACGCCGCCCACCTGCACGGCATGGCCGTCCATGTATTTGGAGGTGGAGTGCAGCACAATGTCGGCCCCGAACTCGATGGGCTTGCAGAGGATGGGGGTGGCAAAGGTGTTGTCGATGACCAGCGGCAGGCCGTTTTTGTGGGCCACGGCGGCAAAGCGGCGGATGTCCAGCACGCTGAGGGCGGGGTTTGCCAGGCTCTCGGCGTAGATGAGCTTGGTGCTGGGCTGTATGGCGGCCTCAATCTCCGCGTCGCTGGCGTCCACGTCCACAAAGCGGCACTCGATGCCGTACTTCGGCAGGGTGTAAGACAGCAGGTTCAAGGTGCCGCCATACACCTGGTTCGAGCAGACCAGGCTGTCTCCCTTTTCGCACAGGGCCAGAATGGTGAACAGGGTGGCCGCCTGCCCCGAGGAGGTGCACATGGCCGCCGCGCCGCCCTCCAGCTCGGCTATCTTGGCCTCCACGGCCATCACCGTGGGGTTGGCAAAGCGGCTGTAAATCAGGTTTTTGGTGGGGTCGTCAAAGGTGGCGCTGATATCCTCGGCGGAATCGAACACATAGGTGGTGCTTTGCACAATGGGCAGCACCCGCGGCTCGGTGTTGCCGGGCGTGTAGCCTGCGTGCAGGCATTTGGTCTCGTCTCTCATGGCGGCTTCTCCTCTTGTTTGGGTTTGTTGTGGTGCCTTCTATTATAGCGCCCCGGCGCGATATAGGGAAGCGGCAAATTTCTATGCATACCCATAGGGAAAAGCTATGCCGCGCGCCACGGGCCGGGCCTTAGCCGCCCTGGCCCACCCCGGCGGCAATGCGGCGCAGGGCGTCCCAGTAAATTTGCCCAAGCTGGGTGGGCTGGTAGTCCTTCCGGGCCACCACCCCCACCCGCATCCTCTCCTCGGCCTCCAGGGGAATGGCAATGATGCCGTCGCCATTCAGGAAGGAGGGGAAGACCCCGGTGGCAATGGTGAAGGCGTTCACCCCAATCAGCAGGTTGATGATGGCGGCGCGGTCGGTGACCTTGATGGTTTTTTTGTGGTGCAGGGTGCTGTACACCTCCTCGGCAAAATAGAAGGCGTTGTTTTCGCCCTGCTCAAAGGAGAGGCAGGGGTAGTCCTCCAGCTCCTCCAGCCGCAGGCTGGCCCGCCCGGCCAGGGGGTGGGCCCGGCTGATGAAGATGTGCGGCGCCACGGTGAACAGGGGGTGGAACAAAAGGCCGTTTTCCCGCAGCAGCTTTTGCAGCACCTGCTGGTTGAAGTCGCTCAAATACAGCACCCCCAGCTCGCTGCGGGCGGTTTTCACGTCCTCTATGATGCTGGCGGTGGCGGTTTCCCGCAGGGTGAATTCATACTCCTGCCCGCCAAACTCCTTGATTAAATCCACAAAGGCGTGGGCGGTGAAGGCGTAGTGCTGGGTGGAGACGGTGAAGCGCTGCTTGCGGGGGCTGCCGGGCAGGTAGTGGCTCTCCAGCAGAGAGAGCTGCTGCAGCACCTGCCGGGCATAGCCCAGAAACTCCGCGCCCTCCCCGGTGGGCACCACGCCCCGCCCGGTGCGCAGGAAGATGCTAAGGCCTATCTCCCGCTCCAAATCCCGTATGGCGGCCGAGAGGCTGGGCTGGGAGAGAAAGAGGCTTTGGGCCGCCTCGGTGATGGAGCCGCAGTCGGCCACGGCCACGGCATAGCGCAGCTGTTGAATGGTCATGGGAAGCCCTCCTTGTCCTGTACAGTATACCATATGGGGCGAAAAGGGGGCTAAACCGCAGGCAATTTCAGTTTCGGGCAGGGAATGAGCAAACTCCGCGGGGGAAAAAGGGGGAAAGGGGCGGGCTCTCCTATATAATGGAGAAGTAAAGGTATAGACGGCATAATAGGCTGGCCGAGGCCGGGCCCTTGCCGCTTGTCTGCCTCATTGGGTTTGGATGCAGTGAAAAAGGGAGGACATGGAATGAAAAAAAGTGTGGTACGTGGCCTGGCGGCCGCCCTGGGGCTGGCGGTGCTGCTGGGGTCTTATTCAGTGCTGGGGGCAGAGCCGGGGGGCGGCACGGCGGCCTCCTCTGTGCAGAGGGCCCTGCCGGGCAGTGCACCGGAGCTGCGGGGCGCGCTGCCTGTGGGCAGCCTGCCGGCGGGCAGCCAGCTACCCGAGGTTTTGGCTCTGCCGCCCGCCCCGCTGCAAGAGGGGGCAAGCCCTGCCGGGCTTTCTCCGCAGGCGGTCACGCTCACCTCGCAGGACCAGCTGGCTGCCCTGGTGCCGGACGCCGCTTTCCGGAAAGCCATCTTCGACGCTGTGGTGGCCTTTGCAGCCGATGAAGGAGACCCCACCCTGCTGGAGGGCGCCAGCTTTGAGGAGGTGCTGGGAAAATTCGCGGGAGACTTGGATGCGAGCAGAAAAGGCATCAGCGATGTGCGCGGGCTGCAATATCTGGTGTATGCCGCCTCGGTAGACCTCAGCCAGAACAACATCTCCGACTGGACCGCCCTCAGCCCCAGCGGCAATTTCTCAGACAGCCATTATGGCTACCCCTCTGCCGCGGCCTCTCCCACAGGGGACCCCAACGTGTACTGGACCATAGACCGCAACCCCTTCACCCAGCTTCCCAGCAACTTTGGCGGGCGGCTGATTATAAACCAGATGGCCACCCACGCCTACACCTACCCGCAGGACCAAACCCCCCTGGCCTACAGCTTTATACGCGGCAGCGCGGGGCAAAGCTTTAGCATGGTGGTGGATGTGGGCCGCTGCCGCATCCGGGGCAACGCCATCCGGGACAATGACGGTGTGGAAAACGGCTTTATCAAGCTGCTGTCCGGCTCCAGCCATTACAATGCCCTGCTGCCCGGCACGCAGAACATCGATGCCTCGCTGCCCTATACCGTGGCTATAGAGACGGCCCCGGAGCTGAACCGCTATGCCAGGCTGGGCGGCATTCTGGTGAATGGCGACACCCGGCTGGGCATCGGCACCGAGCAGGTGATTCACTGCGGAAGCGATGACGGCGGCGGCGCGGGTGATACCCCCGAGTCTGACTCCTTCAAGTATTATCTGCGCCAGGAAATCACCATCTACGACCCCGTGACCGTGACCCACAGCAACTACACCGGCAGTGTCAGCTTCACCAAAACCGACGCTGAAACCGGCGCGCCGCTGGCGGGGGCGGTGTATTCCCTGTACCGCGGCAGCACCGAGGTGAAAAGCGGCCTGGTTACCGGGGCGGACGGCAAAATCTCTGTGACGAACCTGCAGCCCGGGAACTACAGCTTCCGCGAGACGCAGGCCCCCGAGGGCTACCTTCTGAACAGCCAGCCCGCCGCCTTTGCGCTGAAGGCCGACGTGGAGATTGGCGGCGGATACAAGAGTGTGACGGCCAGCGACGGCACCACCGCAGAGGCAGGGGAGCACGAGGTGTACATGGCGGGCGCCGGCACCCCGGACGTGCAGATTTTGCCCGTGGGTGGGGGTGCGGCCAACGCCAGCGCCACCGTCACTTACTCCGGCCTCAAGGGCGAGGCTGCCGCAGTAAGCCGCAGCTTTTCCAGCATCCAGGCCGCCCAGGCCGATGTGAACACGGAGAAAAACAAAAACACCATCACCGGCCCGGTCACCATCGACGTGCGCTATGCCGATGGAATGAATGAGACGGCGGCCACCAGCCAGACGAACAGCCCCCAGCCGGCGTCCTCCTCCA
>CAYRFC010000049.1:8304-15159 GCA_964423365.1 uncultured Oscillospiraceae bacterium
AGACGAACAGCCCCCAGCCGGCGTCCTCCTCCAGCTCCTCCTCCACAAGCTCGTCCTCCACAAGCTCGTCTTCCTCCGTGTCGTCGTCCTCCACAAGCCCGTCTTCCTCCCTGCCGTCCTCCTCCCCGGCGGCCTCTGTGCCGCCCGGCGGGAACAGCACCACCCCCCAAAGCCCCCAAACCGGAGACAATGCTGCGGTTCCGGCTGCCTTTGTGGCGCTGGGCGGGCTCAGCCTCTGCCTGGGCCTGTGGCTGCTGCGCCGCCGCAAGGCGTAAAACCAGTGCCGGCATAGAGTATGCCCCCGGCCGTTTGGCCGGGGGCAATGTTTTGTGCAGCTGGCAGCTGTGCGGCGGTGCAGGAAGCAGGGCTCACTCCCCCATATAGAGCTCCACCTTGCCGTTTCGGTTGTCGAAGACCTGGCAGTCGCTCTTGCCGGATTTTTTAATCGCATACATGGCGAGGTCGGCTTTTTTCATCAGACGGCTCTTGTTTTTGTCGGCCTCCTCGGCAAAGGCGATGCCGATGCTGGCAGAGATGGCAATGGGCTGCCCCTTGGCCGAGGTGATGGCCTGAATGCCGCGCAGGATGCGGACGGCCAGGTCCATCACCTCGGCCTCGGTGTGGTAGTGGGAGAGAAAGACGAAGAATTCATCGCCGCCCAGGCGGCTGGGATACACGGTTTCGCCCTGCGCCCGGTGCAGCACCCCCGCCACAGAAAGCAGCACGTCGTCGCCATAGTCGTGCCCCAGGTTGTCGTTCACCTCTTTAAAGCCGTCCAAATCCAGCAGCAGGGCGGCTTGCCGCTTCTGGCCGCTAAACAGGGCGTCCAGGGTGTTGTACATGGCCTTGCGGTTGGGCAGGCCGGTCAGGGGGTCGGTCAAGGCGGCGCTGGCCAGGGCCTGCTGGCTCTGGTACAGGCTTTGGGTCATCTGGTTGGTGCTGCGGCACAGCTCGGCAAATTCATCCCTGCCCGTGTAGGTGCAGGGGCTTTGCAGGTTGCCCGCGGCAATATCCTTAATCTTTTCGTTGAAATAGGCCAGGGGCCTGGTTACCCCCCGGATGGCCCAAAGCCCCACCCCCAGAGAGAGCACCACCACCGAAAGGGCAATGATGACGATATAGGTGTTGATGAGCCGGGCGCTGCCGTAAATTTCGCTGTAGGGCATGGCCGCCACCACCGTCCAGCCGGAGATAGGGTCGTATTGGTAGCTGGCCCGTATCCTCTCCCCGCGCAGGGTATAGTCGAAGCTGCCGGTGGGCCTCTGGCGTATCGCCCCCTGCCGGATGCTCTCGGTCAGCCCATCCAGGCTGCGCAGCTCGCTGCCGGGCGCGGGGCTCAGGCTAACGCGGTCGTCATAATAGTGGGAGAGGGTGTCTCCCTTTCCATCCAATATATAGAGGTAACCCGCTTCGCCAATTTCCAGGTTGTCAATATAGCGGGAGACAAAATCCAGGTTAATCAGCCGCATCATCACGCCCAGCTGGCGGCCCTGCCCATCGGTAACGGCCCTGGCCAGCATGATTTTCTTCACCCCCGCCTCCTCCACCACAGCCGAGGCCTCCCGGGAGGTGAAGGTGGCCGCCATAAAGGCTGGGTGCTGGGAAAGGCTCTGCCCCACGGTCTCCTCCTGGGTGGCGGAAAGCACTATCCCGTCGTTGTTTAAAAGGTAGGATTGGTCCAGGTAGCTGTTGGTGTTTTTGGCCATCAGCTGGATATCGGTGGCGGTGGCCAGGGCCGCCTCGTAGGCCTCGGGCTCGCCGCTTTGCTGCTGGGCCGCCAGCAGCAGGTTTTGGTAGGGGGCAAGCTGGCTGGCAAACATCAGGTTGTCGGCCTGGTAGCTGTAGAAATCCGCCAGATGCTTTTCCGAAGCGGTGGATTGGTTTTCAATGAGGCGGCCATAGTGCCTGGTGGAGAGGTCCAGCACGAAAAAATAGCAAAACAGGGCTACCAGCAGTATGGGCAGGGTGGACATGACAACAATGATGAGCGGCAGCTTTACCTTGACTTTCAACGCGTTCCCCTTGCAAAAATAGTGCGATATAACGAACGCTACCGGAAGCCGTAAACAGACCGGCCGGGTGGCTACCCTATTATATATGCCAAAGGGGGCAGATGCAAGGGCCAGGGTGCAAAATTTTTACGAGGGCGGCCCTTCCGGGCCGGGGCCGGCGCCGTCGGGCGGGGCTTCGTACAGATAGTATTGGTCCTTCCCCCGGGCCTTGGCCTCATACAGTGCGGTATCGGCGTTTTTGTACAGGGTTTCCAAATCGCAGCCGTGCTCCGGGCACAGGGAGATGCCCACGCTGGCCGAGATGCTCACCATCTGGCCGCTCTCTATGTAGGTGTTTCGGTACAGCTCGCATATTTCGGCCGCCTTGGTTTGAATGAGATGGGTGCTGTGGAAGTTTTTCAAAAACACAAAAAACTCGTCGCCCCCCACCCGGCCCGCCACGTCGTCGCTGCGGAACAGCTTTTTCAGCATGGAGGAGAGGCTGGCCAGCACCATGTCTCCATACATATGGCCCAGCTTGTCGTTCACGGCCTTAAAGTTGTCCACGTCGATGATGAACAGGGCGTAGCGGTTGTCGCTGGCGCGGCGGCCCTTCAGGGTTTCCTGAATGAGGTACTCTGTGGTGGCGCGGTTGTACAGGCCGGTCAGGGCGTCTATCTCGGCCCTTCGCCGCAGTTGCTCCTCCTTCTGCACCTGCTCCTCTATATTCTCCAGAGAGCCGATGGCCTTGTAGGGCTCTCCATTCGGCTTTTTCACCACAATGCCCGAGAGGGAGCACCAATGGTAGATGCCGTCCTGGTCGGCCACGCGAAAGCGTGCGTCGGAGACGGGCTGGCCGCTCAGCACGGTGGCAAACACGCTGCGGAAGGCATCCTGGTCCTCCGCCATCACGGCAGCCTGGCTCAGCGCGTCCTCGGCGGAGTCCTGTGTGGCGGCCTCGCGGCCAAACAGCTCCTTAAAATTGGTGGCAGAGACGATCTTTCCGCTTTCAAAGTCCCACTCCAAAATCACCTTCCCGGTCTGGGCGGCCAGGGCCTTGAAGCAGGCCTCGTTCAGCAGGGCCTTGCGCTTGGCGCCGCGCTCACTCAGGTAGATATACAGGGTGAAAATCAAAATCAGCGCCACAATCTGCACCAGCAGCACAAAGGCGTTTGTGATGTGGGCCTTGGTTCTTTGCTCCAGGCTGGCCCGGGGCACCACCGTGGTCAGCTGCCAGCCGTCCACCGTCACCGGCACATGGTAGGCCTGGTAGCTCTCCCCTGCAAAATGGAACTGGCTGCTGGTAGAGCCCTCCGGGCTGGTGGTATCCACGGTGGGGGAAAGAGCCGCCATGTCGTCGTTATAGTTCTCCCCGGCCAGGGCGGCGGGGGCGGGGGTGCTGGCCGCGGCATATTGGCCCTTGGCGTCCACCAGCACAAAGCCGCCCCCGCCGGTGAAAAAGGTCTGCTGGAATATCTGGCTGAGCTGCGCGGTGGTCAGGGCGCAGCGCAGGGCGGCCTCGTAGCCGTCGGGGCCGTGCAGGGGAACCATAAGGCACACCACGGGGGTGCCGTCGGCCAGGGCGGGTATCACGTCCAGCACAAAGGGCTTGCCCTCGCGAATACGCTCGCCGTAGCCAAGCTGGGAGATGTCAAAGTGCAGGCCGTCGGAGGTGTGGGTGGTGCCGTTTGCATAATCAATGGCCAGGCGCTCGTAGCCTTCGGTTTTAGAGAAGCTGGCCAGCAGCTTCATCGCCTCGGCGGAGGTGTAGCCGCTGCCGGCGTTTTCCAGCATGGCGGCAAGGTTTTGCAGCGAGGCAATGCGGCTGTTTAGGGTGTGGTTTACCACGGCGGTGTTGCTTTCCGCTATGGCCAGCATGTTCTGGTTCTCCCCCTCTGCGGCAATGGAGGCGGTGGACGAGACAAACTGGGTGATGGCAAGCACCAGCCAAACCCCGGCTAAGAGAATGAGGCCAATCAGGGGAACGCGTTTCATAGGGGGTGTACCTCCGGGGGCGATGGATAGGGGCTGTCTGCTTTGCCGAATGGAAAGTGACCAATGGCATAAGAGTATCTACTATACCACAAAGCCTGATGAAAAAATATGAAAATAAGTCAGGAGAAGGAGGTTGTGGCAAAACGGGTCTTTTTTACGGTGGTTCGGGGCTGTTTTACGGTGGTTCGGGGCTATTTTTTGGCCCGGCGGCATTGGCGGTGGCCAAAAAAGCCTTCATGGGGCGGCTGAGGTATTTGTTGTGCTTGTAGTGGAAATAGTTGTCCCGGTGGGCCAGCGGGCCGGTCAGCTTGAAATACAAAAGCCGCTCGTCGGGCAGAATTTCCCGCACCAGGGTGTCGCTGGCCAGGGTGGCCCCCAGGCCCCGGTAGGCCATGTGAAAGGCCGTGGCCAGCTGGTCCAGCTCCAGCACCACCGGGGGCGAGAGCTGCTGCTGGGCAAAGAGCTGGTCGGCCCGGGTGCGGGTGTCGTTCCCGCGGCGCAGCAGCAGGAAGGGCAGCTGCCCAAACAGGGCCAGCGGCGGGGCGGGTGTGCCTTTTTGCAGGTGCCGCCCGCCCACAATATCCCCAATCTCCAGCGCGTAGGGCCGCAGCGCCTCCCCGGCCAGCGGGCGGGGCAGGGCCAGCAAAAGCCGCTCTGCAAAAAAGAACTGTTTTTTGTACAGGGCCGGGTTCAGCTCGTTGTTGTCGGCCACCAGGTCCAGCCCGCCGTCAAAAAGCTGGCGCTCCAGGTCGGCCGTGCCCGCCTCCACCAGGTGCACCCGCAGCCCGGGGTGCTTGGTTTTGAACTGGGTGATGACCGGGGGCAGAATGTAGGAGGTGAAAAAATTGCTGGCGCCCAGCACCAGGCTGCCGCTCTCCAGCGCCCCCAGGGCCCCCAGGTAGTTTTCAAAGCCGCTCTGCACATCCATGATGCGCTCCGCACAGCGGATGTACTCCTCGCCGCATTCGGTGAGGCGCACCGGGCTGGTGCTGCGGTCGAACAGGGGGGAGCCCACCCGCTGCTCCACCTTTTTCACCGTGAGGCTGAGGGAGGGCTGGGAGATGAACAGGCTTTCGGCGGCCTTGGAAAAACTGCGGTGCTTGTACACCGCATACACATACTCCATATTGGAAAACATCCGGGGCTCCTCTTTTTGCGCTTTTTGCCATATTTGCCATATAAATAAATACCTATAATAATTAGATAGATATTTGTATAGGGCTATTATAGGGCGGCGCAGAGAAAAAAACAAGTAGAACCGTTACTATAAATAAAAATAAATAGAGTTTATAGAAGTATTTATATTTGTAACTGACGCCGCGCCGGGCTATACTATGGGCAAGCGAAACACCTGCCGGGGCACCGGCCTAGAGAGGGAGGAACACAATGGAAAACAAAATGGACGCCTGCGGCTACCGGGAGGAGAACGAAGCCCTGATTGCCGGCCTTTGCAAGAGCTTCATGGAGAATGCGGGGGTGCCCCGGGAGATTTATGAGGAGCACGACATCAAGCGCGGGCTGCGCAACGCAGACGGCACCGGGGTGCTGGCCGGGGCCAGCCGCATCGGCTCGGTGCAGGGCTACACCATCCGCGACGACGAGCGGGTGCCCGCCCCCGGCAAGCTGTACTACCGCGGCATCAGCGTGCAGGACATCGCCCAGGGCTTCTGGGAGGAGGGCCGGCAGGGCATGGCCGAGGTGGCCTATCTGCTGCTGTTTGGCAAGCTGCCAAACAAGGCCCAGCACAGCCAGTTTTCCAGCATGCTGAAGGAGGCCAGCCCCCTGCCCGAGGGCTGGGCGGAGGACATCTTCCTAAAGCGCCCCAGCGGCGACATGATGAACATGCTGGCCCGCAGCGTGCTGGCGCTCTACGCCTGCGACGAAAACCCCGACGACACCAGCCTGCCCGCCATGATGCGCCAGTGCATCCGGCTGATTGGGGTGTTCCCCAGCATTGTGGCCAGCGCCTACGCCGCCGTACACGGCTACTACAAGGCCGACGAGGCGGCGGGCAGCGCGGGCAGCCCGGCAGAGAACTTCCTCTACCGCCTGCGGCCAGACCACCAGTACACCCCCGAGGAGGCCCGCCTGCTGGACCTTTGCATGGCCCTGCACGCCGAGCATGGCGGCGGCAACAACTCCACCTTCACCTGCCGGGTGCTCTCCTCCTCGGGCACCGACACCTACGCCGCCGTGGCGGGTGCGGTGAACAGCCTGAAAGGGCCGCTGCACGGCGGGGCCAACGTGCGGGTGTGCCGCATGATGCGGGACATTCTGGCCAATGTGAAATGCTACACCGATGAGGCCGAGGTGGCGGCGTATCTTGCCAAAATTCTGAAAAAAGAGGCCGGGGACGGCAGCGGCAAAATCTATGGCATGGGCCACGCCATCTACACCCAAAGCGACCCGCGTGCCGTGCTGCTGAAGCAGTATGCCCGCAGCCTGGTGGCCGCCCAAAGCGCCGAGCTGCAGGCCGAGTTTGCCCTGATGGAGCTGGTGGAGAAGCTGGCCCCGGGGGTGTTTGCGGCCAGCACCGGCAAAGACAAGGTCATTGCCGCCAATGTGGACTTCTACTCCGGCTTCATCTACCGCATCCTCGGCATCCCCGAGGAGCTGTACACCCCCCTGTTTGCCGCGGCGCGCATCAGCGGCTGGGCGGCCCACCGCATGGAGGAAGTGGTGGTGGGCGGGCGGATTATCCGCCCCGCCTACAAGGCCATAGAGCTGGAAAAGGCCTATTGCCCCATGGCCAAACGCTAGGCAGTTCCTATTGCAAGGCAGAACAAAAAACGGGAGAGACCGCCACCGCGGGGCTCTCCCGTTTTTTGCTGTGCAAACCCCCGGGGAAGGGGCGCCTTTCTCCAGCCGT
>CAYRFC010000050.1:0-15110 GCA_964423365.1 uncultured Oscillospiraceae bacterium
ATCCGGGTAATGCCGGCGTAGGGAGTTTTGCTTGCGAAACCTCTTTTTGCGCCCGTGGTTTTTATGCCGCGGGCGCTGTTTTTGTGTCACAAAAAAGGGGGCGGAAACACGCTAGCCGTTTGGCCGTTCCACACAAGAAAAGGAGAGTTGTTCTATGAAATCGCCGTCTCAAATGTCCCGCACCGCTGTGCTGGTGGAGAGCGCCCTGATGGTTGCCCTGGCCTTCGTGCTCTCGTTCATCCCGCTGTTCAAGATGCCCTGGGGGGGCACCGTCACCGCCTTTTCCACCCTGCCCATCCTGCTGGTCAGCTTCCGCCACGGGGGGCGCTGGGGGGTGGCCTCTGCCGCCGTGTACGGCCTGCTGCAAATGATGCAGGGCATGGACAGCGTGGCCGTGGTGCCAACGATTCCCGCCATGGTGCTGTGTGTTTTGTTGGACTATCTGCTGGCCTACACCGGCCTTGGTTTTGCCGGGCCCATTGCCAAAAAAATCCCCTCGCCCACGGGCGGGCTGGTGGTGGGCATTGTGGCCACCGGGCTGTTCCGGCTTTTGTGCAGCTTTCTTTCCGGCATCCTCATCTGGGGGGCCTACGCGCCGGAGGGTACCCCGGTGTGGGTCTATTCACTGGGCTATAACGCGGGCTGGCTGCTGCCAGATTTGGCCATTGTGCTGGCGGCGGCGCTGCTGCTCAGCCGGGTGAAAAGCCTGCATCTTCTGCCGCAGGGCAGCGCCAGCCCGGCCTAAAGCGGGCTGTTTGCCCTGGGGCTACATTCCCCTGTGCAAACAGGGGAATATGTGGTATACTAAAGCCAGCCTGAACGCGCAGAAGCGGGCCCGCAGAGGAAAGCGGGCCGCCGCCGCGCCACATTATCCGGGTTGGGAGGGCCAGAGTATGGGAGAGCATCTTTCCGTATGTATTGCACGTGAGTTTGGCAGCGGAGGCCGCGAAGTGGGCCGGCTGGTGGCCCAGAAAATGGGCATTGCCTTCTATGACCGTGAGCTGCTGCAAGAGGCGGCAAAGAAAAGCGGTATTACAGAGGAAATGTTTGAAAAGGCGGACGAAAAGCCCACTAACAGCCTGCTGTACTCTCTGTCTATGGCGGCGGCGGGCAACCAGGCGCCCACCTCCTTCAGCGAGCTGACCTATACCTCGAACGACAGGCTGCAAAACTATGTGGCCCAGGTCATCCGCGAGGTGGCCGAGCGGGAGCCCTGCGTCATCATCGGGCGCTGCGCCGACTATATTCTGCGGGGCAGAGAAAAAACCTTTTCCCTGTTTTTGCACGCAAAGCTGGAGAGCCGCATAGAGCGCATTTCCCGGCTGCACAAGCTGGACGAGGACGCCGCCCGCGCCCTCATACGCAAAACCGACCGTATCCGCGCCAACTTCTATAGCTTTTACACCGACCGCGACTGGGGCAGCGCCAGCAACTATGATTTGGCCGTGGACGTGGGGCACTATGGCATAGAGCCCACCGCCGAGGTGGTGGGCACGGTGCTGGAAAAACTGTATGGCTAAAACGGAAAACAAAGAGGAAAACCATGACACACACAAGACACAATGAAGGCGTATGCTCGGCCTTCACCACCGTGCGGCTGCGGGGCACTATCATCGAGGAGGTGAGCGTGCAGGGCGGCTGCGACGGCAACCTGAAAGGCGTGTGCGCCCTGCTGTGCGGGCGGCAGGCCGGAGAGGCCATGGCCTTGCTGCAGGGCATCCAGTGCGGGCAGAAGCTCACCTCCTGCCCCAATGAGATTGCCAAATGCATCAAAGAGGCGCTGGCCCTGCAAAAGCAGGCGTCATGATGGAAAAAGACGAAAAGCACCGTGAAAACGGTGCTTTTTTGCACCCTGCGGAAAAGTATGGTAAAATAGCAGGCGGATGAGAAGCAAGGGCAATACCGCACAGAGAAGCCGGTGATGCGGCTGTGTCAGCTTTGTGCGGTGTTGCCCAAGAGCTTCGGGCGGCGCAAAAGGGCCGCCGCTATAGAGAAAGGCCGGTTTTTATAGATGGAAACAAATGATAGTCTGCCACTTCTTCTGGCGCTGTTCTGCCTGCTGGTGCTCTCTGGCTTTTTCTCGGCCAGTGAAACGGCATTCTCCTCGCTGAACACCGTGCGCCTCAAAAGCATGGCGGCGGCCGGGCAGCGGGGGGCGGCGCGCGCGCTGCAGCTCTCTGGGCGGTACGACGTGCTGCTCTCCACCGTCTTGGTGGGCAACAACATCGTCAACATTGCCTCCACCTCGTTGGCTACGGTGCTGTTTGTGGGCTGGTTTGGCAACGTGGGGGTAACGCTGGCCACCCTATGCATGACGGTGCTGGTGCTGCTGTTTGGCGAGATATCCCCCAAAACCCTGGCCAAGGAGAGCCCGGAGAAATTTGCCATCTTTTCGGCCCCGCTGCTGGGGGCCTGCTGTGTGCTGTTCACCCCGGTGAACGCCCTGTTTTCTGCCTGGAAGCGGCTTTTGCTGCGCATTTTCCGCATTCAGGGCGGCCAAAACATGACCGAGGAGGAGCTGCTGGCCTATGTGGACGAAGCCCACGCGGACGGCGGCATCAACGCGGCCGAGGCGGGTTTGATTCGGCAGGTGATTGAATTTGACGACCTGGATGCGGGGGAAATTTTAACCCCCCGGGTCGATATCACGGCGGTGGCGCTGGACGACCCGCCCGGCGGCATTGCGGCGGTGTTCCATGAGTCGGGCTTTTCCCGGCTGCCGGTGTATGGGCGCTCTCTGGATGACATCAAGGGGGTGCTGCTGCAAAAGGATTTTTGGCATGAGGTGCAGCAGGGAAAAAGCCTGGAAAGCGTGATAAAGCCGGTGCTGTTTGTGGCAAAGCAGGTGAAAATCTCCCAGCTGCTAGAGCAGCTGCAGCAAAAAAACATGCATATGGCCGTGATAGTGGATGAGTATGGCGGCACCCTGGGGCTGGTGACGGTGGAGGATATACTGGAGGAGCTGGTGGGCGAAATTTGGGATGAGCACGACGAGGTGGTGGAGCCCTTTGTGCAGGAGGGCGATGGCCGGTGGCGGGTGCTGGGCAGTGCGGACATCGATGACTTTATGGAAAAATTTGGCCTGGGTGGCGTTTTTGAAAGCTCTACGGTGGGGGGCTGGGTGCTGGAGGTGCTGGGGCGCTTTCCCGAGGTGGGGGAGGCCTTTGTGTATGAGGGGCTGGCGGTAACGGTGGCCCAGGCGGTGAAGCAGCGGGTGCTGGAAATTTTGGTGCAGCCGCCCGCCCCCCTACCGCCGGATGATGAAGCTGCATAGAAATTACCTATAGGGAAGCGGCTGTGATTGTGTTTTTCAATGCGGCTGTTCGGGTGCATGCCCGGGGTGTATAATGAAAAAAACACCCTTCGGAGGCCTTGGCATGCTGGTAGACCTGCATATGCATGAAAAAACGCATTCGCCCGACAGTGCCCTGGGCCTGGCGGAGATGGTGCACACGGCCCGGCTGCTGGGGCTGGACGCCATCTGTATCACCGACCATGACAGCATGGGCCTTCGGCGGGAGGCTGAACAACATGCGCGGCAAACGGGCTTTCCCATTTTTGTGGGGCTGGAATACTACTCGGCTCAGGGGGATATTGTGGCCTTTGGCCTGCCGGAGCCGCCCCGCCCGGGCCTTTCGGCGCAGGCCTTCATCCACCTGGTAAACCGTGCGGGCGGGGCCTGCTTTGCCGCCCACCCCTACCGCAGCAACAACCGCGGGCTGAAGGACCAGCTCTATGAGGTGGAGGGCCTGTGTGGCATAGAGGCCTTCAACGCCAGCACAGGCTGGGAGGCAAACCAGAGAGCCCTGGCCGCCTGCCGCCGCCTGGGCTTGCAGCCGCTGGGCGTGAGCGACTGCCACCGCAGGGAAAAGCTGGGGGTGTATGCCACCTGCCTGCCGGGGGCGGCCACCACCCTGGAGGGCTTTATTCACCTGCTGCAAAAGGGCGGGGGCCGCCCCCTTGTTTTTCACCAGAGCCGGTATGTGGATTTGCTGAGCCTGTGCGACCTGCTGGAGCCGGGCACCTGCCTGCTGCCAGCCGGCCTGGGCAGTGCCAAGGCCGGATAAGCCAAAAGAAGAGGGTGGAAAGAATTCCCGTTTCCGCTGCTGAACCGCACACTGGCTGTGCGGTTTTTGTCATCTTTTCGGAAATTTCCACATAAAGGAGAAAAATATTTTTGGGGCAGCCAGGCAAGGCCCCCGCCGCGCGGAAAAACATAATATGCGCAGCAAAAAGCATTCTGCCCGGCGGCGGCCCTGCGGGTGGCAGAGAAGCGGGAACAGACCGCCTATTTTGGGGGTCTTGTGTTTCGTTGACACCCACATTTGCCCCTTGCTATACTTAGCAAACTTAAAAACGGGTCAAGCCGTTTTTAAGGCACGGCGGGCAAGGCTGCCGTGTGGGTTCGCCTGCCGGTAAAACTTTCAGCGGCCCAAAGCCAAAATGCGAGGTGCATAGCATGCTGTGGGAGAATGCTTTGCTCTATCTGCTTTTGCTGGTGGTACTGTTTGCCTTTCACTGCCTGTTTCTGCTGTTTTGCGCGCAGATGCAGGCGGGGCGTAAAATACGGCAGCAGCAAACGCTGGTGGTGGCAGGGGCGGGTGTACTGTGTACAGCGGTTTTTCTGCCCTTTTTCTATTTTGGCGAGCAATGGGCCGGCCTGTTTTGTGCGGCGCTTTTGTTTTTGGAGCTGTGCTGCCTGCTGCGGTGCCATCTGCTGTGGGCGGCTTTTCTGGCGGAGGCATTCCTGCTTCAATTCCTATCAATATACTCGGCTATAGCGGCCCTGCTGGGCCACGCGGCGGGCGGCTGGGGCAGGCGGCTGCTGCAGCAAAGGACGCCGGTGTTTTTGCTGGTGTTTTTGCTTTTGGTGATATGCCTGGGCGGTTTTTTGCGGGGGCGGCCTGTGCAGTGGATGCTGGGGGCGGCCCTGCACAAAAAGCAGCTTTTGCTGCTGGTGGTGTGGACGGCACTGGCCAACCTCTATATGCTGTTCAGCTTCGGCTTTTTTGTTCAAACGGGCCAGGGGCCGCCCGTTGTGGTGCTTTTGGTGGTGCCGCTTCTCATTTTGGCCAGCTTTTATGCGGCGGTGGGGGTGTCGGCCGCCATCTCCCGCATTTTGGAATATGAGGAGGAGCCGGAGGAGCCCCTGCAGCGCAGCGCCTGGCCGCCGGCCCGGGCCGGCCCGTTTGCAGGCCCCAATATCTGGCGCTACAGCTACCTCTCCCAGCTGCTGTCCGCCTCCGAAACCCCCTACAAGACAGTGTATCATGTGCTCAGCGTGCTCACCAACCAGTACACCTTCAGCCGGGGCTACATTTTTCAGGTGGTGCCGGAAAGCGGGGGCTTGCAGAATACCTTCGAATGGTGTGATTCCGGCGCCACGGCCCAAATCTACCAGTTTCTGGATGTTTCGGGCGCGGGGTTTCCCACCATCACCGCCGCCTTTAAAAAGCACAAGATGTTTATTATGGAGGACCCGGAGGTGCTGAGCCCCGAGGAGCGGGCCCAACTGAAAAACCAGAATATCTGCTCCATGCTGCACTTTGCCTTTTATGAAAATGGGCGGTTTATGGGCTTTGTTGGTTTTGATGACTGCACGCTGCGCCGGAGCTACCCCATTGGAATGATTCATGAGCTGCGCCTGTTCAGCCAGATGCTGGCAGAGTATCTGCTGTGCCACCCGGAAATTGCCCGCGAGGCTGCGGCGCATATCGCCAAGGGGCATCCGCCGCCCTCTTGAGCAGACAGGCGGCCTGGCCGGGCCTGCCAATTCGGAAAGGATATGGTTTTACAACATGGAACGAGAGACAGAACGCTCCACGGCGCAAACCATCATGGTCATAGACGATACCCCGGCCAACCTGAAACTGTTGCAGGAAATTTTGCGGGGCCTGGGCTACAAGCCCGCCTTGTTCACCTCGGGCAGCACGGCCATAGAGGCCCTGGAGGCCGTGGCCCCGGCTTTGATTTTGCTGGACATCACCATGCCGGACATGAGCGGCTTTGAGGTCTGCCAGAAAATCAAAAAACGCCCGGCGGCCCAGCACATCCCGGTTATTTTCATCTCGGCGCTCAATGAGATGGACAGCAAGGTGCGGGCTTTTGAGGCGGGCGGGGTGGACTATATCATCAAGCCCTTTGAGGTGGACGAAATTCGCATACGCATTGGCAACCACCTGCGCATTGCGGCCCTGCAAAGCCAGGTGGAGAGCATGAACGCCCAGCTGGAGCAGCGTGTGCAGCAGCAGGTGGAGGAGATTGTGGCCACCCACGGGCGGCTTTTGGTCACCCGGCAGGCCATCATCACCGCGCTGGCGCAGCTTTCAGAGCTGCGGGACAACGACACCGGCGACCACCTCTACCGGGTGTGCCGCTACTGCGAGGCCATTGCGGCCCGCCTGGCCCAGAACAAGCGCTACGAGCGGGTGGTGGACGAGACCTTTGTGGCAAACCTGAGCAGCGTTTCCGCCCTGCACGATATTGGCAAGGTGGGCATAGAGGATAAAATCCTGCTCAAGCCCAGCAAGCTGACGGAGGAGGAATATGCCGTGATGAAGCAGCACACCATCATCGGGGCAAAAACCATGGAAAAGCTGCGCCAGAAGCTGGGCGACGACCCCTTTATTGTGATGGGGCACGAGGTGGTGCTGTACCACCACGAGTGCTGGGACGGCAGCGGCTACCCCTGCGGCCTGAAGGGCAACGAGATTCCGCTTTCGGCACAAATTATGGCCATTGCCGACGTATATGACGCTCTGGTTTCCAAGCGCCCCTACAAGCCGCCCTATGCCCCCAAGGAGGCCTGGCGCATCATTGAGGAGGGGGCGGGCAGCGCCTTCGCCCCGGATGTGGTGGACGCCTTTGGCGCGGCCTTTCCCGGCTTTTCTTAGAAGCGCGGGCAGAGCAAAGTCCGCTTCACTTTATGCTAGGATGAAAAGGACGGACGGCAATGAGGCCAATTCGCCATCAAATTGTGAACACCTTTGTGCTCTCTACAGTGCTGCTTATGCTGCCTATTGTGGGGGTTAGCTTTCTGGTATGTTCGCTGTACACCGTTGGCAATGTGCGGGACAGGCAGGCCTATCAAAACGAGTTGATTGTGGATGCGGCAGCCGTTTGCCTGGGGCGGTACCGCCACGCCATAGAGCGGCTGTCGGCCGCGCCGGAAACCACCACCCTGCTGGCGGCGCTGGACGACGACTATGAGCACGCCGAGAACCAGCCCCTGTTTGTGCAGGCGGAGGACTGCCTGCAGCTTCTGAAAGGGATGCAGGAGCAGGTGGGGGGCGAGGTGGTGGGGCTCTACCTGATAGACCTCTCCAGCAAAAGGGTGTTCAGCAGCCATGGCGGGGTGGAGATTTGGCCTTTCTGGGCAGAGGGCGAGCCCTGGATGCAAAATTTTGCGGCGGGCCAGCTAGATGTGCAGATGCTGCCCCACTACCCAAAGGAGGGCATTGACCGCCCCGCGGGCACCCTGCTCAGCCCCCTGTACCACTATGGAAAGCTGGTGGGCGTGGCCGGGGTGGTGTTTTACCTGGAGCCCTTTTGGCAGCAGGTGCTGGAGGAGGCGCAGCAGGCGGAAGACGGCTTTCTGGGCCACGCCCTGCTGGTGGCGCCCCCGCCGGCCGCCACGGTGGGGGCGGGCACCCAGGCCTATGTGCTGGAGGGGGAGGGCAAGCCGGCCGCTGTGCGGCTGGCCGCGAATACCAGCCTGCCCGCCCACCTGGCAGCCGGCAAGCGTGACGGCATGTTTACCGTGGGGGACGCGCGCTACTGGGGCGTGATGACCGAGCTGCCCTACCAGGGCTGGTATGTGGCCAGCGCCTCCAGCTTCTATGCCATTCTGGGCAGCATTGTGGGCCCGTCCATGCTCATCTTTTTGTTTTTTTCTGTGCTGGTGGCCTTCTACTTCTACTTCGTCTGCCGCAAGGTCACCGAAATCACCCTGCCGGTGACCACCCTAAAGCATATCATTGGCAAGCTCAGCCAGGATTTGCCCGCGGAATACCCGCTGGGGGACGACGAGGTCTCGGTGGCGGCGCGGCGGCTGATAGACCACAGCCACTACAACACGGAGTTTTTCTTCGACATCATCTCTCTGGTGTCCAAGGTGTCACACGGGAACTTTTTCGAGCGGCTCTCCATCGACAAATATACCGGCCAGCAGCAAAAGCTGCCCACCTCGCTGAACCTGATGATGGACACCCTCTGCGAAATATTGGACGACCTGCCGGTGGGTATCACCATAGTGAGCGAGCAGGGAGAGCTGGTGTTCATGAACAAATATATGCGCCGCCGCTCCGGCACCAACATGGCCGACATTCTGGGCGGCCTGCGGCTGGAGGAGTGGAACGGCCTCAACGCGGCGGGGCTGAAGGAGGGGATTTTGCGCTCTTTGGCCACCAACACCTCCGCAGAGGGGGAGTTCCGGGTGTGCGAGATAGCCGACAGGCAGGACCATTGCTACAAATATATTTCGGTTATACGAAATATTGCGGAAAGTGAAGAAAAGGTGGCCATCCAGATATACAATGACCAGACCGAGCTCTACGACCTGAAAAGTGCCTCGGACGCGGCCAACCTGGCCAAGAGCCATTTTATCTCCAACATGAGCCACGAGATACGCACCCCCATGAATGCCATTTTGGGCTATTGCCAAATTTTGCAGGACAGCCAAAGCCTCTCCGCCGAGGACAAAAAGCACATCGGCACCATCAAGAAAAGCGGCGACCACCTGCTGATGCTCATCAACGACATTTTGGACATGTCCAAGATAGAGGCGGGGCGGCTGGAGGTGTCTTACACCAGCTTTAGCTTAACGGCCCTGCTGGGGGATGTGGTGAATATCTTCGCCCTGCAGCTCTCCCAGAAAAATATCCAGTACCGGGTGGAGTGCGCCGGGGATATTCCGGCCACCATTGAGGCCGACCAGGCCAAAATTCGGCAGGTGCTGTTCAATGTGCTGGGCAACGCGGTGAAATTCACCACCGATGGCAGCATCACCGTGCGGCTGGCCAAGCAGCCCCTGCCCGCCGAGGAGGACGAGCCGGAACGGGAGCCGGTGCTCTTTGAAATTGACATCATCGACACGGGCGACGGCATTGCGCCCGACGAGTTTGAAAAGGTTTTCAGCACCTTTGAGCAGACGGCCTCCGGCAAGGGAAAAAGCGGGGGCACCGGCCTTGGCATGCCCATCAGCCGCGCGTTTGCCAGGCTGATGGGAGGCGATTTGTTCGTGCTGGAGAGCGCCCCCGGCCAGGGCGCCAGCTTCCGCTTCAGCTTCAAGGCCTACAGGGCCAAAGGCCCGGCCCACCGCGCCGAGGAAACGCTGGAGGCCAGCCTGCCTGTCGTGGGCATCACGGCGCCCTGCACCGTGCTGGTGGCCGACGATGTGGAGAGCAACCGGGATGTTGTGCGGGAGTTTTTGGAGCCGCTGGGCTATGAGCTCTACTTTGCGGAAACCGGGCAGGAGGCCATAGAGAAGGCCCGGCAGCACAGCCCGCAGCTCATTCTGATGGACCTGCGGATGCCCGATATGGACGGCCTGGAGGCGACGGCCTTCATTCATGAGAGCAAATGGGGGGCCGGCATTCCCATAGTGGCCCTTACGGCCGACGCGATGAAGGAGACGGTGGACATGACCCGCCAGCTGGGCTTTTGCGGCTATGTGTGCAAGCCCTTTGTGAAAAATGATTTGCTGGGCGTGGTGGCCCTGCACGCGGGGGTGGAGTATCTGCGCGGGAAGGCGGAGGCGCCGCCGCAAAATGCCGCGCCGGGCAAGCCGGACCTGGCCTGCCTGACCGCGGAGATGGTGGAGACGCTGAAGACCGCCGTGTTCCATGGCGATTTTGACAGGGTGGAGGCCGTGGCCGCACTGGTGGAGGACCGGCCCCTGCGGGAGCTTTTGCAGGAGCTGGCCGACAACTTCGACAGCAAGGGCATCACCCAGCTTTTGGAGGGTGCAGGTTCATAGAATTCCCATAAAATCCGTTAAAAACCCCAAAGGGTTCTTAACGATTTTAATAAAAAAACTGAAAGAAAGGAAGTGCCTGCTGCATACCAGAACCATTCTCACCTGCGGGGGGCGGTTGAGCAATGCGGATGCCGTAAAGCGCAGCGCATGTCGGGTGCGAAGATGTGCAAAACATTACGCTGAACCAATTCGTAAACACCAGTGGCGACAGGGTTGCAATCATCGACGACGTTGTGGAAAACATCAGATTGCTGAACAGGATGCTCAAGGACGAGGGCTTTGTTACCTATGCCTTCCAGTCCGGCCGCGATGCCATCACCAGCCTCTCTATCCTGCCGCCAGACATCATCCTGCTGGATATCAACATGCCGGATATGGATGGCTACACCACGGCGCGATTGATGAAGGAGAAAGAACAATTGCGAGAGGTGCCGATTATTTTTATCTCGGCACTCTCAGAAACACAGGACAAACTGAGCGCCTTTCAGGCGGGCGGGGTGGACTATATCACCAAGCCCTTTGTGCTGGAAGAGGTGCGCGCCCGGGTGGAAACCCACTTGAAAATTGCCAGGCTGCAAGCCGCGCTGAACCAGAAAAACCAGGAGCTGACGCGGCAGCTGGACAAGCAGTACCAGACGCTGATAGAGACCCAGGAGAAGATGATACGCCTGCAAAACGAAAACCTGGACGCGCAGGTGGCCATCATAGAGGCACTGGTGGGCTTTGCCGAGGTGGGCAGCACCCAGCAGCACCGCCCCATTAAGCAGGTGCAGACGGCCTGTGCCCGGCTGCTGGGGGAGATGCGGCGCAACCCGGCGTATATGGAGCTGCTGAACGAGGAATTTATGCGAAACTTCCTGTATGCCGCGGCACTGTATGATATTGGCATGGCGGGCATGACGGGCCGTGACGAGCACTTTTTGCACGGCCAACGCAACAAGCAGGGCGCGGCGGAACGGCACACCACCATTGGCGCTTTGATGCTATACAAAATCATTGAGAAATTCCCCGAGAACGAGATGCTGAAAATGGCCGTGGAAATGGCCCAAAACCACCATGAAAACTACGATGGCAGCGGCTACCCACAGGGGATAAAGGGGCAGGAGATTCCGCTGGTGGCCCGTGTGATTGCGGTGGTGGACGCCTACTTTGAGCTGGTGGGCCAGCAGCGGTATAGCCCGCAGGGGGCGCTGCACACCATACGCGGCATATGGAGCCCGCGCTTTGACCCTGACGTGGTGCAGGCCTTTGCCGCAGTGGCCGAAAACGGCTTCTGATACAAAAGCAACCGTGCACAGGCACACACCCGGCCGCCACACCGCCCACCGGGCGGGGGCGGTGCTTTGCCCTGCCCGAGCGGGTTTGCATTTCGGGTGCAGATGCGATACACTTTATTTGCTATAATTTTTGGATGAAAAACCGGCAGAATGCCCCTTGCGGCACTGGGGCGGCGGAAGATTTGGCGTGCGGGAGGCGTGCATGAAACGTGGAAGGCTGATGGGCCTGTTGCCCATCCTGGTATTTTTGGTTATTTTCATTGGCAGTGGCGTGATATTTCAGGATTTTTACGCCATGCCGGCTATTGTGGGCTTTCTGGTGGCCATGGTGGTGGCCTTTTTGCAAAACCCCAAAAAGAGCTTTGCCGAAAAGCTGGGCCTTTTGGCCGAGGGCATGGGCAACCCCAATGTGATGGTGATGTGTGTGGTGTTCCTGCTGGCGGGGGCCTTTTCGGGCACCGTGCAGGCGGCCGGCGGGGTGGAGAGCGTGGTCAATTTTGCGCTGTCCATCATGCCGCCCAGTGTGGCGGTGGCGGGGCTGTTCCTCATCGCCTGCTTCATCTCGCTCTCCATGGGCACCTCGGTGGGCACCATTGTGGCGCTGGTGCCCATTGCGGCGGGCATCAGCCAGAAAACCGGGCTGCTGGGGGCGCTGTGCATTGGCGCGGTGGTAAGCGGGGCCATGTTTGGAGACAACCTCTCCATGATAAGCGACACCACCATAGCCGCCACCCGTACCCAGGGCTGCGAGATGAAGGACAAATTCAAGGAGAATTTTAAAATTGTGCTGCCCGCTGCCCTTGTTACCCTGGTGATTTTTGTGGTGCTGACCCTGAACCACACCTACACCGTAACAGAGCCGCTGGAGTACAACTTCCTCAAAATATTGCCCTATCTGGTGGTGCTGGTGGCGGCGCTGGCGGGGCTGAACGTGGTGCTGGTGCTGGTGGCGGGCACGGTGCTCTCGGCGCTGGTGGGCTTGTTCACCGGGGCCATTCCGCTGGCGGGGCTGTTCACCGTGGTGGCGGGCGGGCCCAGCGGCACCGGCGGCATCATCGGCATGTACGATATCACCGCCATCTCCATTGTGGTGGCGGGCATCATCGCCCTGGTGAAGGAGAACGGCGGCATCGACTTCCTGCTCTACACCATCCGCCGCTTTGTGAAGGGCCAAAAAGGCGCACAGCTTGGCATTGCGCTGCTGGGGGCCTTTGTGGACGTATGCACGGCCAACAACACTGTGGCCATCGTCATAGCGGGGCCCATTGCCAAGGATATCTCCGAGGAGTTTGACATCAGCCCGAAGCGCACGGCCTCCCTGCTGGATATCTTCACCTCGGCGGGGCAGGGGCTGATTCCCTACGGCGCACAGCTTCTGTACGCCTCGGCGGGGGCCACGGCGGCCGGGCTGGCCCTCACCCCCTTCAACCTGATTCCCTTTTTGTTCTACCCCATATTGATGGCCGTGAGCGCCCTGGTGTGGATTCTTCTGGGCCTGGGCGGCCAACCCAAGAAGAAAGCAAAGCAACCCCAATAGCGGTATACAACGAGGCAAAGCGGATGGAAAACATGAAAGCAGCCCTGGCCGGGGCCCTGGCGGCCTGCCGGGACAGGCAGGACCCGAAAGAGCTGAACATGGCGGTGGGCGCCGCGGTTTTGGCAGGGCTGAAGCCGGCCTGGCAGCGGGAAGACGGCGGCAAAACCGCCTGCTATTTTTCGGCGGAATTTCTGCTGGGGCGGGTGCTGACGGGCAACCTGTTCAACCTGGGCCTGCTGGAGGACACCCAAAAGCTGCTGGAGGAACAGGGCTTTTCCCCGGCGGCCCTGGAAGAGGTGGAGGACGCCGCGCTGGGCAACGGCGGGCTGGGGCGGCTGGCCGCCTGCTTTTTAGACAGCGCCGCCACCCTTGGCTACCGGCTGGACGGCTACGGCATCCGCTACCGGTATGGGCTGTTCCGCCAAAGCCTTGTGGACGGCTTCCAAAGGGAGGAGCCGGACGACTGGCTGCGCTTTGGCGACCCATGGAGCCTGCGGCGGGAGGACGAAAAGGAGCTGGTTTGCTTCCGGGGCCAGCAGGTGTGGGCGGTGCCCTACGACATGCCGGTGGTGGGCTATGGCGGGAAAACCGTGAACACCCTGCGCCTCTGGCAGGCCGAGGCGGTGCAGCCCTTTGACCTGGAGAGCTACAACAGCCAGGACTATGCCGCCGCCTACGCCGCCCAAAACGAGGCCGCCGCCATCACGGCGGTGCTGTACCCAAACGATGATACCCCCAAAGGCAAGCGCCTGCGGCTGAAGCAGCAGTACTTTTTCACCTCGGCCAGCCTGCAAAGCCTGCTGCGGCGGCACAGGGCGTGCCATGGCGGCCGCTGGGAGAGCCTGCCCCAGCAATGGGCCATCCAGCTGAACGACACCCACCCGGCCATTGCCATTCCCGAGCTGCTGCGCCTGCTGATGGCCGGGGAGAAGCTGGACTTTGCCGAGGCCTTCGCCATAGCGCAGGGCCTGTTTGCCTACACCAACCACACCATCATGGCCGAGGCGCTGGAAACCTGGGACACCGGGCTGTTCTGCGAGGTGGCCCCCGAGGTGTACCCCTATGTGGTGATGCTGCAAAACCATTTGGCGCGGCAGCTGGCCGGGGCGGGCGTGGCAGACACCGCCCGCTATGACTTGATTTCCGGCGGGCGGATTCACATGGCGCGGATGGCCGTGTTTGCCAGCCACAGTGTGAACGGTGTGGCGGCCCTGCACACCGAAATATTGAAAAACGAGGTGCTGAAGGACTGGTATGCCCTGTACCCCGGGCGTTTTTCGAACAAAACCAACGGCATCAGCCAGCGGCGCTGGCTGGGCCTCTGCAACCCAGAGCTCTCGGCCTTCCTCACCCGGCGCATCGGCCCCGGCTGGCTGTGTGATTTGCAGGAGCTGGAAAAGCTTTCCCCCTTTGCCGAAGACCCTGAGAGCCTGCGGGAGTTCGCCGCCCTCAAAACAGAAAAAAAGCGGCAGCTGGCCGCCTTTGTGCAGCAGCGGGAAAACGGGTTTTTGCTGGACACCGGCGCTGTGTTTGACATTCAGGTGAAGCGCCTGCACGAGTACAAGCGCCAGCTTCTGAATGCCTTCGCCATCTTGGACATCTATTTCTCCCTGAAAGAGGGAAAGCTGGCCGGCTGGCAGCCCATGGCCTGCCTCTTTGGGGCCAAGGCCGCGCCGGGCTACCGCCGGGCCAAGGGCATCATCAAGTTTATTGGCGAGGTGGCCCGGCGGGTGAACGAAGACCCGGAGATGCGGGGCAGGCTCTCGGTGCTGTTTGTGCAGAACTACAATGTGTCCTATGCCGAAAAGCTGATACCCGCCGCGGATATCAGCGAGCAGATTTCCACCGCGGGCACCGAGGCCAGCGGCACCGGAAACATGAAGCTGATGCTGAACGGCGCGGTGACCCTGGGCACCTACGACGGGGCCAACATTGAGATTGTAGAGGAGAGCGGGCAGGAAAACAACTATATCTTTGGCGCGCGGGCCGAGGAGCTGCGGCTGCTGGGGGAGAGCTACGACCCCAAAAGCCTGTATCGGCAAAACCCCCGCATCCGCCGTGTGATGGACTGCCTGGTGGACGGCAGCTGCAGCGATGGCAAGACCGGGGTGTTCCGCGAGCTGCATGATTCGATTTTGGAGGGGGCAAGCTGGCACGCGCCCGACGTGTACCGCCTGCTGCTGGACTTTACCCCCTATGTGGAGGCAAAGCTGCGGGTGAACCGCGACTATGCCGACAGCGAGGGCTTTGCCCGCAGGTGCCTGCTGAACATTGCCCACGCGGGCAAGTTTTCCAGCGACCGCACCATTCGCCAGTACGC
>CAYRFC010000051.1:0-14883 GCA_964423365.1 uncultured Oscillospiraceae bacterium
CTAAAGCGCACCCCTTTGGCTATTCAGTGTTTCACACTGTGTAACTTTTGGGGTGCGCTTCAGGCATGGCTGGGAACTTTCTTTGTTTTTTGCGAATGGCAGTGTAAGAGATATTCCCCTGCTGCGTATTACACCACCTGCACGCTGGAAAACCCGTTCTGCTGGGCCAGCGCGCGGAGTGTTTCCATCTCGATGGCCGTGGGGCTTTGCCAAAGCGCCGCCTCGCCACGTGTGCCTGCTGGGCGAAAACGCAGAAGCTTGTAATGAACCTGCCGCGCATAGGGCCCCAGCAGCTGGGCTGCACCACGTACTGTTTCCTCGTTGTGTATGCTTCCGGGCAGGATGACCGTGCGAATCTCGGCCAGCTTTCCCATTTCCGCCAGCTCTCGCGCATTTTTCAGCACGTTTGTGTTGGGGCTTTGGGTAAGCGCCAGATGGAAGGCGGGGTCTATGGCTTTTATGTCTATCATCACCCCATCGCAGTAGGCCAGCAGCTCCTTGTCCTGCGAAAGCGGCCTGCTTCCGTTGCTGTCCAGCAGGGTGGAGAGCCCGGCCTGCCTGGCAAGGTGGAAAAGCGCCCGTAAAAATTCCGGGTACAAGCTGCATTCCCCGCCAGACACCGTGATGCCCCGGATGAAGGGGAGATAGGTGCAGAGGTCTTCCATCACCTCCTCAGCGCTCATCTGCCGCGCCTTGGGTGAGGCGCTGCTTGGGCAGTGGGCGTGGCATTCACCGCAGCCGGTACACCGTTCAGCTTGCCAGTGCAGGCGCCCCCCGGCAAGGCCCAAGGCCCCGGTGGCGCAGAAGGGGACGCACGCGCCACAGTGCCTGCATACGCCCATGGTTTCCGGGTTGTGACAATACTGGCAGCGGAAGTTACAGCCCTGCAGAAAAATCACACTGCGGTTGCCGGGGCCGTCCACCAGGCTTTGCGGCAAAATGCGATGTACGGGAGCTCTCACAGCCTGCGCACCTGCCTTTCCAGTGCGCGGTTGTTGCGCATGGCACCAAGACCCCAGGTGGTGTTTGCCTGCGGCACGGCCCGTCCGTTTGCCAGCGCCTCCATGTCGGAGCGTTTGACAAGATAGCCCGTGATGCGAACCACGTCACTGTTGGAGGTGTAGGTGGAGAAATATTGCAAACCCAGCGAAAAAGCGCCCTTGATGATATCCAAAATAGCAGCGGGGTTGTGTTGGCCGGTGGCCTCAAAGGGGAAAATATCTCCCACGCCGGAGGGGAAAAAGGGGTGGAAGCGTGCGGCCTGGCGCAGATGGGCATACAGCTCAGGCTCTTGCCCAATGGCCACGCGCGCGCCGGGGCTTATGCCTATGTCGCTGTCTATACCCACCTGTGCGTGCAGCAAAAAATGATGGCCACTGCCCTCACAATATCGGGAGGAAAAATGCCCCGCCAGCTCCTCCACCCGCTGCATCACCTGGCAGCCCAGTGCGTCCGCTTCCTCGCTGTGGCCAAATAGGCCGGGCCGCCCCTCTTTTTCCAGCAGGATATTCACACACTCGCACAAGCCCACCACACCCAACATGGCTGTGAAACGGTTTAGCTGCAGGAACCCCTCTTCCACCAGGAAGCTGGAATGGAAAAAGTGGCTTTCTTCCACCAGGAACCGTATTTTTTGTTCCATGAAGGCAAAGAGAACCTCGCTGGCTTCGGGGAGGGTTTTGTCTAGAAACTCGGCCAGGCTGCTCGACTTCTGGGCAATCCGGCTGAGCACCAGCCGGGACAGGGTGAAAGAGCCGCCTCCCACAGGCAGGGCGTTGTAGCAGCTGGCAATGCCATATCCGCCGGGGTGCCGGGCGGCATAGGCGGGGTGATTGGCAAAGCTGGGCTTGGCACAGACCAAAGCACAGCGCAGGGCCAGCTCGGCAAAGTCGTCCGGGGTAACGGCGGGGTCATACAGCAGGGTGATGGAGGGAATGGCCTCATTGAGCTTGATTTCAGCCTCCAGAATATACCGCCCCGCCCGGGTGGCGGCAGGCCCCAGGTTCATGTGGCAGTAGGAATCGGGGATGCTGCGGCTCAGGCAAAACAAGAAGTCTTCTATCATGGCGGCGGCCTCAGGTTCACCGTCCAGGTAGGGCTCCAGCAGGGCGTCAACGCTGCCCAAATACACCGGATAGTGTGTGATGGAGGGCACATGCCGATAGAAAATCTCCAAAGCGCGCAGAGCCTCCCGCAGGTTTTGTGGCGGCGGCAGACGCAAAAAACGGCATCCGTTCTGCATCAGCCTGGCGTAATCCGGCAAGGGGTAACGGGGCGCATAGGGCAAAAGCCCTTCCCCCATGTCGCAAATCAGCCCCTCCTCCAGTAGCTCTGCAAAGCGGGGCGGCGGCACCAGTGCGCCATTTTGCCGGCAGGTCAGGGCGGCCAAATTATGCACCGCCTGTTCATGGGTGAGCGCAGGGTTGGATACTATACGCAGTGCCTCTTGTTTCATCGTGTTCATTTTGTCCACTCCCTCTTGTCTCTGGTTTGCCTGTATGGTAGCATCGAATAAAAGGAAAAAAAATGACAGTTGTCATCTTTTGGAAAGGCGGGTGTGAGATGGACGGTGTGGAGCTGCTGAGGACCTTGCTCTGCCAGGCGATGGAGGGGCGATGGGAGGGCGGGGCGCAGCTAGAACAAGGGTGGCTGGCCCAGAAGAGCGGCATTCAGGTGGTGGAATACCGGCAGGGGGAGTTTCCGGCACACACCGGCCAGCTGCTCGGGGGAATTTTGCTGCAGCTTGCAGGGCAGGCCTCGGTGCTAAAATATTCCCGGCAGGGTGGGTTGGCGCGCTCCGGCGCGCTGGAAACGCCGCAGATTTATGGCCTGTATGAGCTGCTGAACCATATCGGCGAGCACACGGCTACCATACAGGCAGATGGCCCGCTTGTCTGCGCCAGGGTACCGCTGGAACTGTATCGGGAGGCGCTGAAACAAGACCATGAAGTGGCGCTGTTATCGCTGCGCTTTCTGGCGGGATTTACCGCGCGCATGCTGGAGCAAAACGATAAGCTGAGCCTGAACACAGCCCGCCAAAACCTGCTTTTGTTTCTGCGCGATGCATGCCGGGGAAAGGCTTTGCCCTATACAATACCGGAGAAAAAGGCGGATATTGCCGAGCTGCTCTCCTTCAACCTGCGCAGCCTGTACAGGCAGTTGCGGAAATTGGAGCAGGAGGGACTGCTGACGCGGAATAAAGGAAAAATTCAGATAGGGGAGAAGGCGTTGCAAAGCATAGAGCATTCTCTCCTGTGGGAGTGAGCCGGCCAATGGCTTGTCTAGTGATACTGCCAATTGATGCCAATATATTTTAGTTAAATTGCGGTGCGCCTTGCGAAATATACGGCGAATTTGACAACAATTTGCAAATTTATTTGTTTATTACGGCGATTGACAGCTTCCATACGCAATGATATTCTATACATGCTGAACAGTAATTAGACAAATAACGCAGAAACTTGTCTATCCACTGTTCTACAATATTCGGCATACGCAATAGGACCCGCTATATAACAAGGAGGAACCCAAATGAAGAAAATGATGGCATTGGCATTGGCACTGGTGCTGGCACTGGGCCTTGCGGCCTGCGGCACCCCGCAAACAGCTTCCTCGGCCGCTCCGGCAGCCAGCAAGGCCCCTGCGGCAAGCTCCGGCGGCACATCGGCAGCCCCCGCCGCGGGCGGAAAGGCAGCTTGTATTCTGGGTGTGGGCGGCCTGGGCGACCAGAGCTATAACGACCTGGTATACGCCGGTATGCAGCGGGCCGAAAAAGAGCTGGGCATCGCATTTGACTATTCGGAGCCCAAGCAGATTTCAGAGTTTGAGTTGATTATGCGCGAGATGGCCACCAGCGGTGATTATGGCGTGATTGTCTGTGTTGGCTTTGACCAGATTGACCCCCTGGTGAAGGTGGCCCCGGAGTTCCCCGACCAAAAATTTGCCATCATTGACGGTGTGGTGGAGGGTGAAAATATTGCCAGCTACACCTGCAAGGAAGAGGAGGGCTCTTTCCTGGTGGGTGCCCTGGCGGGCCTGATGCTGCAAAATGCGGCCGACTATTCCCTGGAGAATGCCTCAAAGCTGGGTTTTGTGGGCGCCATGGAAATTCCCCTGATTGTGAAATTCAACGCGGGTTATCAGGCGGGGGCCAAATATGTGAACCCGGAGGCCGAGGTGCTGGTGGATTATATCGCCGGTGACAATGCGTTTAGCGACACCACCACTGCCAAAGAGATTGCCACCAGCCAGTTCAACAAAGGCGCGGGTATTGTGTACCATGCGGCGGGCGGCAGTGGGCTGGGTGTGTTCCAGGCAGCCGGAGAAAACAACTTCTTCGCCATCGGCTGTAACTCCAACCAAAACCATATCGACCCCGACCATATTGTGGCCAGCATGCTGAAGCGGGTGGACACGGCCGCGTTTGAAATAGTGAAGGCCGCGGTTGTGGATGAAAACCTGGCCACCAATACCGAGGTGGTGCTGGGTGTGGCAGACGAAGGCGTGGGCTATACCCTGGAAAACAGCAACATCAAAGTGAGTGAGGAAATTGTGGCAACCATAGAGGAACTGCGCGCCAAAATAGAAGCGGGCGAGCTGGTGATTCCGGCCACCGTGGAGGAAGTGGACCCCTTCCTGGCGAACAACAGCTTTGGCAAATAGCCGCTGGTAAAAACTTCGGGCGGAAGGCCGGCTGGCGTCTTCCGCCCGTCACATTCCATACCGGCTGGGGCCGCAAAATGCCCCGGCCAACAGGAGACACCACATGTATGCTGTAGAAATGCTGGGCATCACCAAGCGCTTTCCCGGAATGGTGGCCAACGAGAAAGTGGACCTGCGGGTGGAGAAAGGCGAAATACACTGCCTGCTGGGCGAAAACGGCGCGGGAAAAACCACCTTGATGAAGGTGCTGTTTGGCCTGTATGCACCCGATGAGGGCAGCCTGGCTGTGAAGGGCAAAGCCGTGCCGTGCATGAGCCCGAACCTGGCCTATAAGCTGGGCCTGGGCATGGTGCACCAGCACTTTATGCTGGTGGAAAATCTCACGGTTCTGGAAAATATCATCCTAGGCTGCGAGCCGGGGGGCCGCATGCGGATTGACCGTAAAAAAGCCCGCCGCGAACTGATGGAATTGTCGGCCCAATATGGCTTTGCCCTGCGCCTGGATGAGCCGGTGAGCGCGCTTTCCGTGGGGGAAAAGCAGCGTGTGGAAATCATGAAAACCATCTACCGTGGTGCAGACATCATCATATTGGATGAGCCCACGGCGGTGCTTACCCCGCTGGAGGTGGAGCAGCTGCTGCAAATATTGAAAGACATGCGCAGCAGCGGCAAAACCATTATTTTCATTACGCACAAGCTGAATGAGACCATGGAGGTGGCCGACCGCGTGACGGTGCTGCGCGGCGGGAAGCTGGCCGCCATGCAGAATACGGCCGATACCTCGGCCAGAGAGCTGGCCAGCCTTATGGTGGGGCGGGATATCTCGCTGGAGGTGGAAAAAGAGCCCCGGCAGCCCGGGGCCGTGGTGCTGCGCCTGCAAAACCTGAAACTGACCGAGAGCGCCCAGGATACGGTTTCCTTGGAGGTGCGCGGCGGCGAGATATTGGGCATTGCCGGGGTGGAGGGTAACGGCCAGCAGGAGCTGGAGGAGATGCTGGTGGGCCTGCTGCGCTGCAAGCAGGGCAGCATAGAGCTGAAAGGGCGTGACATCACGGCGCTGCCGCCCAAAATCCGGCGGGACGCGGGGCTGGGCTACATCCCGGCGGACAGGCTGAAATACGCGGTGCTGCCGGACGCCTCCCTGCGGGAGAATTACCTGCTGGGCAACCAGTTCAGCCGGGAGTATACCGGCTGGGGGCTGGTGCGCCAGCGCCATTTGGCGGAAAAAGCCGCCCGCCTGATGCAGGACTTTGACGTGCGCGCGGTAAGCGCCGAGCAGAGCCTTGGCTCCCTTTCCGGGGGGAACCAGCAAAAGGTGGTGCTGGGCCGCGAGGTGGGCAAGGAGCCGGAGCTGGTGCTGGCCTGCCAGCCCACCCGTGGGCTGGACATTGGGGCCATACAGTATGTGCATTCGGTGCTGCTGCGCCTGCGCAGCGAGGGCAAGGCGGTGGTGCTCATCTCGGCTGAATTGAACGATTTGTTCCAGCTTAGCGACCAAATTGGTGTATTGTACAAGGGCAGCCTCATGGCCCTGCGGCCGGCCGCCGGGTATACAAATGAATCCATCAGCTTGCTGATGGCGGGCAGAAAGGAGGAGGACGATGCCCCAGACGCGTAAAAACCGGGTGCTCCCCCTGCTGGCAAACATCGGGATGTCCATTTTTTCCATTTTCCTGTCGCTGCTTGTATCGGCGCTGATTATGCTGGCGGTGGGCTATAACCCGCTCACCGCCTACAGCTCTATGCTGGACGGGTCGTTTGGGAATCTGTCCGCTTTGGCAAACACGCTAAGCAAGGCCGTTCCTCTCATGTTCTGCGGCCTCTCCTTCGCCTTTGCCGCCAAATGCGGCCTGTTCAATATCGGCGGGGAAAGCCAGCTCTATCTGGGGGCTTTGGCCAGCACCTGGGTGGCCCTCAGCCTGCAAGGGATGCCCCGCCTTGTCATCCTGCTGGCCAGTATACTGGCGGGGCTCTTGGCCGGCGGCCTCATGGGGGCGCTTCTGGGCTTTGCCAAGGCCAAGCTCAAGCTCAACGAGGTCATCGTGGCCATCATGCTGAACTATATCGTGTCTCTGCTCTGTTCCTATCTGGTGAATGGCCCCCTGCGGGCCGAGGGCAGCATGACGCCCCAAACCGAAGCCATTTCACCCTCCATTTTGTTCTACTATCTGGTGCCCCGCACCCAGCTTACCACGGCGCTGTATCTGGCGCTGGCTTTCACCCTGGTCATCTACCTGTTTTTTCGCTATACGCGTGCGGGCTACAACATCCGTGCCGTGGGGCAAAACGCGCTGGCGGCCAAGGCCTCGGGCGTCTCCATGAACGCCACCATCATCATGGCTATGGTGGCCTCGGGCGCCATTGCGGGTATGGCGGGTATGACGGAGGTGTTTGGGAAATATGGGCGTTTTATAGACGGGTTTTCTCCCGGCTTTGGCTTTACGGGCATTGCGGTGGCGGTGCTGGCAAACAACAACCCCTTCGGCATTGTGCTCACGGCAATTCTGTTTGGGGCCATGGAAGCGGGGGCTATGCGCATGAGCTATGTGGCCGGCATTTCCACCAACATGGTGATGGTCATTCAGGGCTTTGTCATCCTGTTCGTGGCGGCGCCCCGTATTGCGGGCAGCTTACTGCGGCGAAGGGAGGCGAAGCACTGATGGAAAACCTGCAAAATTTATTTTCCATAGAGATGCTGCTCTCCACCATCCGCATGGCCATACCCTTGGCTCTGGCCGCGGTGGGGGCCACCATCTGTGAACGCAGCGGTGTTATCAACCTCGGGATTGAGGGCATGATGCTCTTTGGTGCGTTTAGCGGGGTGCTGGGGGTGTACCTCACGGGTAACCCCTGGATGGGGGTGCTGTTTGCCATGGTGGTGGGCTGTGCCATCGGCCTTGTGTTTGGCGTGCTGTGCCTCTACTTTCGTGCCAACCAAAGCGTGACAGGCGTGGGGCTGAACATTCTGGCAGCGGGGCTTACCGTGGTGCTCACCCGCGCCATCTGGAGCTCCGACGGCCTGAGCGGCACCGTGCAGCAGCTGCCCTCCGTCACCATTCCGCTGGTAAGCCGCATCCCCGTGGTGGGGGCTTTGTTCCAAAACCAGTCCCCCTTCTTTTTCTTCACCATTCTGGTGGTGGTGGCGGCCTGGCTGGTGATGTACCGCTCGAAGCAGGGGCTGCGCCTGCGTGCCATTGGAGACCATCCGCAGGCGGCGGCCTCGGTGGGGGTTCCCGTGGCCCGGTACCGCTATGCCGCGGTGGCGGTGTGCGGCATGCTGTGCTCTTTGGCGGGGGCCTACCTGTCCATTGTGCAAAACAGCATGTTTGTGAACAACATGGTGGCCGGGCGGGGCTTCATGGCGCTGGCGGCCAATATCTTTGGCGGCTGGAACCCCCTGGGCTCGGCGCTGGCCAGCCTGATGTTTGCCTTTGCGCAGGCCCTGCGTATCATTTTGGACATTGACATTCCCAGCCAGTTTGTGCAAATGATGCCCTACCTGCTTACCCTGCTGGTGCTGGCGGGTGTGGGCCGCAGGATGAAAGGCCCGGCTGCGGCAGGGCAGATAGGAGACCAGGGATGAAGGACGCCTGCTACACGCTGGAGAACTGCACCATCCTCACGGTGGACGAACAGGACCATTTCTACCCCGCCGGGCGGCTGGTGGTGAAGGGCAAACGCATTGCGGGCCTGGGCCACGCGGCGCAGGTGGAGCCACAGGGCGAGCGCCTGGATATGGGCGGGGCTTTGGTGATGCCCGGCCTTGTGAACACCCATACCCACTCTCACAGCAGCTTGTTTAGAGGGCAGGCGGACGACCTGCCCCTGATGGAGTGGCTGGAGAAGGCCATGTGGCCCATGGAGGCACATTTGACGGCAAAGCATGCCAGGGCAGCCACCCGGCTCTCCTGCTTGGAATATCTAAAAAGCGGAACCACCACCTATGCCGACCAGTTCTATTTCGCCGGGCAGGTGGCCGAGGCCGCCCAGGAGAGCGGGCTGCGCTGCTTTCTGGCCGCCACGGTGTTTGAAAAGGCCTCGCCGGAAACGGGCGATACGCTGGGCGCGGCTTTGGCCTTTGTAAAAAACTGGCTGGGCCGGGAGGCGGAGACGCGGGTATATCCCTGCCTGGGGCCCCATGCGCCCTATAGCGTTTCCGCGGAGCAGTTCCGGGCGCTGGCGGCGGCCTCGGCAGAATACGGCCTGCTCATCCATACCCATATTTCGGAAACGCAGGCGGAAAACACCCGCCTGCAAGAGGCCACCGGCCAAAGCCCCACCGCCTGGTTGGCCGGGCTGGGTGTGCTGAACAGGCCGGTGCTGGCGGCACACAGCGTGCACCTTTGTGAAGAGGACCTGGCCCTGTACGCCCGCCATGGCGTGGCCGTAAGCTATAACCCCGTGAGCAACATGAAGCTGGCCAGTGGCGTGCTGCCGCTGGCGCACATGCGGCGGCATGGCCTTACGGTGGCACTGGGCACCGATGGCGCGCAAAGCAACAACACCATGGACCTGCTGCGCGACCTGCGCACTGGAATTTTGCTGCAAAAACTGCACAACCAAAATGCGGCGTTTATAGAGGCGCGCTCTGGCGTGCGCATGGCCACCATAGAGGGGGCCAAAGCACTGCGGATGGAGAGCGAAATAGGCAGCTTGGAGCTGGGCAAACGGGCCGACTGGATTGCCCTGGACACCGAGAGCGTGCGGCTGACGCCGCTGCACCGCGAGAGCCTTGGAAACCTGTATGCGGCGGTGTGTTACGCCGCGGTGGGCGACGATGTGCGGGATGTGGCGGTGGATGGAGAGATTTTGCTGCGGCAGCGCAAAGTGCTGCGCGTGAAAGAGGCGGATGTGCGGGCCGAGGGCCAGGCAGCCGCAGCGGACCTGGTGCAAAAGGCGGGGCTCTAGCGTCCTCCCCTGTGAAAATGAAAATCTAAAGGAAAAGCGAGGATTGAACATGTCAACCACACTGGACAAAAACGCGGTAACACTGGGCCAAAAGCAATACCACATCACCCTGGAGCAGGGCGACATAGGGGAGTATGTGCTGCTTCCGGGCGACCCTGCCCGCAGCGATATCGTGGCCAAATTTCTGGATGACGCGAAGCTTGTGGGCCATAACCGGGAGCATCGCAGCTTCACTGGAAGCTATAAGGGGGTTCGCGTCAGCGTCACCTCCACCGGCATGGGCTGCCCCTCGGCGGCCATTGCGGCCGAAGAACTTATCAACATTGGGGCAAAGGTGCTCATCCGCATCGGCAGCTCGGCCGCCCTGGACCCGGAGATTCAGATAGGCGATTTGATGATTAGCACGGCTGCCATGAAAAACGAGGGCACCTCCCGTTTTTATGTGCCGGACAATTTCCCCGCCGTGCCGGATTTTGAGTTTACCCACCAGCTCATCCAAACCGCCCGCCGCCGCCTGGCCGAAACCGGGGAGCGTGTGTTCATCGGGGTGAATTCCTCCGATGATGCCTTCTACGGGGAAACGCCGGAGTTTGTGGATAGTCTGCGTAAGCTGAAAATCATGAATATCGAGATGGAGGCCTCGGCCCTGTATACCATTGGGCACCTGCGCGGGGTGCGCACCGCCTGCATCTGCGGCTGCTCTGGCAACCTCACCAACGCCGAGGTTATCTACACACACAAAAACGAAAAATTGGCCGAGGCCTGGGAGCGTGAGATTCAAATTGTGCTGGAAGCCATCTACGAGTTTGAACAGGCAAAACGCGCTTGACATCTTCCGCTTCGTGTTGGACAATAAGAAAGAACAGAAAGCACGGCAAGTCATTGTTGTAAGGGGAGGGGGGAAGGGATGTTTTCGCAAGAGAAAAAACCCGTGTTTGTTTCTGTATATGACAAGCTCTACGACATGATGACGGACGGGACTTTTCCGGTGGGAAAAGCCCTTCCCTCTGAACCCAAGCTGGCGGCATTGCTGGGTGTGAGCCGCATGACACTGCGCCAGGCGCTGGAGCTGCTGCATGAGGACGGCCTTTTGGAAAAGGTGCAGGGCAAGGGAAATTTTGTGATAGACCGCAACAAGCCCCTGGTTTCCAGCCTGGAAACGCTGGGCAACCCCATTTACCAGTGCATGCAGCTGCCGCTGGACCCGGAGGTGGAGCTGGATTTACGCCTGGAGCCCCCCAGTGAATATGAGCAGAATCTGTTCAAGCGCCGCACTGCCGTGGCCGTGGCTGTGGACCGCTGGTACCGCAGCCAGGGCAAGCTGGTGGCCTACACGCTCACCCTGGCCCCCATTGAAACCATCACCACCCTGCAGGTGGATTTGAACGACAAAAGGGCCCTGCTACAGATGCTGGAAACGGGAATATACCAAATTGCAAGCCGCTCTCGCATACGGGTGCAAACCACCTGGGTGGGCAGTTTTATCTCCGACCGGTATGTGCTTACCGAAAAAGGGGAGCTCAGCCTTTTGTATGAAAGCCTCTACACCGATGACGACTATGCGGGCTTGGTGCACAATAAGCACTATATGCTGCCCAAGGCCTGCTCCATAGAAATTCACACATCACGAGAAAAGTAGCGGTATATAATGAGGAAAATAATCATAGATGCGGACACAGGTGTAGATGACTCTGTGGCCTTGCTGTATGCCTTGCGGCAGCCGAATGTTCAGGTGCTGGGCATCACAACAGGCTTTGGAAACACCACGGCACAAAATGCCGCGCTGAACAGCCTGCGTATGGTGGAGCTGGCGCGCCCAGGCTACGAGGTGCCGGTGGCGCTGGGGGCAGAATGTGCGCTGAATGGCGTTATCAGCCCCCATCCCACGGGCATCCATGGGGAGAACGGCCTTGCCAATGTGGAGCTGCCCTTGCCCAGTGCCAAACCAATAGACCGGCCTTCTGCCCATTTCATCGTAGAGATGGCCCGGCAGTATCCGGGAGAAATCACCCTGGTAACCCTGGGCCGCATGACCAATCTGGCGCTGGCCCTGGAAAAGGAGCCCTTGCTGCCGCGGCTGCTGCGGCAGGTTGTGGCCATGGGGGGCACCCTGCACGCGGCGGGCAATGTGGCGCCCGGTGTGGAGGCCAACATAGGCGGAGACCCTGAGGCTGCAGACCGGGTTTTTGCGGCCGGCTTTTCCCTGCGTATGGTGGGCCTGGATGTGACCATGGCAACCCGCCTGCAGCTGCGGCAGATAGACTGGCTGGCCCGGCACAGCCCCAGCAGCCCGCAGCTTGAGATGGGGAAGTATCTCTGCGAGGCTTTGCACTTTTATGCGGAATACCACAGGAAAAACTATCACTTTGTGGAGGAGATTCCCCTGCATGACCCGCTGGCGATGCTGGTGGCCCTGCATCCGTCGCTGGGGCAGTATCAGTGCTGGCCGGCCAGGGTGGAGCTATCCGGCCAATACACGCGGGGCATGATTGTGGCCGACAGGCGTATGGCCCCGATGGAGGCTTGCCCTGTGGAGTTTTGTGTGCAGGTGGACGCCTCAGCCGCCATCAGCCGTTTGCTCTCGGCCTTTACAGCCTGATGCCGAATCAGCGCTTCGTCCTAAATTTTGTTTAAAACTTCCTTTTGTTTTTCCCCAAGGGGACGGCTACGCGCTAACAGAAATTTTGCATGAGACGCGTTGCAGCGCCTTTTGCTGCCACATCAGAATAGAAGCCGTATTCAGTTTCTCTTCTGAAATGGTAAGAGAAACTTTCATAGAGAATCGAGGAGACGGCCGGCAGTTGGCCTGTGGTGGGAAGCTGCGGGGAAACCGATAGCGGCATAACCTGCCCTTGGGCTGTGGTGTGGCCCCCAAAAGCCGGAAAAAAGAATGACAAAGCCTTGAGGGCTTGTTGTCTGTGCAAAGCAGGCGGCAAGCCCTTTCGCTTTGCCATACTGTGCCGGTTACCAGGGCATTCACTTTAGTTCCCGCCATATCTGCCGATAGTATGGATGAGGGGTGTGATGCATTTGATTTCTTCCCTGCCCATCTTCACCGCGGGAAATGCGTCCGGCTGGTTCATCGATACCCGGAGCCACCGAATGGCCATGGAGGATTCTGAGGCTGAAATTGACAAAATAACCAGACGGAACCGGGAGCAGGCGGCGGCAGACGCAAAGCGGGCGGCCGGCCACAAGGAGGAACGAGAGCGGCTTGCGCAGCAGCGCAGGCTTCAGGTACTTGCCAGGAATGAAAAGCAGGAAGATGTATACCGCGTTACCAAGCGTATTTTTGAGATAGAGAGCAGGGTGAAAAAGCTGGAAGCGGAGGTGCTATCCGGTGGAAGGGAAAACAGGGCCCGCGCCGATTTGGCGTATGCAAGGGCGCAGCTTTTTTGGACGAAGAACACAAAGCCGCCATAGGGGCAGTGGCCCTTGTTGCAAGAATTCCCGTATGGCACTACAATACAAGAGAGAGAGCGGCGGCCCAGGCAGAGCTAAAATAAAAAAGTGCTGGAGTTTTCAGGGGCAATACCATTTTTACGCCGCCATTCTACTAAACGGAAAAAAGGTGCAAGGCTGTGAACAAAATATTGGTGGTGGAAGATGACAAGCTGCTGAACAAAACCCTGTATTACAATTTGGAAAATGCCGGATATGCGGTGGATTCCGCTGGCTCTGCCACCGAGGCGATGGATTGCGTCAGGCAGAACCTGTATGCGCTTGTGGTGCTGGACGTCAATTTGCCGGACGGCAATGGCTATGACATATGCAGGGCCATAAAAGAGCGGCATGCCGAAACGGCCATCATTTTTTTGACGGCCCGGGATATGGAGAGCGACATGATGAAGGGCTATGAACTGGGTGCCGATGATTATGTGACAAAACCCTTTTCCGTCGCCGTATTCCTCAAAAAAATAGCGGCCATATTCAAGCGGCTGGAAAAACTTGATGTGGAGGACGGGTTTGATGACGGTTACCTGACCTTTGATTTTTCCGAGATGAGCTTTACCGTGGGGGACAGGCGCGTGATGCTTTCGCCGAAGGAGATGAAGCTGCTGAAGGTATTGGTGAAAAACAAGCAGCAGCTCTTAACGCGGCAAATGCTGCTGGAAAAGCTGTGGGACCTGGACGGGGATTTTATTGAAGACCATACCTTGACCACCACCCTGAGCGGGCTGCGTAAAAAAATTGAGACGAAGGAGCACCAGTATATCCAAACGGTATATGGCATGGGCTATCTCTGGACGGGTGGTAAAGCGTGATGAGAGTGAGCCGATGGTCTATCCGAAAGCTTCTGACGCGCCTTGAGATTGCAGCGGCGGCCATACTGCTGGCATCCATTTTGATAACGTATATAGCCACGAAAAGCCTGGCCGCGTTGCTCTGCGTTTTCTTCACCGCTGTGGCGCTGGCGGTTCTGTTTGTCATCATGATGGTGGTGATTCAAAAAAAATTGGCCGCATTCACGGCGGATATTTGCGAAACCCTGGACGCCATGATTTGCGGCGCAGAGCAGCCGGAGCACGACGGGGAGGAGGAAACCCTGCTCTCGCGCATCCTCCACCAGCTTGAAAAACTGTATCTGGCCATGAAGCGCCAAAAAGCCGCCGTGGATATGGAACGGGCGGAGCTGCAGGAGCTGATTTCCGATATTTCGCACCAGACGAAAACGCCGATTACCAATTTGAAGATGATACACGACACACTGCTGCACGAAACCCCAGGGCCGGAAGTGCTGCGGGCGTTTTTGCAGGACTCTGTGACACAAATTGAAAAGCTGGATTTTCTGGTGGAGGCCATGGTGAAAACCTCCCGCCTCGAAACGGGCATCATCAAGCTCAAGAAAAGAACGGCCAATTTGTATGAGACGCTGGCGCTTGCCGTGGCAGGCGTTTTTGCGCGGGCAAAGCAAAAGAACATGGAAGTGCTTGTGGCTTGCCCCGAAGACCTGCCGCTTTTCCACGACAGCAGGTGGACGGGGGAGGCGCTGTTCAACATTTTGGATAACGCAGTAAAATACACCCCTTCCGGCGGGAGAATTGACGTTTTGGTGGAGCGCTGGGAAGCGTATACCAGAATTGGAATTCGTGATAACGGCAAGGGCATTTCGGAAAGCCATCAAGCGGAAATATTCAGACGCTTTTACCGGGAGGCAGACGTGCACGAGGAGGAAGGCGTGGGCATTGGCCTATATCTGGCGCGTGAGATAGTGACCCTGCAGGGCGGATATATCCAGGTATCCTCTGAGGTGGGGAAGGGCTCGGTATTTTCGGTGTTTCTTCCGAATCATTGAGGCGGCGGAGGCCGCCT
>CAYRFC010000052.1:0-7886 GCA_964423365.1 uncultured Oscillospiraceae bacterium
ACCAGAAATGAGGGATGTGTGATGAAACGGATAAAAACCGGATGCCTGCTGCTGGCCGCCCTGCTCACCCTGGGCACTGCCGCCGGCTGCGGCGGCTCTGCCTCTTCTAAAACGGCGGGCTCTACGGCGGCCCCGGCGATGTCGGTAGCGGCAGCCGCGCCCGCCGACACAAACTGGGAGGCGGCGCCCATGGAACAGCCGGGCTATAATACAGAGGAATACGGTGCCATCAGCGAAAACCGTTTTCTCTCTGTGGCGGCAAGCCCCCTTTCCACTTTTGCCGCCGATGTGGACACCGCGTCTTACGCCAACATACGCCGCTTTTTGCGCGACGGCATGCTGCCCCCGCCCGACGCGGTGCGCATTGAGGAGATGGTGAACTATTTTTCTTACGATTACCCGGAGCCCGAGGACGGGGCCCCCTTTTCTGTGAGCACCGAGCTGGCCCCCTGCCCCTGGAACCCGGATACGGTGCTGCTCTCGATTGGCCTGGCGGCCCCGCCGGTGGACACGCGCGAGCTGCCCGCCCAGAATTTGGTCTTTCTGCTGGACGTCTCCGGCTCCATGGACAGCCCGGACAAGCTGCCCCTGCTGCAGCGCTCCTTCCTGCTGCTGTGCGAGGAGCTGAACCCGCAGGACCGGGTCTCCATCGTCACCTATGCCTCGCAGGACCAGGTGGTGATAGACGGGGCCACCGGGGATGAAAAGGCCGAGATTATGGCCGCCATAGAAAACCTGACGGCGGGTGGCTCCACCGCCGGGGCGGCGGGCATTGAAACCGCCTACCATCTGGCCGAAAAGCACTTTCTGAAAGACGGCAACAACCGCATCATTCTGGCCACCGACGGCGATTTGAACGTGGGCGTTACCAGCGAGGGCGATTTGAAGCGCCTGGTGGAGCAAAAGCGCGAAAGCGGGGTTTTCCTCTCGGTGCTGGGCTTTGGCACCGAGAACATCAAGGACAATAAAATGGAAACCCTGGCAGACAACGGCAACGGAAACTATGCCTATATAGACGACATTGCCGAGGCGCGCAGGGTGCTGGTGGGCGAGCTGGGCGCCACCCTGCTGACCGTGGCGAAGGACGTGAAATTGCAGGTGGAGTTCAACCCTGCCGCCATCAAGGGCTACCGGCTGGTGGGCTATGAAAACCGGCTGCTGAACGCCGAGGATTTTGAGGACGACAGCAAGGATGGCGGCGAGATTGGCGCGGGGCACCGGGTAACCGCCCTGTATGAGCTGGTGGAGATAGACTCGGACTTTCCCGTGGAAACGCCCGACAGGAAGTATGCTGATAGCACGGCAGCCGGCCGCGCGCCCGCCGGAGAATGGCTGACCGTGAACGTGCGCTACAAAGCGCCCGATGGCGACGAGAGCCAGCTCATCAGCCGCCCGGTGGAGGGCACCCTGGCCCCCGCCATGAGTGAAAACCTCACCCTGGCCTCGGCCGTGGCCCAAGCCGGGATGCTGCTGCGGGAATCGGACTATGCGGGCACGGCCAGCTATGCCTCCATCCTGCGGCAGCTGAACGACTTCCCCCGTTTGCAGGACGACCCCTACGCCAAGGAATTTTACCGCTTTGTGCGGCAGCTGGACGAGATGACCGCCAAGGGGGACTAGCCGGGAAAACTGGCCGGGGGATTGGCCGGAAAACCGGCCGCAATGCAATCTGCCCGGCCACAAAGACGGCCACCTTGCACAGCTTTGCCCCTGTTTTTTCCACCGGAAAAAGCAGGGGCCTTGTGTTTGGGGAATGCCGCACAAAGAACCGAAGCCGAAGCGCCGGGCAGATTTGTGCGATGTTGCCTAGCCCAGCGCCGCCACCCCGGAGGCTTCCAAATCCTCGGCAAATACCGGGCCGGGCGCCGGGCGCACCATAAGCTGGGTGTACAGGTCTTCGGCCCGCAGGGAAATCTCCACCGCATTGTCCATGTAGAGGGTGTAGCCGTCCGGGCTGACGGAATCCACCCGGCCAAAGTGGAACACCTCCTGCTGGGAGGAGAAGGAGTACACGCTGTCGTTCAGCACCACAAAATCGTTGGCGGGGTGGTAGCGCACCCGGGCCGCCACCGTATTGAGCGCGAAATTGCGGATGTATTCGCGTTTTTGCTCCTGCCCGGTGCGGGCGTTCAGCGTTTGCAGCACCCCAGATTCCGCGGCCAACAGCCAAATTTCATCCCCGCTGGCGCCAAAGCCAAAATAGTCGTGCCGGGTGGTGCTCTGGTAGCTGAAATCCAGCTTTCCACTCTCCACCTCATAGAATTCATAGTCCACCAGCAGCTGCGGCAAAAACTGGGTTTTTTTCAGAATCAGGCGGCTGAAATCCGCATTGAGGGCCAGCTCTGCGGTGAGGGTGTTTTCCGGCAGCCAGGAGAGGGCGTGCAGCACCTCGCCGGTGTCCAGCTGCCAGATTAGATAGCGTTTTTCCTGGCTGCCGCCCCCCTCCGCCACATAGCCAAAGGCCTGGCTGCGGTCCTCGTTATAGGCCAGAATTTTCAGCTGCTTTTCCCCCACCTCCGCCAGCACAACGCCGGTGTCCTGGGGGCCGTTGTACACCCTGCCATCCTGCACCATGCGCGCCGGCACGCTTTTCACGCCCTCCTCGCCGCCCAGCACCACCGCACCGTGCGAGGGCTCCAGAGCATAAAACCGCACCACCCCGTTTTGAAAGCCCGCCAGCAAAAGGTCGCCGCCGGCTTTCATCAGGGCACTGCAGCGCCCGGTTCCCGGCATCAGCTCCCTGGCCGAGAAGGGCTCCACCCAAAACATCCGCCCGCCCTCGGCCGGGGTGTTGGTGGAAAACAGGTACTGCGGCGGCTGCCCCGCGTGGGGCGAGGGAAAGGCCTGGCAGAGCAGACGCTCGCCAAAGCTGCCCGCAGGCAGGGGGTAGCTGCGCTGGCTTTGCCCCGCCTCCTCCCCTTGCAGGGCCAGCACCTCCACCTCGCTGATGTTGGCCTCCTTGTTGTAGCGCAGGTAGGGCAGAAAGCCCCCGCTCTCGTTCACCGGCAGGAAGGTGCTGTAGAAGGGGTCGGCCCCTTGCAGCAGCTCGCCGCTGTACAGCAGGGCCTCCCCCGGCACATCGTAGACGGCAATTTGCTGGCGGGGCACCGCCTCCCCATTGTATTCACCCGCAAAATACCCCAGCTCAAAGCTGCCGCTGTAAAAGATATTCTGCAAATCCAAAAACAGTAGGCCACTGTTGTCGATATGGTAGCGCGCGGTGAGGAACCGGTCGCCAAAATCGAAGGCGGCATCCACCGTTTTCAGCATATTCCGGCGGTTTTCCCCCTCGCTGGCCGAGAGGGAAAAAAGGCTTAAATCCAGCACCTGCAGCTCCTTGCTCTGGATATCGAAGGTGCCGGCGGGGCTGCCCTCTGCCGGGGGCATATTCCGCTTGGCCGCCAGAAAGCGCCCATTTTCCGAGAGGCTGTACCGGCAGGAGATATCCCCCCGCACATCGCTTTGCAGCTCCAGGCTCTGGGCTTCGGTCAGCTCCAGCGGCGTGCCCTGCACCTGCATAAAGGCCAGGCGTATGGTCTCCAGGTTTTGCTCCATCTCCGCCTCACAGCTCAGCAGGGCCAGCCAGCCCTGCTGGGGCTGCGCCAAAATTTCCTCTATGGCCGTTTGGCAGAGGCCTTCCAGCAGCCGGGTTTCGCCGCCGGGGGCCACCACAAACAGCCCGCCGCTTTGCAGCCCGCCCAGCACATAACCCTCATACAGCCCCAGGGAGGTGAAGGCGTCGCCCAGGGGCGGGGTATACTCCTGCCGCAGCCGCCCGGTGGAAATGTCCAGCAGGCAGAGGCTGCGGGCCTCCACCAGGGCCAGCGTCCCGGTTTCTGCCAGCACCGCAAAGTCCAGAATTTCGTCCTGCCGCTGCAGGGAGGCCACCACATCCCCCGCGTTGTAATACACCGCCCCCAGTGCCGCGTCACGGAAGCGCGTTTGCAGCGCCGGGGCATTTTCCCAGGTGGGGTCTATGGCGGGGTACAGGGCTTGCAAAATGGCCGCAGAACGGGTGCGCGCGCCTGTTTGGTTCAGCGAGAGGGCATGCTGCAGCCCGCCCGCCACCAGCAGGGACTGCGCCTGCCCCAGGTTCTCCTCCGCCCTGGCGAAGTTCTGCTGGGCCAGGTCTCTCTGGCGGCCCGCATACACCAGCATAATGCCGCCATACACAATGATGCCCAGCAAAAGCAGCAGGGCGCTGCCCCCTGCCACCAGCACCCGGCGGATGAAGCGCCGCTGGCCCCGGCGGTAGAGGTCGGCAAAGTCCTGGTTCAGCAGGGTGGCCACAATGCGCAGATACTCCACCTTCAGCTTTTTCTGCCTCTCGTGCGGGCTGCCCGCGCGTAAATCCAGCGCCAGCGGCTCCACCGGCTGGGCCAGCATTTCGCCCCCCGGGCCGGGCTTTTCCTCAAAGCAAAGCTCGCGGGGAATCACCTCGCGGGGCTCACCCTCCAGCACAATCACTCGGATATTTTCGGTGCTGCCGCCGTGCAGCTCTTTGAAATAGCGAATTTCCTCCATGCACCAGGGCGAGAGGGCCGTGCCCGACGAACAGACCACCACCAAAAACCGCGTGTGGCGCAGGGCCTCGCGGATGGCGTCGGTGAGGCTGTTGCTGGTGGCAAGCTCTGTCTCGTCGCGGAAGACGCGGAAGGGCCGGAAATCGGCCCGCTTCACCACGGTGGCGGGCGGGCGGTAGCTCTCCAGCAGCTTTTGCAGCCGCACGGCCACCTGCTTGTCCTGCGGCAGGTGGCGGTAGCTGATGAATGCATCGTACTTGCTGACGTCCGGCATGGTGTTTCCCCCAGGCTCGTGGTTTTTCACCCTTGTTTCCCTAGAATACCACAAAAACCGCAAAAATCAAACACCCGGCATGCCCTGCCCCGCCCCCCTTGCCCTTTCGCAGACAAAAATGCTATACTGAACCAGCCCGCTACGCTCTGCCATGCACCGTAAAAGGAGCTTTTCCATGCTGAAACTCACCCAACTGCTTGCGCACGATTTTGTGCTGATTCAATGCCATAACATTCCGGATGCCGACAGCATTGCCAGCGGCCTTGCCCTGCTGCGGTATTTCACGGCGCAGGGCCGGGAGGCCCGGCTGGTGTATGCGGGGCCCGCCGCGGTGAGCAAGCCAAACCTGACCGAGATGCTGCGGCTGCTGGGCATCCCACTGGAATACCTGGGCCGGGGGCCCCACCGCCTGGCGGAGATAGCCCCCGCCGCCCAAAGCCCCCTGCTCATCACCGCAGACTGCCAGCAGGGCGCGGGAAATGTGGACAAGATAGAGTGCGAGACGGTCTGCGTCATCGACCACCACCTCCCCGAGGGCACCCTGCCGCCCCTCTCTGCGGTGGAGCCCTACCTTGGCAGCTGCTGCACGGTGGTTTGGCGGCTGCTGTGCCAGGCGGGCTTTTCCCTGGCCGGGCAGGAGGACCTGTGCACCGCGCTGTATTACGGCCTTTACACCGACACAAACAGCCTCTCTGAGCTGTTCCACCCCACCGACCGGGACATGATGGAGAGCCTGCCCTTCAACCCAGACACCATCCGCTGGCTGAAAAACAACAACCTGACGCGGGACGAGCTGGTGATCGCGGGCAATGCGCTGATAGAGACCCACCACAGCGAGAGCCCGCCCTACAGCCTGTTTCGCGCCGGCCCCTGCGACCCCAACATCCTCGGCTTCATCAGCGACCTGACCATGCAGGCGCAGGGGGTGGCGGTGTGTGCGGGCTTTAATGAGATAAACGGCGGGGTGAAGCTCTCGGTGCGGAGCTGCACCAATGAGGTGATGGCCAATGAGCTGGCCGCCTTTTTGGCCGCCGGGCACGGCAGCGGGGGCGGCAACCGCGAAAAGGCCGGGGGCTTCCTGCACTGGGCGGGCGGCGACGCGATGGAGTATCTGGAAAACCGCCTGCGGGCCTATTTCCAAAGCTATGACACCGTGGTTTCCGGCCAGGGGCTGCCCGCCTTGGCCGCGGCGCCCCTGTACTGCAAAAAACCGGTGCCGGTGGGCTATGTGGCCCTAAACAGCCTGTTCCCCGAGGGCTGCCTGGTGACCCTGCGCACCATGGAGGGGGACGCCGCCTTCCCGGTGAGCGCAGAGAGCTATGTGATGATAGGGGTGGAGGGCGAGTGCTACCCCATAGATAGGGCGGTGTTTACAAAACGCTACCAGCCCCGCCCCGGCCCCTTTTCCCTGCTGCCAGGGGCCACCGGAGAAAGCTATTACCCGCCCCTTGTGCGGGACAGGCAAAGCGGTGTGAGCCACAGCCTGCTGGAGCACGCACGCCCCTGCCTGCCCTGCGGCGAGACCTTTGTGCGCGCGCTGCCCCTTGCCAAAACCACCAAGGTGTTTGCCAAATGGTACAAGGAGGGCTACATGCTGGGCCAGGTCGGCGACTATCTGGCGGCCCGCAGGGAGGCCCCGGAGGATGTGTACATCATCAACGGGCGCATTTTTGCCGCCACCTATGCGCCCGCCTAACTGGGGCCGCAAAAAACAAAGCTGTGCATACGCACAAAAACGGAGGGTTTTACCATGAACAGACGCATTGTACTGGCCTGCACTTCCCTGGCGCTGACGCTTGGCCTGGCCGCCTGCGGCGCTGCCTCGTCCACCCCGGCTTCCTCTGCCGCCCCGGCAGCCAGCGGCGCAGGCTCTTCCTCTGTGCGCCTGGCCGGGGGCTACACCGAGCAGCGCCCCCTTACCGAGGAGGATACCGCCCTGTTTGAGAGCGTGATGGCAGGCGCCTCGGCCGACAGAAGCTACGAGCCCGTGAGCGTGGCCACCCAGGTGGTGGCGGGCAAAAACTACCGCTTTGCCGTGAAGGTGACCGAGAACGGCGAGACCAAGGAGGTCTTCATCACCATCTTCCAACCCCTGCCCGGCAAGGGAGAGGCCGAATTTGTGAGTGAGGAAGCCTGTTAGAAATTCATACCAATCTTCCACCCAAAAGTCGATATCTTTGCGGGTTATTTTCCACCACACTGCGTTGTCGTCAATCGCAATACATACAGTATTGCTCACTCCTCCGCCTTGTTTGGTGAAAAACCCCCTCGCAAATCGTATCGCTTTTTTAGTGGAAGGTTAGTATTACACAAGCAGTGGCCCCCGGTTCTCCATGGCGGAGAGCCGGGGGCCGTTTTGGCTTTTGGGCAGGGCGGCTACACGTTTCGCAGCCGGCGCTGCTTCAGCACCAGCGCCACTAGGCTGCCCACCAATATCACTCCGCCCACCACCAGCACCGCCACCCACTGGGGCAAAGGCAGGAAACCCAGGCCAGCCCCCCGACCTTCACTTAGCATGAGCATAGGCACGGCGTTTGCGGGCGGCAGGCTTTGGGCTATCTGGCGCAAGCCGTCGCTGCCCTGGCTGGCCACCAGAATGGCCAGCATAGAAAACAAGCCGCCCGCAAAAAGCACCGGCAGGGAGCTGCGCAGCAGGGCCGAGAGCAGCATCAGCAGCCCTGTAAGGGCAAACAGCCCTAGAAGCTGGTAGCCCAGCAGCACCAGCAGGAACTGGCCGTGATTCAGCGTATAGGGCATGTACGTCAGGCCGTCCACCAGCTGGATGGGGTTGCCCCAGCCCGTGAAGCCAAACAGCAGGCCGCCCAGCAGAAAATTCAGCAGGCTGAGGGCCAGCAGCACCCCACCGGCCAGCAGCAGCCCGGCCAGAATTTTGGCATACGTCAGCTTGCTGCGGCCATATTTTGCCGCCAGCAGCATGGGCTCTGTGCGGCTGGTCACCTCCTCGCTGAACAGGGGTGCGGCCGCCGCCAGCAAAATGGCCAGCGCCAGAATGCCCACCAGCGAGCCCTGATACTCGGCGGTGCTGCGTGGCCCTTTGTCATACTGGTAGTGGGCGGGGGCCTGCACAT
>CAYRFC010000052.1:7986-12457 GCA_964423365.1 uncultured Oscillospiraceae bacterium
CGGATGGCCTCCTGCCCACGCAACACCACCACCCCGGGGTTTTCTATGTCCTCCATCCACTCCATCAGTTTCTCTTTTGGGGTGTTCGCAAGGCTGCCGTACATATCCGGCCCCCAGGCAAATTCATAACAATCTGCAAGGCCCAAGCCCACATCGGCAAACAGCAGCACTGCCAGGCAGCCGAATATTACAACCAGCGTAAACGGTTTTTTCAGAATCTTCTTCAGTTCATATTTCAGCAGTCGGCCCATCGGCTCTGCCTCCATTCTGCAAAGCGCACGGCGGCTTCGCTCATTTTTTTTGCAGCCTGCGGTAATGCAGCACCACCGCTGTGGCCGCCACCAGCAGGATGAGGCCAGCCGCCAGCAGGGCAAGAGGCAGCTGGGGCAGGGGCAAATGGCCAAGGCCGGGCACGGTTCCGTTTTGCAGCACACCCGTGGGTATGGCATTGGCCCCCGGCAGCAGCTGGGCTATATAATTGTAGGGCGGCTCTGCCAGCGAAGCGGTGAAAAGCATGACGATGGAAAACACACCGCCCAGGAACAGCACCGGCAAAGAGCTGCGCAGCAGCGCAGAGAGAAGCATGAGCACAGCGGCCAGGGCGCAGAGGCTGAGAAGCTGCACACCAAACTGGAGAAGCATATACTGCCCAAAGCTGGCTGTGTATGGGAAGGTGCTTTGCATAACACTGAACTGCACGGGCACAGAATAGCCCCCAAAGCCATACGCACAGCCATGCATCAGCAGGTTTAGCAGGGTGAACAGCACCAGCCCCCCCACCGTGAGCAGCAGGCCCGCCAGCAGCTTGGCGTAAACCAGCTTGCCGCGGCCATGCCGGGCCGCCAGCAGCATGGCCTCGGTGTGGCAGGCCACCTCCTCGCTGAACAGGGGGGCCACCGCCGCCAGCAGCAGGGCCAGCGCCAAGAGGCCCACCAGAGAGTTCTGCATCCCGGCGGCTTGCTCCACCCCGCCGATATACTCATACTGCGCGGGGGCCTGCACCTGCGGGAAGACCTCGGCAAAGCTGGCGGGGCTGCCGTCCGGCCGAAGGCCGCGGCCGCCGCTCTCGAAAAGCTCGCTCAGCTGCCCCCACACATTCCATTCGCCAAACTGGTATTCCGGCTTCATGGTGTATATGGGGTTCGCCTCGTTGTAAGCCTCAAGCTCCGCCTGGCTCATCCCGGCCTCTTCCAGGTTCCACCCACGCTGCATCATCGCAAACTCATCCAGCTCATCGGTATAGATATCGGGGTTATTCCGGAAGGCGAAATAGCCCTCCCGCAGCTCGGCCAGCTTGGCCTCGTTCCACTGCCCGGCCAGCGGGGCGCTGTTTTCTTTATCCAGGGCTATGGCCTCCAGCCCCTTGCGCACCAGCACCCCCTCCATGCCAGCGCCCCAGTAGCCCGCCGTTCTTTCCTTTTCCCACTGGGGAATGGCCTCCAGGCTGCCGTATACATCCGGCCCCCAGGCAAAGCTGCGGGCGTCCATCAAGGGCACATAGAGGCTGGCAAAGGCCAGCACCAGCACGCTGCCCAGCAGCACCACCAGAGAGAAGGGGCGCTTCAGCATTTTTTTCAGCTCATACTTAAGCAGTCTTGCCATCGGCCGCGGCCTCCTCATCGGCAAAGTAGTAGAGGTAAAGGTCCTCCAGCCCGGCGTGGCCGGGCTGGGCATCCGGGCAGGGGGCGGCGTCGGCCACCACGCGCAGGAAGGCGCGCTCCCCCTCGTGCCGGAAGCTGGTGACGGGGTAGCGGGCGCTGAGCTCCTCGGCCTGGCGCAGGGGCAGGCTGCACTCCCACACCTTGCCCTCCACCGCGCGCAAAATCTCCTCCGGCGCGCCCTGGTGCAGCAGCTTGCCCTGCTTCATCACCAGCACATTCCCGGCAATGCTCTCCACATCGGCCACAATATGGGTGGAGAGCAGCACCAGCCGCTCGCGCGCATAGTCGGCCAGCATGTTGCGGAAAAAGATGCGCTCCTTGGGGTCCAGCCCGGCGGTGGGCTCGTCTAAAATCACAATGTCCGGCTTGCCCTGCAGGGCCTGCGCAATGCCCAGCCTCTGCTTCATGCCGCCCGAAAAGGTTTTGATTTTCCGTTTCTTTTCCCCATCCAGCCGCACCTTTTCCAGCAGCTCCTCCGCCTCGGCCTTAGCGTAGGGCCCGGGCAGCCCCTTCACAGAGGCCATGTAGAGCAAAAAATCCAGCGCGGTGAAGCTGGGGTAATAGCCAAACTGCTGGGGCAGGTAGCCCAGGCGCGCACGGTAGGCCTGGCCCAGCGCCAGAATGGGGCTGCCGTCCAGCAGAATTTGCCCCCCGCTGGCCTGCAGCACCCCGGCCATCAGGCGCATCAGGGTGGTTTTGCCCGCGCCGTTTGGCCCCAGCAGCCCGTGCACCCCGGTGGGCAGGCTGGCGGTAAAATCCTCCACGGCGGTTTTTGTGCCAAAGTGCTTGGTCACCCGTTCAAAGTCCATTTGCATACTCGTCATATCCTCTCTTGTTGCCTTCTATACTGTATAAAATAAAGAACCCACGCGCATCTTTACTGTGCGGCACGGCGCGCAAAGCGCCGCGCCCCCAGGCAGAAAACCACACACCCCGCACACAGCAGGCCAAGGCAGGCCAGCGGCGAGAGATGCAAAAGCCAGGCCAGGCGTTTTCCGTCACCGGCGCCAAGAGCGAGAAACAGCAGCGCCAGTATGATGCAGGCCCCGGCACAGCACAGGCTGCCCGCCACGCCGCGCAGCCTTCCCAAAATGGTGTAGCAGAGGGTGTTTGCCAGCAGGAAGGGCAGCAGCAGGCACACCAGCCCCAGCATGGCCCCCGTGATGCCAAAGCCCCCCAGGGCAGCGGCTGCCAGCACCGGCAAGGCCGCCAGGGCACACAGGCTAAGCCGCAGGCTTACCAGGCGCGGCAGGTTGTGGCAGCAGGCCTCCTCCAGCTCCCACATGCCACAGGTGTAGCTGCGGGCCAGCACGGGCGCGGCCAGGGCGGCCAGGGCAGGGCCTGTGAGGGAAAACAGCAGCAGGGTTTCCGGCAGGCCACTTTCCCCCGGCCCCACGCCCACGCGCAGCTGCAGCATGGCATACAGAAGCACCAGCAGCAAAACACCCAGCCCCAGCCAAAACCAAAGCCCCATATAACCAAGCTGGGCGCGCAGCTGCCCCGGAAGGCTGGTTTGCCGGGGCACCCCGCGGGCCGCGGCCAGCACCCTTTGTGTGCAGGCCGCCCGCTCGCCCGGGGGGGGCGGGGGCAGGGTATAGTCGGAGAATAAAATGTTTTTTTCAGCTTTCAAGGTTAATCTCCTCTCCCAGCAGTTGCTGCATCTTTTTCAGGCCCCGGTGCAGCCGGGTTTTGGCGGTGGCGGGCGGCACCCGCTGGATGCGGGCAATCTCCCCGGGGGAAAAGCCGTGGTAGTAGCGCAGCACCACGGCCTCGCGCTGGTTTTCCGGCAGCAGAGCCAGCACATTTTTCAGCAGCAGGGCATTGTCGGCGCTTGCCTCAAAGGGGGCGCGGCCGTCCGGCAGGCTGTCCTCCAGCGGCACCAGAATTTTTTTCTTGCGGAAGGCGTCGCGGCAGCAGTTGGCCGCAATGGTGAACAGCCAGCTCTTGAACCGCCCGTTCTCTTTGTAGGCGGGCAGGTGCTCCACCATTTTCAGAAAGGTATCCTGGCAGAGGTCGGCCCCAAGGGCCGGGCAGCCCACCCGGCGGATGCAAAAGGCACGGATGGAATCGTAATAGAGGGCAATCAGGGCCTCCAGGGCCGGGGCGTTGCCCAGCATGGCGCGGTGCACCAGTTCTTTTTCCTCCAAGCACATGCCCCCTTTCGCCCCTTCCTGTGTATATAACGCGGCAGCCCCGCCCTAGGTTCCCCATTTGGGGAAAATATTTTGCCAAAAAGGCCCAATTCTCTTTTTTCGCACCTGATTTTGTGTTTCGCCCTTCCCTTTGCGGCCAAAATATGATATACAATGGCGGAGTGAAGCACAGTCAAAAATCCGCCATTAGAAAGGCAAAAAAACACTTTTTGCGGCAACACGGAGGCACTTGATGAAACAGATGAAATTCCGCTGGCAGGCCCTTGGCCTGGCCACTGTACTTTTTTTAGGCTTTGCCCTGCCCGTGCAGGCGGCACAGCCGGAAGACGCCACAGGCCCCGCAGACCTGCCCGGCCCTTTGCCCGTTTCCAGCACCGCGCCCTCCTCGTCTCTCCCCCAGCCCCCTGCGCCCTCCCCCCTGCCCGGCGAGGATGCAGCGGACGATGATTCCGGCTCCGGCGAGGAATCCCTTCGCCCGGCTGCCGAGGCGGCCGCCCAAATAAGCTGCCCCTTGGCCGAGGGCTGCCCGCTGCAAGAGGGGCACGAGGGCCCCTGCCCGCAGCCACCCGCCCCCCTGGCCGCTGCGGCACCAAGGGCCAGCGTGACCACCGGGTATTTCTATGACCGGTTAACCGATGTGCAAAAACAGCTCTACGA
>CAYRFC010000052.1:12557-14849 GCA_964423365.1 uncultured Oscillospiraceae bacterium
ATCACCCTTTCGGGTGGGGCCACCAGCTACCTGATGAAGGGCTTTGCCAACCAGGCCGAGGTGGAGAGCGCCAAAGCCGCACTGGACGCCAAGGTGGCCGAGATTCTGGCCGCCAGTGCCTCCGACAACCGCTACCAAACCCTGCGGATGTTCAACAACTGGCTGGTGAACAACAACATATACAACAGCAAAGCCTACGCAGACCGGGAATACCGCAAGGCATGGTCGGCCGTGAGCGGCCTTTTGAGCAACAACGATGCGAGCACGGGCCCGGTGTGTTTTGGCTATACCGCCGCTTTGAAGGTGCTGTGCGACGCAGCGGGCATTCCCTGCCTTGTGGTGGAGGGCGATGCCTGGTATTCTGCCTCCAGCAATGAGGGCCATGCCTGGAACTATGTGCAGATGGAGGACGGAAACTGGTATGCCATAGACAGCACCTGGAACGACAACGGCCCCCAGGCCCTGATGCAGTATTTTTTGGTGGGCGCCAACACGGAATACCGGGGCTTTGGCGCGGGGTACGAAAAGTTCTCCCAAAACCATGTGCCCAGCAAAAACCGCTACCCGGCCCTGGCCGCCAGCGCCTACAGCGGTTTTGTGCCGGTGGCCCAGGTGGGCAACGTAACCTACTCCAGCCTGCAGAAAGCGGTGGACAGCGCCACCCAGCCTGTGCGCCTGCTGCAAAATGTGGAGCTGGAAAGCACCCTGGTTGTGGCAAACGGAGCGGTGGATATCCAGTTCCAGGGTTATTCGATACGGGACAAGGTGGCCCCCTATGTGAATACCCTTGTGGAGGTGAAGCCCGGCGCCACGCTGACACTGATGAACCATGTGGCGCACGACTTGAACGACCCCAACAATCTGGGCGATTTATACATGAGCGGCGATGGCACTGTGGTGAACAACCAGGGCAGCCTGGTGCTGCGCGACGCCTCGCTGACGGCCGGAACGCTGGGCACAGCCGTGGAGGGCAACGCCTACACCATGGGGCCCAATTCCCTGCTGTATTATGAAGACAAGCGCCTTTTGGAGGTACACGAGGCTGCCATGCCCCAGCCCAGCCCCGGGGAGATTGGCATCTCGCCCGACGAGCTGCCGGCAAACCCCACCCTGGCCGACCTGACCGCCAAGGTGAGGGCCAGCTCCATCAGCCTCACCCATACTTTAAGCTCCGGGGGAAGCATCCGCCCCAATTTGCAGCAAAGCCCCAGCTGGGCCACCGACGCCACCAGCCTTAGCTATGGCACCCGGTACACCTACTACACCAGCCCCAAGCTGTATGGCTACACGGTGCCATTGACGGTGACCTACCGGTACCCCGCCACCACCCCGCTTACCGGCAGCGTTTCTATAAACGGCACCACACAGGTGGGCAGCACCCTCACGGCCGTTACCACAGGCCTCACCCGCCCGGGGCCGGGCGCCCTCTCGTACCAGTGGAAGCGCGGCGGCAGCCCCATTGCGGGGCAAACCGCCAGCCGCTACACCCTGCAGGCAGCCGATGGCGGGCAAAAAATTTCGGTTTCGGTGTCCGCTGCCAACTACACGGGCCAAGTTACCAGCGCCGAGCTGGCCGTGCCGCTGCCCCCACCCGCACCCTCCAGCAGCACACCGCCCAGCTCCAGCAGCACACCGCCCATTTCCAGCACGCCGCCGGCCAGCTCCAGCAGCACACCGCCCCCTGCGTCCTCCAGCGAGGCTGCCCCGCCGCAGCCCACCGGGCAATGGCACGACTATGGCGGCCGCTGGTGCTATCTGTTCCGCAACGGGAGCTGGGCCTACGGCTGGGCTTACATAGACGGGCAATGGTACTATTTTGACGGTGGCGGCTATATGCAAACCGGCTGGCTGCACGACGGCAGCAGCTGGTACTATATGGCGGGCAGCGGCGCCATGCACACCGGCTGGCTATACGATGGCAGCTGGTACTACATGCGCGGCAACGGCCAGATGGCAAGCGGATGGGTGATGGACGGCAGCAACTGGTATTATATGAAAGCGAGCGGCCAAATGCAAACCGGCTGGCTGTACAACGGAAGCTGGTACTACCTGCACGGCGGGGGGCAGATGGCCAGTGGCTGGATATGGGACGGCAGCAGCTGGTACTATATGGGCGGCAGCGGCGCCATGCACACCGGCTGGCTATATGACGGTGCGAGCTGGTTTTACCTGAATGCCAATGGCGTGATGGCCAGCGGCCAGCAGACCGTGGAGGGCGCCGTGCACCAGTTTGCCGCCAACGGCGTTTGGCTGGGCGCTGTTTAGATGGTTTTTGCCTCATAGGCTATAAAA
>CAYRFC010000053.1:0-9677 GCA_964423365.1 uncultured Oscillospiraceae bacterium
GAGGAGGGGTAGGGCTGGCGGCAAAGGCGAAACAGAAATTGGCCCCTCCTCACAGGATGAGGAGGGGCCGTATGCATTCACCCTTTGAAGTAACTACCATTACAGTTTCTCAAAAGGTTGCGCAGTAAGCTTGTGCTAGAAACTGTTATGCAGCGCCTGATTTTTCCTGTATTTATGTGCCGCAGCATGTTGATTTGCTGAAAAACGAGTCTATGTTGCGGGCAAGCGTACGAACCAAAGTGGCTGCACGGTGGCAGAATGGCTGCCGATACGCAAATATGTAGAAGCAAGCATTGGAAAATCTGCCACACTGAACGTGAAAGGGTTTGCATTATTTTTTTTGCAGGAGAAACAATTCGAATAATTGACGGTGTTTTTTAACTATCACGTCTAAAATGAGGCCGCAGATCAACAGCAACAGAGCGACCACAAGCATAAAGCCCGCAAAGATAAGGGTGGGAAAACGCAAAACCAAACCGGTGCTAAAATACTCCACAAAAACAGGGATGCCAAAAACTAAAGATACGGCAAAAAACAAGGCGGCAAAAAGGGAAAAAAAGCCAGCCGGTTTATATTCTTTAAATAGGCGCCCAATGGTTTTTAGTACACGGAATCCGTCTCGGTAGGTATTCAGCTTGGATTCACTGCCAGCAGGGCGATCTCGGTATGACACAGGGACTTCCTGCAACAGAAAATTCTTATCCAGCGAATGAATGGTCATTTCGGTTTCTATTTCAAACCCTTTAGAAAGCACCGGAAATGTTTTTACAAAGCTGTGGCTAAATGCCCGGTACCCCGTCATAATGTCTTGCACCTTGGCTTGGAAGATAAAGTTTATGAGCCCCCGGACAATGCGGTTTCCCATATTGTGAAAAGGCCGTTTATTTTCTGTGAAATAGGTGGAGGAAAGCCTGTCGCCAATCACCATATCGGCTTTTTTATTTACTACAAGCTCGCACATTTCACGTGCATGCTCAGCGGGGTAGGTGTCGTCGCCATCTATCATCAAATAGCAGTCGGCCTCAATCTCGCGGAACATTGAGCGAATGACATTTCCTTTGCCCTGGCGGTATTCCGCTCTCACCACAGCTCCTGCTGCCGCTGCCAGCTGGGCGGTATCATCGGTGCTGTTATTATCATAAACATATATAGTGGCTTCGGGAAGCGCGGCCCTATAGTCTTGAATTACTTTTTCAATGGTCTTCGCTTCGTTGTAGCACGGAATCAGAACCGCAATACTAGTCATTGGTTTCATCCTTTCGGGGAGATAAGAGGCTGGGTGCGGCGGATCTACACCAAACGGCTGTTTTGGAACCCATGAGTATCAAAAGGATAGGTGTTGCCATAATATAGGGCAAGGCATACCGGAATTCAGCATATACGGGTGAGGCAACACAGGTGAGCAAAACGACAAAAGAGGCGATAATAGGGGGCAGGAAACGATAGTTTTTTTTGCATAGCGTAAGAATCAAAGTGAAAATTAGGGCGAAGGTGTAGCAGCCAATACTGTAAAACATACCGAAAAGGGGCTGCCGGCGAAGACCTTCATTCAGAGGAATAATTGATTTTTGTAAACCAGTAAAAGTGGTGTTTGGTGTTTCAGCAAACGATTCAGAATTTACGATGGGGGTAATATAGCTGTCTAATTGTTGATATACCGCAAGACTATCATAGTAGATTGTGTCAGAGTTAATCCAATAATAAACATCGGGATAGAAGTACCCATAACTGTTGAGGGCTGTTGCTGTGAAATATATATCTGGACGCTTTAAAAACAGCTGGAACCATACCTCCCCAAAAGCTGCCGGGTCTTTTTTAAACTCGTCACCATCGAAGTGGAAGAATTTTATGGGGTCTGAAATTTTAGGGGTATAGTCGGCTCCCACGCTATCATAGTCGGTCATCACACGCCTGAGTGTAGCTTCCTCTTGAGAAGAAATTACCTCAGGGGCCTCCCGTACCACGCGGGCAAGCTGCTGCAAAGGAATAGACAGCATCTCCTGCACGCCGCCCTCCGATACAGACAGTGAAGTAAACAATAGCGTACGGCTGCCCCAAAAGCCTACAAGGATAATGAGAAAGCTGAGTAAAATAGGCTTCCAATACTTCCGCTGAATAAAAAGAACAAAGGGGAAAGACAATAAAAACAAATAAATCCCCGTGTTTTTCATAAAGCAAAGAAGCACCACGACCACAAAAAGAAACACATAATTCCGTTTATTTTTGTGGAAAACCTCCATATTGGTTCCTATCTCCACAAGCAAGCATATGTAGAGGAGGAAAAGTAGGCCCAGCCACACATCTTTCCATAGGCTGAAGCTGTACATGGCAAACACGGGGAACAGTGCATACCCAACAAATAGCAGACATCTCCACAGAACACGGATTTTCTTTTTGGCCAGGTAGCCTATTACATAAGAAAATACCCCGGCCATGCACAGCATTTGAAAGATAGAAAACAGGGCCACGCCGGCAGAATACCTGCCAAATAGCATTTGCCCCAGTTGAATGATGGACCCCATAACCAGTGCTAAAAAGGCCGGGTGATGGTTGTTGAGGGGGATAATACCCAGGCCCTGCAGAATCATATCCATGGTATCAGTTGTTACTATGCCAGGATAGTTGATAATGAAATAGACCAGCCAAATCCCAAACAAAATGGCAACTCGAGCCATGGTGGAAGGAAACGTGGCGCGAAACAAAAATAGTTCCTTGTCGGTATCTATAAAAGTATATCCGCGCATAAGATGTGCCAAAAGAAATTGCAGCAAAGTATAGAAAAGAGAGAAGTACCCAAAGAAGAATAAGCACCAGACAAAAGCAGAAAACAGGCTGCTTTGCGGGGGAAAGAGGCTCTCGTAGGTACTTAGGCTATACCCACATATCATGATGGCCGAGAAGACAAATGCACCCAAGGCTGAACCAATGGTAACACGTACTTCCTGCTTTCGAAGAAAGCGGGAGAAGGTATAGAAAAGCAAAACGAAGAGCAGGCTTGATTCAAAAAAACCGAGACGCATAGAAGGCAGGTAGACTATCTCAGCTGCTCGGTCTGCAGAAAAGACCAAGGTGGCACTGTAGGTCATACCGCATAAAAGTGTCCACCAAAGTATCTTTCTCTTCCATGGTAATGCCTGAACAGAATTTGACATGTGCTTTGCCCCTTGAGGTTATTTGCTATAGTTTTCTATAAGTATAGCAAATATTTTGCTTACAGTACAGCTATAGCTTTTTTGGGCGGTTTTTTATAGAGCAAGCCGTTTCTCCTGCTTCAAAACTCTATAAAACTCCTTGGCGTAGCGGTACATCTTCATGGGATATTCGCCAAACTCCTCGCCCAAGCACTGCTTGTACTGGCTCCACATGCTCCACATGTAGCCGCAAAGGGCCGCGTAGAGGTAACAGCGGGCGGTCTCGGCCTGGGTGGGCTGCCCCTGGCAATAGAAGGCCAGGCAGGCGTCAATCTGCTGGCGGTTCATAAAAGAGTAGATGCCATACAGTGCCACGTCCATCAGGGGGTCACCCATGCGGGCATATTCCCAGTCGATGAGACGAATTTCCCCGCCCGGCAGGAAAAGCACGTTGGTGTTGGCGAAATCTCCATGGCAGAGCACCTTCTCTGCGCCGGTGGCGGCCTCGGCACAAAGCAGTTCCCGCATCTTGGCCTGGGTGGCCTTGAAGTCCTCAGGGTCAAAGCGCACGGAGTCTCCGGCCAGTGTCTCATAGCGCTCTATCATGCTTTGCACGCTGACGGGGGAGGAGATCTCGAGCTTTGCGTCGTGCAAAAGATGCAGCTTTTCCATGGCCTGTTTGGCGTCCTCCAGAGACAGGGCCTCCGCCACCCGGGCGCCGGGGTAGAACACCGAGATTTTGATGCCGGATTCTGCGTCAAAATACACCAGCTCATCGGTGATATCCAGAGGGGCCACGGTCTCCTGGGCCTCTTTTTCGCTCCGGCGGTCAATCAGCTTTTCGCTGCCCTCGCCGGGCAGGCGGAAGACGTACTGCCTGCCCTTCACCGTGAAAACAAAGGATTTGTTGCTCACCCCGGCCTTGAGGGGCGAAAAATCGGTTACCTCACTCTGCGGCACAGAAAACACCCGGGCTATCACCTGCATACAGTAGTTGTTTGTGTCGTCCAGATAGCTGGTGTCGTAGCGGCGCAGGTCCTCCATGCTCTCAAACTCGTGCACGTCGTGGGCGCTCTGGCAGTTCATATAGAGGGGCAGTCTGTCCAGATGCTCCTTCACCACATCCTCCCAGTAGAAATCGCCCGCGCCGGGCTTGTCGCGGTATTCGTGCAGCAGGGGACGCAGGGAGGCGGAGAAGGCGGGGGAGAAATAGGCCGGGCCCACCAGCACCCATTCATCGTGCCCGCCTATGGTAAGCGCCTGAATGCGCCCCTTGTTTTTCTCGGTGACGCACCACTCCTCGGTGTTGCCCTCGGCGTAGAGGCAGGTGTACCAGCTGTCCGGCTCGTAGGCATGGAAAATATTTTTCTCCATGTAGTGGTCGGCACACAAAATATAGCTGCCGCCCAGCTTTTCTTCCACACACAGAATGCTGACCAGGGTGTTCCGGGTGGCATATTCCGGGTTGTAGACCAGCTGCACGCCGTAGCGGTCGATGAGATACTCGAAGCGCTCCTTCATGTAGCCCACCACCAGGGTGATGTCCCGGATGCCCACCTCCAGCAGCTGTTCAATTTGATATTCAATGATGGGCCGCCCGTTGATACGCAGAAGTCCCTTGGGGGTTTCATAGGTGAGGGGCACGCAGCGGCTGCCAAAGCCCGCCGCCTGAATGATGGCGTTTTTCACGGCGTAGGGCTGCAAAAAACGTTCCCCCTCCAGGTTTACAAAATATTTTCCGGCGGTTTGGCTGATGAGCCCGGCCTCCAGCACCTGGTGAACGGTTTTGTTCACCTTTCCCAGCGAGAGCCCGCTGCGCTGGGAAAGAAGGCGCTGCGAGAGCCCGGGCTGGGAAATCAGCTCCCGGATGATGAGTACGGCGGAATAGTTGTCCATGCGCGCCCTCCTGAATGTGTTCACGGAATTATTGATTCAATAATATATGAACAGTGCGTGTTTGTCAATGGTAAGCCGGCCATAGAGGAGGGGAGAACTTGTCAATAAATAAGAAGACATGTTATACTGAAGTGTCTTGGTATCTTTTGTTTGCTTTGTTATGAAGTAGCGTGTAAAATATGTGAATGGATAGACGGGGGAGGGGGAAGCATGATGCGAAGGGGGGAGGTAGGCCACTACGCTGGGCTTTCCTTTTCAGAGGAGAGTAAGCCGGGCAGCAACATGCCTCAATGGAAGAAAAACATATGGATTCCCCTTGGTATACTAGTGGGCGGCTTGCTTGTGGCAGTGCTACTTTATCTGATAGCAGTGCTGCCGGCCACAGAGAAGATGCACGTGTATAAAAGCTACGGAGAAAATGGTGGTTTTCCATCTGCCATCATGGAAAATACACAGGCATTACAGCAAGATATTTCCGTGGAGGCCGGGCCATGGAGTGGCTTCGGGTTCTACCTTGGAACCTATCAGGCAGACGTGGAAGGTTTTTCTATTTCTGGTTCTGTAATCAACACAGAAACACAAGAGGTGGTAGCCCTCTTTTCCAAGGAGCTATCCAAGGTACAGGACAATGCGCTGATTGAGGTGCCTTTTACACAGGGAGAAGAATTGGCCGCAGGCAGCTACACAATAAAAGCCTTGCTTGCATGCAAGGAAAATAAGCCCATCTCCGTTTGGCTGACGTCTGAAAATGGTTTGGCGGGTGCGGTGATTAATAACATAGCCCAAGAAGGCAGTATCTGGCTGGAATTGTTTGCAAAATCAACGTATTTAACCTCTTATTATTGGTGGGTGGCGCTGCCCCTCGTACTTCTCCTCGTGTTTTTGTGGTATGTCACGGTTTCATTTCAATGGAAATGGAAGAATATTTTTCTTGTGGCCGCTTTAGGCCTTGGCGTTTTGTATATCTTTGTTTATCCATCCTATTCTATGCTGGATGACGATGTACATATTCCGGCTACTTTTTATTTTTCCAGCCGCTTGCTCTATGGAGAAACCCTGGAGAATGGGTCTTTTGAAAACAGAGCGGAAGATGATATGCGTGGCTATGTACGCACCAGCCCAGGCAGGGCGCAACTTTATCATACATATGAGGGTTTGTTTGAAAAAGAAAAGAACCCTGAAGAAACATACAGTCTGCAGGCAAGTGTTTTTGGCCAGCCATACCAATATTACCCTCAGATGCTGGGCGTGAGCCTGGCTCGCCTTATGGGGTGGGGGCAGGTGTCAACCTTGATTCTAGGCCGCCTGTTTGCTTTGGTGGTTTATGTGGGAATCACCTATTTTATCATTCATATATGCCCCCTTGCCTTTAAGCCGCTATTCACCATGTTGGGCATAATACCCTTTGCTTTGCATGTGGCAGGTTCCTTTTCTTACGATACCTCAATTTTTGCCTTGAGTTTTCTCTTTATCAGCTATGTGTTGCATATTAGTTACGATAAAGAGAGAATGAGAATCGTCGATATCGTTTTTTTGGCAGTAATAGCGGTGCTGTTGGCTCCACTAAAATATGTATACATTCCGGTGCTTCTCACCGTTTTTCTTATCCCAAAGCAGAAGTGGCCCCGCCCATGGGCAAAGTTGGTTTTTGGGGCTTTGCTTATGGCAGGGGGGGTGGTGGTGCTATTCTACGTGGCCCGAATGCAAGCCGGACTTTACGCCGGCGCAATACCCGCGATGGTTGGGGTAACTCCTTGGGATGACCCGGAGGGCGGCTATACCTATGCCGCGCTATTCCAGCAGCCATTAGAGATGATTCGTCTAGTTTTCTTTTCTGCCTTTGGCAGACTGGAAGAAATGATTCTTGGAATGGGCTATTATCAATTTAATTCTTTGCCTACGTGGCTGTGTTTTACTGCATGGGTGCTTGTGTTTATCAGTGGCGTGCCTGTAAAAGGAGAGTCCCCCCTGGCTTTTTCCGCATGGCAAAAGGGCCTGTTTGGCATATCCGCCGCATCCGTCTATCTAATGGTGATTGCGGTGGCACTTCCGTGGACCTATATCGGCGCGTACTATGTGCGGGGGCTGCAGGGCCGGTATTTTATCGCCATATTCCCGCTTGTGGCTTTGCTGATGCGTGGTTTCTTGCAGCGCAGAAGGAACAATGACCGGGCCCTGCTGTACGGTATGGTTCTCATCAACGCTTACGGTATCATCAGCCTGCTTTTGTCTGCCATGAACAACCGGCAGCCCACCAGAGTGTGAAAGTTTTGCTCTCTTTAGAAAGGACGCCCATGACCTATTGCTTTTTTAGCGCACAATATCCGCCCCGCTTAGGAGGGGTGGAAAACCACACCCGCCGCCTGGCTGAAAAAATTATGCAAAAGGGCGGGCGGGCCATAGTGGTTACCAGCCTCCAGCCAGGCACCAAGGCCCAAGAGCGGAGCGAGGCCGGGGTGGAGGTGTACCGCCTGCCCAGCTTTGCCGTGGCGGGGGGAAGGCTGCCGGTGCTGAAGCCGGGCCGGGAGGCGAGGCAGCTTTTTGCCTGTCTGGCAGGGCAGGGTATTGATAGAATTGTGATTCAGACCCGCCTCTATGTACTCAGCCTGGCGGGGGCCAGCTTTGCCAAAAAGCATCATATCCCCGCCATTGTTCTGGAGCATGGGCACGCGTACACCGTTTCAGGTAACCCGGTGGTGGACTGGGGCCTAAAATGCTATACAAGCATTCTGCTGCGCATGGTACACCGCCGTTGCCCCCATTTCTACGCCATTTCCCAAAGTGCCAGCGGCTGGCTGGAGGCACGCGGGATTACCGTTTTGGGGCGAATTCCAAACGCCCTTTCCGCCGATGCCCTGCGGCTGGCACTTCGCGCACCGAGGCGGAATTTCCCTGCGGAGTGCGGGCTGGTGCAGGGGGAGCCCACGGTGGCCTATGCCGGGCGCCTGGTTGCCCCCAAAGGCATACGCGAGCTGTGGCAGGCGGTGCAGATGTACAACAGCCAGGCCGAAAAGCCGCTGCATTTGCTGGTGGCGGGGGAAGGGGAGCTGGAAGGGGAGCTTCAGCAGGCCAACAGCCCCTTTCTGCATTTTTTGGGGAACCTGTCCTTTGAAGAGGTGATTGCCCTGTTTTCCGAGGTAGAGGTGGTGTGCATGCCCTCCGGCATGCTGGAGGGCATGCCGTCTACCATACTGGAGGCCGGCGGCTGTGGCGCCTTTGTGCTGGCAACAGGGCAGGGGGGCACCGCGGAGCTGATTCCCGGGCCGGAATATGGGCTTTTGGTGGAGGACAACCGCCCGGACACGCTGGCGGCGGCGCTGAAAAGGGCCCTTGCGGAGGAAGCCTACCGCAAGCATTCCGCCCAAAGGCTGCAGCAGCATATCATGGCCCACTTCACCTTCGATGCGCTGTATGATATCTTAGAAAATCTCCCTTGGGAGGCGTATGCATGAAACCGCTGATTATCATTCCCGCTTACAACGAGAGCGAAAACCTGGTGCGGGTGGTGGAAAACCTGAAAACCACCTGCCCGGGCTTTGATTTTGTGGTGGTGAACGACGGTAGCTCGGACGAAACCCCCGAGATTTGCCGCCGCCAGGGCTACCCGCTGCTCAGCCTGCCGGTGAACCTCGGCTTAGCCGATGCGGTGGGCGCAGGCATGAAATATGCCTACAGGCAAGGCTATGAGACGGTGGTGCAGTTCGACGCCGACGGCCAGCACCGCGCGGAGTATCTGGCGCCCATGCTGGCAAAAATGCAGGAGGGCTACGACATTGTGTGCGGCAGCCGCTATGTAACGAAGAAAAAGCCCTTCACCCCCCGCATGCTGGGCAGCCGCCTCATCAGCCTTGCCATCCGGCTGACCACCGGGAAAAAGCTCACCGACCCCACCAGCGGTATGCGGATGTACAGCCTGCGCATCATACAGGAGTTTGCCACCCGCATCAACCACACCCCCGAGCCGGACACCATCAGCTACCTGATGAAAAAGGGGGCCAGGGCCACCGAGATTCAGGTGGAGATGGATGAGCGGCTGGCGGGGGAGAGCTACCTCAATTCTTTAAATTCCATAAAATATATGCTGCGAATGGGCGTGTCCATCATGCTGGTGCAGTGGTTCCGCGGCGGCAGCCTGCCGGAGATACCCTGCCCCCCAAAGGAGGAAAACTAGATGCCGCTTGAACTACGTTTGCTGCTGCTTGCGGGCGCACTGTTTACACTGGTGTATTTTCTGCGTCAAATTCAAAAAAACCGTCTGCAAATCGATTTTGCCATCTTTTGGAGCATTTTTGCCGGGGTGCTTCTGCTCATTGGCATCTTTCCGGATATCATCATGTGGGTTTCGTACAAGCTGGGGTTTATGTCCCCCTCGAACCTTGTTTTCCTGTTGATGATTTTTGTGCTCACTCTCAAGCTTTTTTCCAACACCGTCAAGCTCTCCCGCATGAGCCGCCAGATTGCCGAAATGGCGCAGCATATCGCCATTGCGGAAAAAGAGGCGGAGGAGCCCCAGTAGGCGGCCCCGGCGAAAGGCTGAATCCATGAAAAATACTTTAGAGAGATGGTTTGTTTTAGTGCTGGCCGCCCTCTGCCTGGCGGGCTGCGGCGGGCAAGCCGCGCCGGGCACCAGCGCTTCGCCCGTGGGTGGCG
>CAYRFC010000053.1:9777-14696 GCA_964423365.1 uncultured Oscillospiraceae bacterium
GCGGGCTGCGGCGGGCAAGCCGCGCCGGGCACCAGCGCTTCGCCCGTGGGTGGCGCATCCGGCGGGACAAGTGTGCCAGCCAAACAGAAGGGGGGAGAGGACGTGCCGTTTACAGTAGAGCAGGTCAGCATTGCCGCATTTCCAGAGCAGGCAGACAACCCCCATGCGGTGCTCCTCGGCAGCCCGGCGGAGCTGGCCTCTTTTTATGAAGAAAACCGAGAGATCTACGGCCTGGACGGCCCGTTGCTGGGGGAGGAGAGCGCCTTTTTGGCGGCCACCCGGGAGCTGGACGAGGCATTCTTTACAGAAAATAGCCTGGTGCTGGTGTTTCTGCAGGCGGGCAACAGCGGCGTGCAGCATGAGGTGCAGGCCCTTGTGAATGAGGGCGGGGGCCTGAGCGTAGAGCTGGAGCGCCGCGCCACCAGTGAGATGGCCGCCGCTGTGATAAGCGACGAATGCTATCTCCTGCGGGTGCCGGGGCGGTTCTCCGGCGGCACGGTGCGGGTGGTGGTGAAGGAAAAAGCATGATTGTAGATGAAAAGTTTCCCAAAATAGTGTATACTGAAGAAAGACAGCTTCTACTACAGACGCCGGGGTAACGGCTTTGGTCTTGGAGGACACGCATGAAACGGAAATGGCAAAAAACACTGGCTTCCTTTTTGGCAATGCTTCTCTTGGTGGGGGCGCTGGGCGCGGGGCCTGCCTATGCGGGCGGCAGTCTGCCGCCACAGGGGGAGGGTGCCGGCACAGGTATCTCGGAGCCCGCTTCCACAGCGCCTGAGGCTGGGGATGTATCCTCGGATCCTTCGCCCGGGGAAGGCGGCTCCTCGGCGGTCTCGTCACAGCCCTCGGAGGCTCCCTCCTCCACCAGCTCGTCTGCCGCGCCGCCCGCATCGTCCGATGCTGTGCCGCCTTCGGCGCCACCGGCGTCTTCGGGCCTGCCCGGCGATAGCTCTGCCTCCAGCCAGCCGGGCAGCAGTGCCGAGCCGCCGGACCGCCAGGAGGCGGAGGTGTCCGCCGTGGCGGCCCCGGCCCCCGAAGACTGGCTTTTGGAGCTGCAAGCTCTGGCGCGCAGCGACGCCGCGGCCACGGCGGCCCTGCTGAATGCGCAGGCTGATGCGGCTTGGTTTGAGACCGGCCTGAAGGCCGTACTCGACATCTACTATGGGGAAGACCTGGCCGACCTCTTGGCCGCCTTTTCCGCGGCCCTGGACACCCGGGCTGCGGACATTCTGGCCGCCTACGCCGCCGCTGCCGCAGAGCGGGCCGCCGCCGCAGAGCTGGGTTATGTGCCCGGCGAGGTGCTGCTTGTTTTTGAGCCCGGCGTGGGTGAAGCGCAGGCCGTGGCCGTAACAGAGCAGCATGAGGCCGACCTCACCGCCACGGTGGACACCCCGGAGCCCGAGGTCTCGGCCGTGGCGGAGATTCCTCTGAACCAAACGGTGGAGCAGGCAGTGGAAACCCTGCAGGAGGACCCGCTGGTGCAGTATGCCCAGCCGGTGTACCTCTACACGGTGGAAGCCGTGCCCACCCCCAACGATACCTACAGAGGGGAGCAATGGGGCACAGACAAAATAGACACACTAGGCGCCTGGGAGCTGCTGCAAAATGCCGGGCTGAACCCTGCTGCCAACCGGGTGGATGTGACGGTGGTGGACACCGCCATACAGGCCTTCCATCCCGATTTGACCGGCACCATCAACCACGCCGGCCTGATGAATTTTGCGAATGGGGCCAGCTCCGCCGGCATGCCGGCGGACTATGACGGGAGCGCGGTGGGCGACCGCTCGCACGGCACCCACGTCACCGGCATCATCGGCGCCACAGCCAACAACGGCATAGGCACCTACGGTGTGGCCAGCGGCATGCAGAACAACTATATAAGCTACACGGCCTACAACGCCTTTTTGCCCAGCTATGGGGGGAAACGCTGGAACAGCGCCCGCTCGGACGATGTGGCCCGCGCCATCAACTATGCGGTGAGCCAGGGGGCGGACGTGATTAACCTGAGCCTTGGCAAGGCCGGGGCCACCCCCAGCCAGACGGATATGATACTGAAAACGGCCATGCAAAACGCCTGGAACAACAACGTGGTGGTGGTGACGGCGGCGGGGAACGATGGCAGCGACGCGCCCGGCATCCCCGGCAGCTTTGGGCTGAGCGTCGATGTGATAAACCTGATGGATGGGGACTATACAAACCCCGGCCTAAACCCGCGCAGCTCCTCCTCGAACTATGGGGCGGACAAAACCATTTCGGCCCCGGGCACCAAGATTGCCAGTACCATCGGCTACCAGGGCGATCCCAACTATGCCTATCTCAGCGGCACCTCCATGGCGGCCCCTATGGTGAGCGGGGTGGTGGCCCTGATGAAATATGCCAATCCCCATTTGACGGTGGCACAGGTGCACCATATTTTGAAGGTCACTGCCACCGATACCTACACCCCCGGGTTTGACAACCAGACCGCCTGGGGCTGTGTGAACGCCAAGGCCGCCGTGCAGCTGGCGCTGAACCTGGCCCGCTACGGCGGGGCCAGCAGCCTGGCGCCGGAGGGGCCGGCCAGCCGGGTCCTGGCAGCGGGGCAAAGCCTGCAGCTGCAGGTGAAAACCCAGCCCGCCACCAGCGGCGAGCAGCTTTTGTGGGCCAGCAGCAACCCGGGTGTGGTGCAGGTAAACCACAAAACCGGGCTGGCCACCGCAGTGGCGAACGGCACAGCCACCGTCACCGGCACCTCGTCCAGGGGCTATACCGTGCAATATACCCTTCGTGTAGGCGACGGTGTGCAGACCGGCTGGGTAAACCAAAACGGCAGCCGGTACTACTATTTAAGCAACGGCCAGCCCGCCACAGGCTGGCAGTCCATCGAGGGTGCCTGGTACTATTTCGGCACCAGCGGCCAGATGCAGACGGGCTGGCTGTGGGATGGGGCCAACTGGTTTTACCTGCAAGACAATGGACAAATGGCCACAGGACAGCTGAACATTGGCGGAACGGCGCACAGGTTTGCCCAGAACGGGGTGTGGCAGGGGGCGGTGCCCACCGGAAGCTGGAAGGACTACGGTGGCCGCTGGTGCTACCTGTACAACAACGGCAGCTGGGCCTACGGCTGGGCGTATATTGACGGCTCTTGGTACCATTTTGACAACGGCGGCTATATGAACACCGGCTGGCTGTGGGACGGTGCTGCCTGGTACTACCTGCAAGGCGGCGGCCAGATGCAGACGGGCTGGCTGTGGGACGGCAGCACCTGGTACTATTTTGGCCCCGGCGGCCAGATGCAGACAGGCTGGGTGCACGACGGCAGCAACTGGTACCATTTTGCCGGGAATGGCCCGATGCACACCGGCTGGTACCATGACGGCGCAGCCTGGTACTACCTGAGCGGCGGCGGCCAGATGCAGACGGGCTGGCTGTGGGACGGCAGCAGCTGGTACTATATGAACAGCAGCGGGCAGATGCAAACGGGCTGGCTGTGGGATGGCAGCACCTGGTATTACCTGAGCGGCAGCGGCCAGATGCAGACGGGCTGGCTGTGGGATGGTGCGGCCTGGTACTACCTGCAGGCCTCCGGGGCCATGACCACCGGGCAGGCCCTGGTGGATGGCGCCTGGCAGAACTTTGCAGCCAACGGTGTGTGGCTGGGTGCGGCCTAAGAGTGTGCATCCGGGGCTTTTCCCCGGTGTGTTTTGTGGTATACTGGTAGAATAGAATACAGGGTGCGGTGGGCGGCCTTGCGAAGGAACGGGGGAAAGCAGTATGGAAATCAGGCGGGAGACCAGATTGTATTACCAGGTGATTCTGGATTTGGCCAACCACTGCAACCACCGCTGCCGTTTTTGCTACAACACCTGGGGTGAAGAGCACTGCATGACGCGGGAAAATTTCCACAAAATGCTGCAAATTCTGCCCTATACAGAGGATGAACGGTTTTTCCTCTCCTGCAAGTATGAGCCCAGCCTAAACCCACACTTTTTTGAGATGGTGGCCCAGTTTCCCCGCCAGTTTAAGAACAAGGCCTGCGTCACCACCAACCTGGACGGTGCATACAGCGATGCGGACATCGAAGCGCTGGCCCAGAGCCACCTGCACCATGTGGAGGTTTCGCTGCCGTCCTTTCATCCGGAGCTGTATAAGCAAATAACCGGCTCTGAGGCGGCGGCCTGCCTGCAAAACCTGGGCCGCCTGCGCAGCGCCATAGACCGAAACGCCAACCGCACCCGCCTGCAGCTGCACACCATGGTGCTGAAAAGCAACTATGGCGAGATTGTATCGCTGGTGAAGCGCGCCCACGAGGAGCTGCGCCCCTATGCGCATGTGCTGAACACCCCCCAGATTCTGGCTGAAGGGGAAAGCGTGATGCTGGCCGCAAAAGAGGACAACAGCAGCGCCGAGGCGGAGCTGCTGAGCCTGGAGGAGCTGGACAGCCTGCGGGACGAGCTGACCGCTCTGGGCTACAAAAACCTGCTCTATATTCTGGACTACGACAGAGAGAGCTATGAGCGCAAGAAAGCGGGGGAGGCCCCGCCCGCGCCCCAGAACGACGCTTACGCCATCTATGTGGGCGCCGACGGCAAGGGCTATTTCCTAAAAGACCAAAACCCCTTTGATTTGGCAGATATAGAGCATCCCTTTGTGTTTTTTTCAAGGGCGCTGCTGGCCCGGCAGAGCCACCAGGCGGCCACCAACGAGCTGCACAGCCCCCCGCCCGCGCACGACCACAGCGAGGACCTGGATTTCCACGCCATGCTGGATTTTATCACCATTTGGGACGAGCGCTTTGTGCAGCTGCACGGCTGGGCCTTTCATAAGCAGGTGGCCTGCGGGCCGCTGTATCTGGTGATGAAGGCCAAGGGGGAGCAGGTGGTGTACCGCACCGAGGCCCTGTCCCGTGCCGATGTGGCAGCCCAGTATGAGAA
>CAYRFC010000054.1:0-14509 GCA_964423365.1 uncultured Oscillospiraceae bacterium
CCCTGCTTTTCTGTTTCTTTTTGCGCCACCATAAAATACCGCAGGCTCTCTGGGAAAAGTGGGGAAAATTCCTCTCCGTCCAGCTTTTCCAGCAATTTCAAACCATTTTCCGCAAGAGCAGCCTCCCAAAATTCCATAGGGTAGGCATACTCCCAAAAGCGTTCCTCGGCCAAAACCCGGTCCTTGCAGGCAATGGTCAACGCAATTTCGGTGGCCTTTCCATCGGCCCGGGTGTGGTTTTGCCAGTGGCAGCACAGGCCCTGCTCCCCCTCTATCTTGAACTTTCTCTCGGCCAGCACCACACCGTGCTTGTACGGGGTGTTTGCGTCGAACAAAAACAGCCCGCCCGGCTCCAAAAACAGGGCAACCCGCTGCAGCAGGGCCCGCACATCCTCGGGTGGCAGGTGGTTCACGGTGTCGAAGGTGCATACCGCCGCACGGATGGTGCCATACAAATCCAGGGCTTGCAGCTCCTGGCAGAGCAGCAGAATATCCTCCCTGTCCTCCTCGGCCATTTTCTCGCGCAGCACCGAAAGCATATCGGGAGAGCCATCCACCGCAATCAGGTCGTAGCCAAGGTCCGCCAGCCGCAGGCTCAGCTCCCCGGTGCCACAGCCCAGGTCGGCCACCAGCCCCTCCCGAATGCCCTGCGCCAAAAGGCGCCTATGCAATTGCTCGCACAGGCGGTCATAGTCGGCTTCTCCATTCAGCGCGTCATAATAATAGGCAAAGTTTCCGTAGCCCATCCTGCCTCCCCTGCTATTCCGCTTCCCCATAGTTGTCCAGCCTTTGCTCTATGCCCGCAAGCAGCGCCTCAATGCCCAGCCGCTTTTCTGCGCTGGTGAGGAAAAGCTCCTGGCAGGCGTAGGGCTGCAAATGGGCGGTGAATTCCTCTAAAATCCGCCCATGCTGGGAGGGCTTCAGCTTGTCTGCCTTGGTAAGGGCCGCCACAAAGGGGATGCCGTGAAAACTGAGGTAATCCAGCATCCGCAGGTCGTCCTGCGAGGGTGCGTGGCGGCAGTCCAGCAGCTGCACCAGCAGGCAAAGCTGCCGCTGGGCCGCAAAATATCCGTTGATGAGCTCATCCCAGCGGCGGCGCTCCCCCTGGCTGGTTTTGGCATAGCCATAGCCCGGCAGGTCCACCAGATACACCCCGCCCGCCTCATAAAAATTGATGGTGGCAGTTTTTCCCGGCGTACCGCTGGTTCTGGCCAGGCTCTTGCGCTTGCACAGCTTGTTGATGAGAGAGGATTTCCCCACGTTGGAACGGCCGGAAAATACAATTTCCGGCCGTTCTGATGCGGGTAACTGTGCACTGGTGCCATAGGCCGCCTTAAAGCTGGCCCGGTTTATGTCCAGCGCGCTCACTGGGGCAGCTCCTGGCTGATGGGTTTAGCCGTCGGCTCCGGCACCACCCGTTTTTTGCTCACGGCTGTTCCGGGCTTTTTGCGCAGGCGGGGCGCCTTCTTGCCGGGCTTGCGCCCCGGCAGCATCGAGACCGCAAAGGCCTCGTCCAGGTCGGCCACGGCCACAAAGCGCAGATGCTCCTTCACCTCATCGTCAATATCCCACAAATCGGAGAGGTTGTCCTTCGGAATAATCACAGTCTTCATGCCCTCGCGGTAGGCGGCCATGCTTTTTTCCTTCAGTCCGCCAATGGGCAGCACGTTGCCGTGCAGGGTAATCTCCCCGGTCATGGCCACATCGGAATGCACCGGCCTGCCGGACAGCACCGAAATCAGCGCCGTGGTGAGGGTGATGCCGGCCGAGGGGCCGTCTTTGGGAATGGCGCCCTCGGGCGCATGAATGTGGATATCGGCATCCTTAAAGATGGAGACATCATAACCGAACTGCTCGGCACTTGCCTTGGCGTAGGTGATGGCCAGCCGGGCGCTCTCCTTCATCACATCCCCCAGAGAGCCGGTCAGCTCCAGCTTGCCGGTGCCCTTTTCCACAATCTGCACCTCAATGGGCAGAATCTCGCCGCCCACGCTGGTCCAGGCCAGGCCATTGGCAATGCCCACGTCGTTTTCCTTGCTGAAATAAGACGGTTTGTTGCGTTTTGGCCCCAGCAGCTTTTCCAGGTTCTGCACGCCCACCGTCAGGCGCTCCTTCTCCCCTGCGGCAATCACCTTGGCGCACTTGCGCAGCACCTCGGTGATGGCGCGCTCCAGGCTGCGCACCCCGGCCTCCTGGGTATAGCCGTCAATCAGGCCATACAGCGCCGCATCGGTTATTTTCACCTTGCCCTTTAGGCCGTTTTTGCCCAGCTGTTTGGGCAGCAGGTGCCGCTTGGCAATGTTGAATTTCTCCACACGTGTATAGCTGGACAGCTCAATCAAATCCATGCGGTCCAAAAGCGGCCGCGGGATGGTGGAGGTATCGTTGGCGGTGGTGATGAACAACACATCGCTCAAATCGAAGGGGATATCCAGATAATGGTCCTTAAATGCCTTGTTTTGCTCGGGGTCCAGCGCTTCCAGCAGGGCGGCCGCCGGGTCGCCCCGGAAATCACTTGCCATTTTGTCAATTTCATCCAGCAAAAGCAAGGGGTTGCGGCTCTTGCTGGTGCTGATGGCACTGATGAGCTTTCCGGGCATGGCGCCGATATAGGTGCGGCGGTGGCCCCGAATCTCGGCCTCGTCTCGCACGCCGCCCAGGCTCATCCGGGCATATTTGCGGCCCAGTGCACTGGCAATGGAATTGGCAATGGAGGTTTTGCCCACACCGGGCGGGCCCACCAGGCAGATGATTTGGCTCTTCACATCGGGGGTAAGCTTGCGTACAGAGAGCAGCTCTAAAATGCGTTCCTTCACCTTTTTCAGGCCATAATGGTCCTTGTCCAGCTGGGCCTCTGCGTTGGCAATGTCCAGGTTGTCCACCGTCTCGGCGTTCCAGGGCAAATCCAGGCAGGTGTCCAGGTAGGTGCGAATAACACTGGCCTCCTGGCTGCTGCCCTGCATCCGGGAGAGGCGGTCGGTCTCCTTCAGCAGCTTTTCCTCAGCCTCGGCGGGCAGCTTCAGCGCCACAATACGCTCGCGGTATTTTTCGCTCTCGGCGCGGGTGTCCTCGCTCTCGTCCAGCTCCCCGGCTATGGCGCGCATCTGTTCACGCAGATAATAATCCCGCTGGTTTTTGTCCATCTGCTCAGACACCTTTTCGTTGATGTCCTTTTCAATCATCAGAATTTCATTTTCTTTTTTCAGCAAATCCAGAATTTTTTCCAGCCGGGATAAGAGGGCGGTGGTGCCCAATATCTCCTGCTTATCGGTGTACTTAAACAGCAGGTTGGCCGGTACATATTCTGAGAGGAACAGAGCCGATTCCCCCGTGACAATGTTATAAATCACATCCTTGGGAATGCGGGGGTTCAGGCTATAAAACCTCTCAAAGGCCTCCTTGATGCTGCGCACCAGGGCCTCGGCGCGGGGCGTGTCCTCCTGGCGCACCGGGCGCACCGGGGCCGATTTGGTGCTGGCCATCAGATAGTCGCCCTCGGTGTCCAGAGCCAGCATCTTGGCGCGGTACCGCCCCTCCACTATCACCTTCACCAGGTCCTCCGAGACGCGCAAAATCTGCTTCACCTCGGCCACCACGCCATAGCTGAACAAATCTGCCGCCGTGGGGGAATCCACGTCCATGTCCTTCTGGGTCACCAAAAACAGGCTGTTCCCGCTGGTCATGGCCGATTCAATGGCCGCAATGCTTTTTGCGCGGCCCACCTCAAAATGGATGATATTACTGGGAAAAACCACCAGCCCACGCAAGGCGATGGCCGGAAGGCGCACCACATCGGAGCCGGATTTCAGCTTCACTTTCACTTTTTCTGCCATACATTTCCTCCTGTTCGGCGTAAGTGTGCCCTACTTCCGCCGCGGGATTATCGTTTGCTTACATACCGGGTCTTTTCGCGCAATACAGATGAATTGCGAATTCAGCACCCAATAGTATAGAATTAGCAATCAAGCATTCAGTCTGCTAAGTTCTTTTCTTATTATACGGGCTATTTGTGACAAAATCAAGAACAATTGCATCCGTTCATAAAAACTTCATGTCTGTAGGCAAATGCCTGTGTGGCGGGCAGGGGGCGGGCTCTGTAAAAAACAGCAGGCAGCGGGGCCAGTTTCCGCCCGCTGCCGCTTTTTTGTTTTGTGCCAGCCGCTCTCAGCCGCTCAGCGCGGTGGGGCCGGGGTTGTTTTTGTAGCGTTTTCGCACCGCACCATATTCCAGCTTGGGCTTTTGCCCCTTGTCCACCACCTTTTCGTTGATGGTGACTTTGATGATGGTGGGGTCGCTGGGAATCTCATACATCACGCTCATCAGTGTTTTTTCCATGATGCTGCGCAGGCCGCGCGCCCCGCTTTTCAGCTCAATGGCCTTTTTGGCCACGGCGTGCAGGGCGCCGTCGGTGAAGTCCAGCTCCACATTGTCCATTTTAAACAGCAGGCGGTACTGCTTCACAAGGCTGTTTTTTGGCTCCTTCAGCACCCGCACCAAAGCCTCTTCGTCCAGCGGGTCCAGCACGGTAATCACCGGAATACGGCCCACCAATTCGGGAATCAGCCCAAATTTTACGATATCGTGCGGTTCCACCCGTTCCAGCAGATTCTGCTTCGCTTCCTTCGGGTCTTCCTTCAGCTTCGCGCCAAAGCCCAGGGAGGAGGTATCGGTGCGTTTTTCTATCAGCTTTTCCAGGCCGTCAAAGGCGCCACCGCAGATAAACAGGATGTTTTTGGTGTTGATTTGAATAAACTCCTGCTGGGGATGCTTTCTCCCCCCCTGGGGCGGCACATTGCTCACCGTGCCCTCCAAAATCTTCAAAAGGGCCTGCTGCACCCCTTCTCCGCCCACATCGCGGGTGATGGAGGGATTTTCGCTCTTGCGGGTAATTTTGTCAATCTCATCGATGTAGATGATGCCGCGCTCGGCCTTCTCTACGTCAAAATCGGCCGCTTGGATGAGCTTAAGCAGAATATTTTCCACGTCCTCGCCCACATACCCCGCCTCGGTGAGGGTGGTCGCGTCGGCAATGGCGAAGGGCACGCCCAGCATCTGCGCCAAGGTTTGGGCCAGCAGAGTTTTCCCCACGCCGGAGGGCCCCAGCAGCAGCACATTGCTCTTTTGCAGCTCCACGTCGTCCACATGGGGGGTGAGAATGCGCTTATAGTGGTTGTATACCGCCACCGAGAGCACCGTCTTGGCCAAATCCTGCCCAATGACATACTGGTCCAGCCCCACCTTGATTTCCTGGGGGGTGAGGATTTTGATGTCGTGGCGGCTGGGTGGGGGCGGCGGGCTGCCGGCCGGGCGCTTAGGCGCCACATCCGGCTCATCTTCACCGCCCAGCAGCGAGTAGCACAGCTCAATGCACTCGTTGCAGATGTTGACCCCCGGCCCGATAATCATCCGTTCCACATCGTCCTGGCTTTTGCCGCAAAAGCTGCAAATCAGGTTTTTTTCCTTGCTGTTGCTTCCGTTTTTACCGTTTGCTGCCATAATGCTCCCTACGTTCCAGTCCTCGTCATGGGACAGATATTGATAATGATACAGCCTGCGACAGGGTGTGCCAGAAAAGCTGTCTGGCCAATACCCCGCCTACCCTCTGTGCTGCCCGCCTAGCGCCCGGCAATCACCTTGTCAATAAGGCCATATTCCACCGCTTCATCCGCCGTCATGAAATAGTCACGCTCGGTGTCCTTTTCAATCACTTCCAGCGGCTGCCCGGTGGCGTCAGACAAAATTTTGTTCAGCTTGCTGCGCATCCGCACCATCCGGTCGATGGCAATTTTCACATCCGAGGTGGTGCCCTGCGCCCCGCCCGAGGGCTGGTGAATCATAATTTCGCTGTTGGGCAGGGCCATGCGCTTGCCCTTGGCCCCCGCCGAGAGCAAAAACGCCCCCATGGAGGCCGCCATGCCAATGCAGATGGTGGACACATCGCACTTGATATACTGCATGGTGTCGTAAATAGCCATGCCGGAGGTGATGACGCCGCCGGGGCTGTTGATATACAGGCTGATGTCCTTTTCGGGGTCCTGCCCCTCCAAATACAGCAATTGGGCCACAATCAGGCTGGCCGAGGTGTCGTTCACCTCGTCACTCAGCATGATGATGCGGTCGTTCAAAAGGCGGGAGAAGATATCGTAGCTGCGTTCTCCACGCGCGGTTTGTTCCACAACATAAGGGACTAGATTGCTCAAGAGTTTGCCTCCTATTGTCAGCTTTGTTTATGTATAGTGAGCGGCACACCCTGTGTACCGCTCCCCTCTGTCGCATAGAGAAAACTACTCTTTTTCGTCTTCCTTTTTCTCGGCCTCTTCGGCGTCCTTCTTTTTCTTGCCGGTGGCCTTACTCACGGCCTTCTCCACCTTTTTCTCGGCCTTTTCTGCCACTTTTTCAGCCTTTTCCACGGCCTTTTCAGCGGCTTTTTCGGCCTTTTTAGCCACTTTTTCCGCTTTTTTCTCCACAATCTTGGCCTTGCTCTTCACAAACTCCATGGCCTTGCCCACCAGCAAATCCTTCTTGATTTCCTCTTCGGGCATCAGCTTGCGCACGGTTTCGTCATCCATCTCGTACTTTTCGGCAATTTTCTTGATTTCCGCATCCAAATCTTCCTGGTTCACTTCCAGCGCCTTGTAGCGCGCCACGGCCTCCAGCGCCAGGCGCATCTTCACCATGGTTTCGGCCTGCGGGCGGAAGCCGTCGCGGAATTTCTCCATGCTGCCGCCGGTGTATTGGATATAGCTCTTCATATCCAGCCCCTGCTGCTGCAAACGGTAGGCGAAATCCTGCGCCATTTCGTCAATGCGGCGCTCAATCATCACGCCGGGCACTTCGCCCTCCAGCCCTTCCACCAGCTTTTCGCCAAGGCGGTTTTCCAGCTCCTGGTCGGCCTGGGCCTCCAGATGCTCCTTGATGTTCTTGTGGATATCCTCGCGCAGCTCTTTTAGGCTGTCAAATTCGCTCACATCCTTAGCGAATTCGTCATCCAGCTCGGGCAGCTCTTTGCGCTGCACCTCCTGCACCTTCACGGTAAATACGGCGGGCTTGCCTGCCAGCGCCTCGGCATGGTACTCCTCGGGGAAGGTCACTTCCACGTCAAACTCTTCGCCCGCCTTATGGCCCACCACCTGCTCTTCAAAGCCGGGGATGAACTGGTGGGAGCCAAGGGTCAGCTTGTGGCCCTCGTCCTTGCCGCCGTCAAAGGGCACGCCGTCCACCTTGCCCTCGTAGTCAATGGTGCAGATGTCGCCGTCCTCGGCTGCGCCCTCCACGGTGATGATGCGGGCATTGCGCTCCTGCATCCGGGCAATTTCCGCCTCCACCTGCTCGTCTTCCACCTCGGCCAGCACGCGCTCCACTTCCAGGCCCTCGTAGTGCTTCACGTCCAGCTCGGGCTTTATGGTCACCTTCAGCTTCAGCACGGCGCCCTCGGCCACGCTCATGCTCTCCGCGTCCACCTCCGGGCTGTCTATCGGCTCAATGCCGGTTTCCTTGATGGCCTCCTCGTAGGCGGCGGGGAACAAATCATTCACCGCATCGTAGTAAAACACATCTTCCCCATACATCTTTTCAATGAGGTTGCGCGGGGCACGCCCCTTGCGGAAGCCCGGCACATTGTAGCGCTTGGCGTCCTTGCGGTACACCCGGCTCACAGCCTCTTTAAATTCCTCGGGGCTAATCACCATCTCCATTTCATAGCTGGTGTTCCCGGTTTTCTCGTGTTTGTTGAGTTTCATCATTTGCCTCCATCCATGCGAATTAGAAATATTATATCATAGTAGCCCATGCTTTACCACAGTTTTTTACGCCTTTTCCCGCTGTTTTGCCCGCCGTGTTTACAGGGCGCTGGGGCCTATGGGCAGGGGCGTGAATTGCAGCTGGTCGGCGCTGACCAGGCTGTAGCAGATGCCCTCTTGTTCGCCCTGCACCGCGTGGCGGCGCGAGGCGCTGTGCAGGTGGCCGTAATAGCACCGCTTCACACCATATTCCTGCATCACCCTAGCCAGAGGCAGGGCCGCCTGGCCCGAGTAAAAGGGCGGGTAGTGCAGGAAGACCAGCCGTTCGGCCCCGGGCTGGGCTTTGCGGGCCGCCTCCAGTGAGGCGCGCAGCCGCAGGGCCTCCCGGTCTATCATCTTGGCGTCGTGCCCCTCGGGCTTTTCGGCCATCCAGCCACGGCTGCCACAGATGGCCATGCCCTCTTCCATATAGAAATTGTTGTGCAAAAAATGCAGGCTGGAAAATCCGTTTTCGGCCAAAAAGGCCTCCATCTTGGAAACGGTGTTCCACCAGAGGTCGTGGTTGCCTTTCAGCAGCAGCTTCCGCCCGGGCAGCGCCTCCAAAAAGGCAAAATCCTCCCGGGTGTGCTCCAGCTTCATGGCCCAGCTTATATCTCCGGCCAGCACCACGGTGTCTTCGGGGGCCACGGCGGCCCGCCAGGCGTTTTCCAGCTTGGGCAGGTAGCCCTCCCAGCCGCGGAAGATGTCCATGGGTTTGTCGCAGCCCAGGGCCAGGTGGGGGTCGCCAATTGTAAACAGCGCCATGGGCTAGCCGGGGAACATGCGCAGCGGGGTTTCCAGCAGGCTGTCCTGGCTCACCGTCTCGCAGAAGCGCGGGGTTTTGCCCTCCAGCCCGCTGAGGGAACGGGGGGCTGCCGCACCGGAGGTCTTTTCCAGCAGGCGGATGGCCTCGAAGGGGTTTTCGGGAACAGCCTGGCCCAAAGACTGCAGGACCTTTTCACAGAATTTGAAGGGGCTGGCGGTGGAGAGCACCACAGAGGGGCGGCTGCCGGCGCTCTGCCGCAGCACGCGGAAGGCCACGGCGGTGTGCGGGTCGCACAGGTAGTGGTATTCGTCCATCAGGCGGCGAATTTCCTCCCCCACCTGGTTCTCGTCGGCGCAGCCCGCCCCAAAGCTGCCGGTGATGGCGGCCAGGGTGTTTTTGTCCACGGTATATTGGCCCTGCTGGGCCAGCTCCTGCATCCAGCCCTGCACAGCGGCGGGGTCTCCGCTGGCGTGGTAGAGCATCCTCTCCAGGTTCGAGGAGACCAGAATGTCCATGGAGGGGGAGCTGGTTTTGTAGAAGGGGCGCTTCGCGTTGTAGCAGCCGCTCTCCAAGAATTCCGTGAGTACGTTGTTTTGGTTGGAGGCACAGATGAGCCGCCCCACAGGCACCCCCATCTGCTTGGCATACCAGCCGGCCATAATGTCGCCAAAATTGCCGGTGGGCACACAGAAGTCCAGCTCCTCACCCATCTTACTATCGCCGCTTTGGCACACCTTCAGGTAGCTGGTGACGTAGTAGACCACCTGCGGCACCAGCCGCCCCCAGTTGATGGAGTTGGCGCTGGAAAACCGCACCCCGCGCTGGGCCAGGGTCTCTGCCAGCTTAGCGTCGCCAAAGGCGCGCTTCACCCCGCGCTGGGCGTCGTCAAAGTTCCCCTCAATGGCATACACCGCCAGGTTGCCACCCTCCTGGGTGGTCATCTGCAGGCGCTGAATCTCGCTCACCCCTTCGCTAGGGTAGAACACAATGATGGCGGTGCCGGGCAGGTCCTTGAAGCCGTCCAGCGCAGCCTTGCCGGTGTCGCCGGAGGTGGCCACCAATATCAGGGTGGTGCCGGTTTCCCCCAGCATCCGGCGCGCCTCGGCCAAAAGCCGGGGCATCAGCTGCAGGGCATAGTCCTTAAAAGCGGCCGTGGGGCCGTGCCACAATTCCAGCGAATACAGGCCCTTTTCCAGCCGCTTCAGCTCCCCGGCCTTGCCGCCAAAATTCTCGCCGTAGCTGGCGGGCAGGGCGGTTTTGAAAAATTCCGGGGAATAATCCGGCAAAAATGCCTGTAAAACGGCGGCGGCCACCGTGCCATAGTCCTGCCCGGCCAGGGCCTCTATGTCTATTTTGGGGATGCTGCGGGGCACAAACAGGCCGCCATCGGGCGAAAGCCCCGTCAAAATTGCTTGGGCCGCGCTCATCTGCCCGGCGGCCCCCCTCGTGCTGATATACTCCATCTTGCTTCCTCCAGGCGGCGCCCCGCCCAGCCTCTGCCAAGGCGGTGCGCCGAATTTATCCATAATTTTAACCACTATTAAAAAGCATTTTCTATGCGGTGCACGGTGGGCGGCTTTTCCCCCTCCAGCCACACCTCGGCCACATCAAAGCGCAGGGGCGGCTCACCCAGATTGTTCTGGGCCAGAAAATGCAGGGCCGCCGCGCGTATTTTGGCCTGCTTTTTGGCGTCCACCGAGGCCGCCGGGCGGGCCAGGCTACCCCGGCCGCGGGTTTTCACCTCTACAAACACCCATTCCTCGCCATTGCGGAAAATCAAATCTATTTCGCCAAAACGGCAGTGTACATTTGCCGCATAGAAGGAATATCCCTGATTTAAGTAGTATTTTTGCGCCTCGGCCTCCCCGCGCTGCCCGGTGTTCACACAAGCCCCCTTTTGGTAAGGAAGCTGCGGCGGTAGATGGGGGCCACGCCATACTGTTCCAGCAGTTCATAATGCAGCTTGGTGGGGTAGCCCTTGTGCTGCTCCAGCCTGTATTGCGGATATTCCTCGGCCAGCCTGCACATCAGCCTGTCGCGCGAGACCTTGGCCAAAATGGAGGCCGCGGCGATGCTGGCGGATTTTCCGTCCCCCTTCACCACGGTGGTGCAGGGGATGTCGATTTCGGGCGCAAAAATGCCGTCCACCAGAATTTTCTCCGGTTTTTCTGCCAATTGTTCGGCGGCCTGCTTCATGCCCAGCAGAGTGGCGTGGTGGATGTTCAGCTCGTCTATCTGCTCTGGCGTTATATGCACCACCGCAAAGCAGCAGGCCTTTTGCAGAATTTCCTCAAACAAAATGTCCCGCTTTTTTTCGCTGAGCTTTTTCGAGTCGTTCAGCCCCTCTATGGGCCTTGTTTTGTCCAGAATCACAGCGGCCACCGTCACCGGGCCGCAGAGCGGCCCACGCCCGGCCTCGTCTATGCCGCAGAGCAAGAGTTCCTCCGCCCCTTCGGCCCTGTCGAATTCATACAGTGCGTTCGGCATACGCCCTCCCTCGTTTTTATGCCAGCGGCGGCGCTTCCAGCGAGAGGCGACCCAGCTTCCCGGCGCGGAATTCATCCAGCACGGCAATGGCCGCGCGCTCGGTGTCCACCTCGCCGCCCGAGACCAGCATACCGCGTTTCCGCCCCACCAGCTCCAGCAGGGCAAAGCCGTCCTCGGGCAGGGCGGCAGCGTCCAGCTTGAAGCGCTGGGCCAGCTTCTCGGGGAAAAGTGGGGCCACCTGCTGCAAAAGCCCGGCGGCAATCTCCTCGCAGTTCAGCAGATGGTCGGGTATCGAGCCAATCCAGGCCAGGTTCACCGCAATTTCCGGCTCCTCAAACTTTTTCCACAGCACGCCCGGCATGTCCAGCAGCTCATACCGCCCCGCGGTAATCCACTGCTCGCCCCGTGTCACACCGGGCTTGTCGGCGGCCTTCACCCGCACAGCACCGGCCCAGTTGTTGATGAAGGTGGATTTTCCCACGTTTGGAATGCCGGTCACCATCAGGCGGGTTTTGGCCCCCTCCATGCCCCGCTCGCTGCGTTTTTGCAGCAGCTCGGCCAGGGCCTCCTCCACTATTTTGCGGGCCTGCTGGGCCGCGCCCTTTCGGCGGCTGTCCAGCGCCACGCAGCCAAAGCCCTGCCCGCGGAAATAGGCCAGCCAGCGGGCGGTCACGGCCTCGTCGGCCAGGTCGCTTTTGTTCAGCAGGTACAGCCGGGGCTTGTGGGCATAGGCGGCCTGCAGGTCCGGGTTCAGGCTGCTGTGGGGGATGCGTGCGTCCAAAAGCTGCACCACCGCATCCACCAAGGCCTGCTTTTGCTCTATCCGGCGCAGGGTTTTGGTCATATGCCCGGGGAACCAGTGGATGTTCCGGCGGTTCAGGTAGTCTTCCGCCATCAGAACCCCCCTATATCGCTGAGAGGGAGCAGGCGGAAAATCACCTTCCCCAAAATGTCCTTTTCGTCCACAAAGCCAATGTCGGTGCTGCGGCTGTCGTTCGAGCGGGGGCGGTTGTCCCCCATTAAAAACAGGTAGCCTTCGGGCACCGTCACGGGGAACAGCACATCGTAGCTGGTGGTGGTGGGCGCCGAGATATAGGGCTCATCCAGCACTTCGCCATTCACACGCACCGCGCCCGTCTCAAAATCAATGTCCACCGTGTCCCCCCCAAGGCCAATCACCCGCTTTACAATGGGCTTGCCAAAGGAGGTGTAGCTGTCCACCACCACAATATCGCCCCGCTGGGGGGTGTATAGGGCGCTGCGTGCGATAATCTGGTCGCCGTCATGCAGGGTGGGCTCCATGGAAATGCCGTCCACCCGCACGGTGCGCACCACCAGCAGCAGCACCAGCAGCACCAGGGTCAAGGCCAGCAGCAGGGCGTCCAGCCATTCCTGAATGACAATATTTTTTTCGCGCCGCCGCCTGTTCATTCCCGTTCACCTCCCAGATGTACACCGCCTACAACAAAAAGAAAAGAGGCAATACAATTGCCCCTTTTTACAAGCGGGACAATTGAAGTCCCAGAAATCGTCTATTTAGATTTTCTGCTTTACCTTGGCGGCCTTGCCGGTGCGGTTCCGCAGATAGTAGAGCTTGGCGCGGCGCACCTTGCCCTTGCGCACCACCTCCACATTCTCCACAAAGGGGGAATGGATGGGGAAAACGCGCTCCACACCCACACCGTAGGAAGAACGGCGCACGGTGAAGGTTTCTTGAATGCCGCCGTGGTTTTTGGCAATCACAGTGCCTTCAAAGTTCTGAATACGCTCCCGCTCACCCTCCTTGATGCGCACCGAAACACGTACGGTGTCACCGACGGAAAAAACAGGCAGTTCCTTTTTCAGCGAAGGCTCGCTGATAAGCTTCAAAGCGTCCATAGTTTGGATATCCTCCATTTTTTAATGTAGACATTCATACCCGGAAACCGGCAGAGGACTGTCCGTTTCATGCATTGCCTGAACCCTGCTGGTGGTGCCAGCAGAACAGAACGCTTCAATATGATAGCACAGGGCCCCGTTCTTTGCAATAGTTTTTTTCAGTTTTGGTCTGTTTTTCGGCCATTTGGGAAGCGAACTGACTTTTGCCGTAAAAAAGTATTCTTTTGTTCAGTATACAATATCTGCTATAATGGTGGCAAATCATTTTTGCGGAGGAAGATATGCCGCTCATCAAAAACCAGACCATCTCCCTTTCCATAGACGCCATTTCCAGCGACGGCAACGGCCTGGGCCGCCACGAGGGTATGGTGGTCTTTGTGCCGGGCACCGCCCCGGGAGACAGGGCTGAGATACAGATTGTAAAGCTGGCGAAAAGCCACGCCTTTGGGCGGCTGGTGGCGGTGCAGCAGGCCGGGCCGGGGCGGCGGGAAAGCGCCTGTCCCGTGGCCCGGCAGTGCGGCGGCTGCTGCTTTTGGCACATGAGCTATGAGGCCGAATTGCAGGCAAAGCACGGCTTTGTGCAGGACGCTTTGCACCGTTTGGCCGGGCTGCCGCTGCCCGTGGCAGAGCCACTGCCCTCTCCCCTGCCCCAGCGCTACCGCAACAAGGTGCAGTACCCGGTGGCGGAAGGGCCGGGCGGAGAGCTGCTGCTGGGCTTTTTTGCCCCCCGCAGCCACAGGCTGATTCCCTGCGAGGACTGCCTTTTGCAGCCGGCAGAGCTGAACCAAGCGGCCCATACGGCGGCACGGCTGCTCTCCCGTGCGGGGCTGCGCGCCTATAATGAGCAGACCGGCCAGGGGCAGCTGCGCCACATCTGCCTGCGCAGCAGCCAAAAAACGGGCGAAATGCTGCTTTGCCTGGTGGTGAACGGCGCGCAGCTTTCCAGGCGCCTGGCCCAGGATATGATGGCGGAATGCCCAGGGCTTGCGGGGGTGGTGCAAAACCAGAACACCCAAAATACAAACGTGATATTTGGCGGGCAATTTGAAACGCTGGCAGGGCAGGGCGTTTTGCAGGATGAGCTTTGCGGGGTGCCCCAAAGCCTTGGCCCCGGCTCCTTCTCTCAGGTGAACCACCCGGCGGCCCAGCGGCTGTTCACACTGGCACGGGAATGGGCCGGCCTGCAAAAGCACGAAACCCTGCTGGACCTCTACTGCGGCACCGGGGTGATTGGGCTTTCCATGTCGGCAGACTGCCGGGAGCTGGTGGGGGTGGAAATCTTCCCCGAGGCGGTGGAAAGTGCCCGCCACAGCGCGGCGCAGATGGGCCTTTCCCACGCACGCTTCCTTTGTGAAGACGCCGCAAAAGCGGCCCAAACGCTGGCAAAAGAGGGCTTTTGCCCCGATGTGGCCCTGCTGGACCCGCCCCGCAAGGGCTGCGGCGAGGCCGCGCTGCAGCCCCTGCTGGACATGGCCCCCCGGCGGGTGGTGATGATTAGCTGCAACCCCGCCACCCTGGCCCGGGATTTGCGCTTTTTGGCGGACAATGGATATACCCTGCAAAAAGCCCAGCCGGTGGACCTGTTCCCCCGCACCCGGCA
>CAYRFC010000055.1:0-14497 GCA_964423365.1 uncultured Oscillospiraceae bacterium
AGGGCAAGGCGGAGGATTGAGCAATACTGTGTGTATTGCGTGACGAGTGCGAGCCGCAGTGAAGCCTGTCGAGGGCAACCGCCATAGGCGGCTCTTGGCCCGAGACCAACACAGCCATTCACCGTTTTCGCCAAGTGCAGCCTATCTCATGTTAAGTTAATTTGCTCAAGGGCAGATTTTTGCCCCAAAACGGCTCTTTTCCCGCATTTTGGGTACAAAAATGGCAGGCCGCATTTGGCATGCCTGCCATGGGAAAATACACAATACTTAGCCCTTGATGGCACCGCCTGTTACCCCGGCGATAATCCGGTCGCTGAGGAAAATATACAGCACCAGGGTGGGCGCAAACACAATCAGCACCGCGGCAAACAGCCCGCCGTAGTCGTTTGTATACTGCATGCCCTTCACCATGTTGTACAAGCCCACCGCAATGGGGCGCACATTCTGCTTCGAGGCAAACAGCATGGACATGAAGAACTCGTTCCAGATGGTGATGAAATTAAACACCGTCACCGTGATAATGCCCGGCTGGGCCAGCGGCATCATGATGCGCCAGAAGGTCTTTATTGGCCCGCAGCCATCTATGGAGGCCGCCTCCTCAAAGGTGAAGGACAGGTTTTTGAAGAAGGAGAGCAGGAAGAAGATGGTGAAGGGCACATTCATGGCGATATAGAGGAAGATAATCAGCCCGCGGGTGTTGGTCAGCTTCAGCATGGTGATGATGGAGAACAGCGGCATCACAATGAGAATGACCGGAACGCCCAGCGCCGAAGCAATCATGTTCTGCAAAAACATGTTGCCGCGGAAGCGGAAGCGGGACAGCGCATAGGCGGCGGGCGCGGCCACCACCACAATCAGCGCGCAGGAAACGGTGGTGTAGAGCAGGGAGTTCAGGAAAAAGATGTTGACCTTTTGGCTGCTCCAGGCATTGACATAGTTTTCAAAATGGAAGCCGGTCTCGAAGGCAAAGAGCTGGCCTCTGGTGATTTCGCTGGTGGTGGAGAGCGAGGCCAGCACCACCCAGCCCACCAGCAGCACCGTGAACACCAGCCAGAAGATGCACAGCAGATAGCCCGGCAGCAGGGAGGCTTCCTTTTTCAGCTTAAATTCTTCTTTGATTTTCGATTTTGCCATATTCCCCGCCCCCTTTACAGTTCTACATCGTCATTCTTGACGATGAGGTTGGTAATGGCGAACACCGCCACCACAATGATGGCCATCATCACGCCAATGGCCGCGCCAATGCCGCTTTCCCGCACGGCCTGGGTGGCGTTGGAGGCGCCGAATACCAGCTCATACATGTAGTTCAGCGGCATCACCGTCTGGTAGGAGAGGTTCACAGGGTCGAACACCTGGCCCCAGATGAAGAAGCCCACGCTGCTCACCGTCCACATCACCAGGTTGGTGCGGATGGGCCCGCGCAGCAGTGGCAGGGTGATGAACCAGAATTTTTGGAAGACATTGGCCCCATCTATGGTGGCGGCCTCGTAAAAATCCTCACCAATGCGGTCTATACCGCTCATAAAAATGAGCATATGGTAGCCCACCATGCCAAAGCAGTAGGCCACCAGCATGCCCCAGAACTTATACTCCGGCGCAGTCCACATCACGGGGCCCGCGCCAAACACACGCAGAATGCTGTTCAGCAGGCCATAGCTCTCCTTGCTGAGGGCGAAATACAGCCACATGGTGCCCATGGCCACCGCCGAAACCAGGTTGGGCAGGTAGATGATGCTGCGGAAAAATTTCTTTCCCCGCACCCCGCTTGTCAGTATCACGGCATACAGCAGGGCCAGCACCATCACCCCAATGCCGCCCACCAGCCACAGCTTGCCCAGGTTTCCCATCGCCGCGCGGAACATGGGGTCTGTGAAGGAGCGGGTGTAGTTGGCAATGCCATTGAAGGTCCAGGTGGACATCGGGTCGGTTACGCCCTGCACCTTGAAGAAGCTCATAATCACGGTGCGAACCACCGGATACAAAAATACAATCAAAAACAACAGCACCGCCGGTGTCAGAAACAGAACCAGCATGGCCGTGCGGTTCCTGTGCAGCGGGCTGCCTTTGGGCTTTCCTGCTTGATTCATACACACACCCTCCCAGAAAATAATGCCTTTCTTTTACCCCTTGGTAGAGAGAGCCCGCCGCTCATGCGCAGCGCGGCCCCCATACATAGCGGGGCGGCGGCAGCCCACTGCCGCCGCCCCGTTTGCGGTTTATCGCTTGTTGTGCAAAAATGCCTAGGCCGCCGCTTTCTGCGTTTTGGCAAAGGCATCGGCAAAGCCCTGGGCGTCCAGGTTTCCGCCAATCATCTTCGCCAGGTTTTCTTTAATCGTAGCGTTCACATTGGCATCGTTCTCCATGTCCACAGCCCAGGTAAGGCGGTTTGTGGTGCTGTCCAGCACGGCTTTGGCCTCGGTCAGGGCCTCGGGCCAGGTGGCGTCGTTGGCCATGGGCACGCCCAGGGTCTGGTCGGCCAGCTTCTGGTCCCATTCGCCGCTGGTCAGGTAGCTAATCAGCGCAAAGGCGGCGTTCGGGTACTGGGTGTCCTTGTTGATGGCGAAGCTCTGCGCGCCATACTGGTTCGATTCCGCGCCGTCGCCGCCCTCGGCGATGTTCGGCAGGGCAAAGGTGCCCCAGCGGAAGCCTTCGGGGGTGTCCTTCTTAATTTCGTTGGGCAGCCAGGTGCCGTTCAGATACATCGCCACAGTGCCGTCGGCAATGTTGTTCTGGCCGGCGGGCCACACGTTGCCGGCCGCGCGGGGGTCGATGTAGCCTTTGTCGGTCAGCTCCTGAATGGCCTCGGCGGTTTTCAGCACCGCTTCGTTGGTAAAGTCGCCAGCGGCCACGGCTTTGGCGGTGTCAAACCCGGCCACGCGGTCCATCATGTAGCCAAAGAAGGCGGCCATGTAGGCGTCGTCCACCGTGAGGGGGATGATGCCGGCGGTTTTCAGCGCTTCACAGGCGGCCAGAAACTCCTCCCAGTTGGTGGGAACAGCCGTGATGCCGGCGGTGTCAAACGCATCCTTGTTGTACATCATCAGGAAGGTGGAGGGCTGGTAGGGCACGCTCTTCAGGCTGCCGCCGCCCAGGTCCTTCGCCAGGTCAATCAGGGTCTGGTTCTGCGCGCCGTTCAGGGCAGAGGCCTCGTACATGCCGCCAATGTCCAGAAGGTAGTCGCCCCAGGTCACGTTCACACGCTCAATGTCCTCGTCGAACACGTCGATGGTCTCGCCAGCGTCCAGCGCCGGGGTGAGGGTTTTGCGGGTGTCGCGGCCACCGGCCCAGTTCACGTCCACCTTCACGCCGGTCTCATCGCTGAATGCTTGAATCGCCTCGGAAATCACCATGCCCTGGGGCTCAGTCTCTGCCCACATGGGCCAGTACACCAGCTCGGCCCCCTCTTCAATTTCGCCTGCGGTGGCCGCAGGGGCAGAAGCCGCACCGGAAGACGCGGCCGGAGCGGCCGAAGACCCGGCCGGGGCGGCCGAAGAAGCGCCGCCGCCACAGGCGGCCATCACGCCCACAAGCGCCAGGGCCAGCAGTACACTCAAAGCTTTTTTCATAAACGTACCTCCTCTAAAAATATAGAAATATGGATGATTCGCTTCCCGCCCCGCCCGCCTGTACAGAGCAGCCAGGGCTGAAAACGCTTTTCCCTCAGGTTGGTTTTGCCCCCCCGGCAAACGCCGCACAGGGCAGGCCAGCATTCACCCCGCCAGCCTGCATGCGCCTTCTTATGCTACCAGTATACAAGGAATGAAACGGGAAACAAGGCACTTCCTTGCTGTATATTTTATACATATTGCTATTTTGTGCATATTAGCTATTAAGCTGATATCAATTTGTCATTTTTAATGCATAGTTTACACAAAAAGACAGGGGAAATTTCGGCACTTCTGCGGTTCGCTTCTCATTTTTATCGCTTCATCACAATAAACAGAAAAAATCCTATCTCTTTTTCATTTGGCCTGCAAGCGTTTTTTTGTAACGTTACCGTGTATTTTAGCATTTTTCCTTCGCAAGCCTTGCAGAATCCTGCCGAAAAGCTGTATAATCAAGAAGCATCATGCTTTATTAATATTGTGTAGAGCATAGTTTGTGTAAATAACCCGGAAACCTGCGCCAGCACCGCAGCCACCGGTGGTAAGGGGGCTACACGGGTGAGCAACAACCGTTTCGACCTGCAAAAACAGCCGGAGGCCCTGGGCTCCTCCCAGCTTCTCTATGTCACCACCTCCCGCTTCGACACCGACTGGCACAGCACCCTACACACCCATGCCTGCACAGAGCTTTTTTACTGCGTGCGCGGCATTGGCGAATTTGTGATTGAGAACGAGCGCCGGGCGGTGGGCGGCGACGACATGGTGATTGTGAACGCCAACGTAAAGCACACCGAATCCAGCTATAGCTCAAACCCGCTGGAGTACATTGTGCTGGGGGTGGACGGACTGGACTTCCGCTTTGGCGAGGAGGGCGGGCCCTTCCGGGTGATTAACTGCCGGGACAACCAGGAGGAAATCCGCTTTTCTCTGGAGCTGATGCTGCGTGAGGCACAGCGCAAAGAGGGCCACTACGAGCTGGTTTGCCAGCACCTGCTGCAGGTGCTGTTCATCCAGCTCATGCGGTACCACGCCATCGACATCAGCGTTTTGCCAAAGCAGCGCGGCAGCCAGGAGTGTGCGGCGGTGCGCCGCCACATAGACGAGCGCTACTACGAGGCGCTGACCCTGAACGACCTGGCGGAGATTGCCCATGTGAACAAATACCATCTGGTGCATGCCTTCCGCAAGGAATACGGCATCACACCCATCAACTATCTCATCGAACGGCGTATCCGGGAGGGCAAATACCTGCTGGAAAACACCGACCATTCCCTGACGCACATCTCGCAAATATTGGGTTTTTCGTCCCCCAGCTATTTTTCCCAGAGCTTCCGGAAGCTGACGGACCAAAGCCCGATGGAATACAGAAAGGCCGCACGCACGCGGCAAGGGGGCTAACACATGGAACAGGCGGAAAAAATACTTAGCGAAGCACTGGACGGGTTCGATTTTGGCGGCGAGGTGGCGGGGGCGCTGCGCTATGGCGCGGGCCATATCAACGACACCTTCTGCGTCTACACCCAGCAGCCGGACGGCGAGGGCCGCCGCTTCATTTTGCAGCGCATCAACACGGTGGCCTTTAAAGACCCCGCCGGGCTGATGGAAAACATCTGCGGCGTGACAGACTATCTGCAAGAGATGGTGCGCCGCGGAGGGGGCGACCCCAGCCGCGAGACCATGACGGTGCTGCGCACCCGGGAGGGAAAGAACTACTTGACCGACAGCACCGGCGGCGCCTGGCGGGTGTACCCCTTTGTGGAGGGCACCCTCTGCCTGCAAAAGGCCGAGACACCCGAGCTGTTCTATGCCTCGGCCAAGGCCTTTGGCCGTTTTCAGAACATGCTCACCGCCTACCCTGCCGCCAGCCTGCACGAGACCATTGTGAAGTTCCACGACACCGAGGACCGGCTGGCCCGCTTTGAAAAGGCCCTGGCCGCCGACGCACTGGGCCGTGCGGCAGAGGTGCAGGCCGAGGCCGAGTTTGTGCTGGCGAGGCGGGAGGACTGCAGCATCTGCCTGAAAGCCCTGCGGGAGGGAGAGCTGCCGCTGCGCGTCACCCACAACGATACCAAGCTGAACAACGTGTTGATGGACAAAACCACCCTGGAGGGCATCTGTGTTATCGACCTGGACACCGTGATGCCCGGCCTCTCGGTGAACGACTTCGGAGATTCCATCCGCTTTGGGGCCAACCATTCCGCCGAGGATGAGCGCGACCTCTCGCTGGTCAACTTCGATTTGTCCCTCTTTGATGTATACACCCGCGGCTTTTTGGAGGGGGCCGCCGGCACCCTCACCCCCGCCGAGAAGGCCTATCTGCCCTGGGGGGCCAAGCTGATGACACTGGAATGCGGCATCCGTTTCCTCACCGACTATCTGGAGGGCGACAGCTACTTCCGCATCCACCGCCCCGGCCAAAACCTGGACCGCGCCCGCACCCAGTTCAAGCTGGTGCAGGACATGGAGGCCGTCTTCGGCGAGATGAGCGCCGTGGTGGAAAGATACAGCTAGAGCCGCATAGCGCAGGCAATCCGCCTCGCTCTCCACCCCTTACACATAGCACAAAAACGCCACGAAACCAATCGGTTCGTGGCGTTTTTTGTCGTATTTGTTTTCTGATACAGAGGGACCCACTCTGGGGTGTGCGCATCTACACGCCGTCCCTTGCGCACGCTCTGGAATCTCTACTCAAACATACGGAAGTCCAGGTGGCGGGGCAGGGGCAGGCTGCGGTCAACCTGGCTCTCGTCAAAGGCGCGGCCCTGCTCCTTGGCCGCTAGGCGCGCCTGGTACTCGAACCAGTAGTCCCCCAGCTTCTGCGCCCCCTCGCGTATCTGGGCAAACTCGCCGGAAAAGGCCTCCTCCAAATATTCCCAGTCCTCCAGCTTTAGGGCCGCCTCACAGGCCGGCAGCCGGGCCGCGTCGCCGGGCGCTGGCAGGCGGCGGAACACCGCATAGGCGGCGGCGTAGTCCCCCGCGCCCAGCAGGGCCTGCATCCAGCCCTCGGCAAAGCTCGGGTCGGCCCCCTCACCCGCCATCTCACAAGCGCGGCACAGCCAGGGCACCGCCTCGGTGGGCTTGCCCTCCCGCAGCAGCAGGCTGCCCCGCGCGTGGGCTGCAAAGGCGTGGCCCGCTTCGGCCAGGGTCTCCAAAATAAGCTCCGCCTCGGCCTCCTGTCCGTTTTCGGCCAGCAGCACCGCATATTGGTAAGCACTCTCCCGGCTCTGGTCCTTCGCAGTTTTCAGGTAGGGCGCCCACAGTGGGTCCACCACAAAGGCCAGCGGCGCGGGGCCGTCTGGCAGGGGGCGCCCCTGCAAAAGCCCCTGCCAGGCCGCGGCGTCCGGGCCCTCGGCGGCAAAGGGCAGGTGCCCGGCCAGCGGCGGCTGGCCCGCCTGCGCGCGGCGGGCATTCTCCAAACAGCCGTACAGGCTGCCGCTGTGCAGCGTTTCGCCGCAGGGCAGCAGCGCCATTGCGGCATAGTTCTGCTGCAGGGCCTGCACCCGGCTGGTGGGCAGGCTCTCCTCCACGGCCTGCTCCACCGCCTCCTTTGCGGCGTACCAGTCGGCCTCCCGGGCCTCGGCCGGGGCCGTGAAGGCCCCAAACAACTGGGTGAAGCAAAGGTTTTCCCCGCCACCCAGCAGGGCGGTGTGGTTCTGGGTCTGGGCCAGCCCGGCCTGAATCTCTATATAATCCCCCTGCCCCTCCCGGGCCAGGAAATCGCACCAGTGCCGCCCGCCCTGCCCCATGCCCCAGCAAAACATCTTGCGGGCGTACAGCGGCTGGGTAGAGCGTTCAAAGAAACCCTGGCCATCCGCCTCGGCGCTCACCTCCCAGGGGGCTGGCTGGCTGCGCTCATTTTGGAAGAAGTATTCCACCGAGTGGGGAATCCGCCAAGGGTAGCTGATGTCGTCACAGTCTAAATTTGGCTGGCGGGGCATTTTGCAGCGCCCAAAGCCGGGGATATTGTCGGCGGGGTTTGGGGTGAGCTGATAGACAATCTCCCCGGTGCCGGAAAACACCCGCGTGCCCGGGGTGAGCCGCACGGCGGCGTTGGTCCACCAGTAGAGCAGGGCCTCCTCCTCCCGCGCATTGGTGATGCGCACATGCAGCCCCAGCTCGCGCGCGCCGTCCGGCAGGTGGAAGTCCATCTGCAAAAGCTGGGCGTGGGCCGCCTCATACTCATACATCCGCAGGAACTCCCCGCCCTCCGGCGCGGCCACCCGGGTGCAGAACATGTCTGCGCAGGTGAAGGCGGAGTGCCCCATGTGCCCGAGGTTCCACTCGATGCCCCCGGCCACCCAGGCGTTGCGCACAGCCAGGTTGGCCGGGCGGAACACCGGGTTCACAAACAGCAGCTCCCGCCGCTGGTCTTTCGAGTAGAGGCTCCACAGCTTGCCGCCATAGCCTGGCAGAAAGGTGGCCCGCAGGTGCTGGTTTTCCATCACAATGGCGGGAATTTCCAGCGGCTCCTCGGCACGGGTGTAGCGGTCTTGCAGGCGGTAGGGCAGCACCCGGTCCCGGCACTCTGCACCATAGCGCGGCAAATCCTCCTCCCGTAGGCTGCCGTCATGAAACAGCTCCATATCATGCTCTTTGCAGCGGAAACGCGGCTGGGGGTTCTCCCCCTTGGGCTGGGTTCCGTCTATCCGTAAAACATCGGTGTAAATCTTCATCCTGCAGCTCCTTCGGTGGTGGGCCATGGCATGGCCCGCCAGAGTTTCATCCATTTTGGGGTTTTATCCCAAAATTCGTTCATACAGCCCTGCCGTTTTGAACAGAACTTTGGCGTAAGACGCGCGGCAGTAATCTTTTGCTACCACTGCCCTAGAAAACCCAATGGTTCTCTAGGGAAAGCTGGTATTACTATATCATATCGCCTGGGCCAAACACCATAGTTTTTGTGTGTAACACAATTTTCTAAGGAACTCTATAAAGCCAATTCCCTGCCTCATCTATCAGGCCCACATCGCCGTTTTTCTCCACCACAAAACGCTCTCCCGCGCCAGAGCCCGGGTAAACCACATCCAGCCCACTCACCACCAGCTTACCCTCCATGTCCAGAATATCGCTTTGTTGCCCACCAGCCTGGCTCCCATACAAAGCCTGCAGATAACGGGGAAGGCTGCTGCCAACTGGAGAAAGCGGGAAAATTTCCCCATACTTTCCCGCAGGAACCAACTCACGCAGGTCTTCGCTGAACAAAGCCACGCCCTTGCCCTCCTGCTGCACTGCCACAAGAGTTTTTGCCGCCGGGAACTGAGCCTGTGGCCCAAACTGGTAGAGAGTGCCGGGCGTGCAGGCTGTTTGGGCCAGCACCTCGCCTTGGCCGTTTAACAACTGTAGCTGTGCATCGTCCTTGCAGGCATAAAATTGCTCTGCCTGTGGGGCAAACAGAAAACCTTTTGGCTGCAAATCATAGAATTGGCCAGCAATAAGACTGCCATCTGCTCTATATAAACCATACGCCTGGCCAGAGTCATCATTCTCTACCCCCACCAGAATCTCCCCGTCGTAATAGGGAACACGGCGCAGCCCCAGCGCTGCCAGGTCCAGCACCGGTTCCCCTGTAATGGCATCCACCAGTTCTTGTTGGGGGATACCCTCCCCGCCCCAAATATCCAGCGTAATGCACCCGTCACCTCGTCCAAGCTCCTTCGTCATGCGCGTGCCGGGATAGCTGGCCAATACCTGAAAATTGGCATCCAGCACATAGCCTGTATCTTGGAACTCCCAGTCCACCACCGTGGCAAGGTAGCCCTCTCCCCAAGGGTAGAGAAAGGCATAGTTCTGTTCCATGGGGAAGCCATGCAGGGGCCTAAGAGACATATCTACCACACCTTGCAGAAGATGGTTGCCGCCCATCACCCCGAGGCTCCCCTCCTGCAAGACGAAAAGCTGGTAGGCGTTTTCCAGTACAGTTTCCCCCGTTTCCATGTTGATAAGCGCCGAACGAAACCCAGCTTCTGTCTCCACCGGGCCCACCTCATAGTAGGGCACCTCGCGGGAGGCATGCACCACATAGCGCCCAATACCGGGCCGATACACCCCGGGGCCGCGTGGCTGAAGCACCTCACCATCCAGCCCATATAGCATCGCCTCACAGTCCTCATACAGCACCTGGTCTGTCCGGGCACCCTCCACTGCCTCGTGTAGAGGAAACCGCTCCTCAATGGCCTGCGGCAAACCTGTCTCTACATCATACAGCACAGTGAGGTTCTTGCCCCGCAGCAACTCCCGCCCCTCCCCGTTCACCACTACCCCTTGTCCACCTTCTCCTGGCAGCGGAATATAATAGACCAGGGCTGCTGTTTCCGTTGGCTGCCCCGAAGCATCATTCCGCACTGTTGAGACAGGCAGGCTGTCTTCCTCATTCTGGGCAGAGGAGGTACTGGAAACGGGCCGCTGCCCGGTGCAGGCGGCCAGCAGCCCGGCCGCTAAAAGAGCCGACACTGCTTTTATGCCAAAACCCCTTGCTTTGTTCCCCCAATATATCCGTCCCATATCGCCCCTGCCTCCTAAGTGTCTTTCTGCCTGCGGCTTTCGCACAGCTCTTTGCCCACTGTGAGATTTTCAAAAATATAACACAAATCCGAGTCATTTTCAACGTAATTGGCAAAAAGATTTATTTTTCGCCCAATGCCAACACCCTCTATCCCCCGGCAGGCGCCCTACCCGGGCCAAAGAACGATTGACAGAAAAACCAGACTATTGTAAACTGATTTAAGTATATATCAGATAAGACGATGTGCGTTTTTACGGTAGCCACTTTATCAAATGAAGCCACCCACTTTGTTTGCAGCGTGTGGGTGGCCTCTTTGTGCCAGGCGGAAAACGGTGCGCGGCGGCGCGGGAAGGGAAGCGTAGCATGGCGAAAATACAGTGGAGGGGCGGGGCGCTGCTGGCGCCGGTGCCCCCGGTGCTGGTCACCACCGGCACCCTGGAGCATCCAAACGTCTGCACCGTGGCCTGGTGCGGCATGCTGAGCACGAAGCCCCCCAAAACCTATGTCTCGCTGCGCCCCACCCGCCTTTCCCACAGCATGGCCATAGAGAGCGGCGAGTTCGTCATCAACCTGCCCACCAGCGCCCTGGTGCGCGCCATAGACCGCTGCGGCGTGGTGAGCGGCCGGGACGAAAACAAGTTTGAAACCTGCCGCCTGACCGCCGAGGCCGCCAGCGTGGTGGCGGCCCCCACCCTTGCCGAAAGCCCGCTGAGCATCGAGTGCCGCATTCAGCAGGTGCTGCCGCTGGGCAGCCACGATATGCTGCTGGCCGACATTCTGGCGGTGGACGTGGACGAGAGCCTGCTGGACGCGGCGGGCCGCCTGCGGCTGGCCGGGGCAGGCCTTGCCTGCTACGCCCATGGCGAATATTTTGCGCTGGGCAAAAAAATAGGCCAGTTCGGGTTTTCGGTACGCAAAAAGAAAAGCAGAAGCAAAAAACACAAAAGCGATAGGATGGAGAAAAAGTAAGACATGATTACAGTGAGTGAAGTGAGCCTGAGCTACGGCACCGACACGCTTTTTACCAAAACCAACCTGATGTTTACGCCGGGCAACTGCTACGGCATCATCGGGGCCAACGGCGCGGGGAAATCCACCTTTTTGCGCATTCTCTCCGGCGCGCTGGAGCCCAGCACCGGCGAGGTGATTGTGGCGCCGAATACCCGGCTGTCGGTGCTGGAGCAGGACCAGAACAAATACGACCAGTACCCCGTGCTGGAGACCGTCTTCATGGGCAACAAGCGCCTCTACGAAGTGCTGAAGCTGAAGGACGAGCTGTATGCAAAGCCCGATTTCTCCGACGAGGACGGCGTGCTGGCCGGGGAGCTGGAGGCCGAATTTGCCGAGCTGGACGGCTGGGAGGCCGAGGCCAATGCCTCCCGGATGCTGAGCGGGCTGGGCCTGCCGGTGGAGCAGCACTACAAAACCATGGCCGAGCTGAACGGACGCGAAAAGGTGAAGGTGCTGCTGGCCCAGGCGCTGTTTGGCAACCCGGACGTCATTCTGCTGGACGAGCCCACCAACAATCTGGACTACACCTCCATCAACTGGCTGGAGGATTTTCTGCTGGACTACCTCGGCACCGTCATCATCGTCTCGCATGACCGGCACTTCCTGAACGCCGTCTGCACCCATATTGTGGACATCGACTACACCAAAATCAAGCTCTATGTGGGCAACTATGATTTCTGGTACGATTCCAGCCGCCTGATGCAGCAGCTGGCGCGGGAGCAGAACCGCAAGATGGAGGAAAAGGCCAAGGCGCTGCAAGACTTCATCGCCCGCTTTTCGGCCAACAAATCCAAGGCCCGGCAGGCCACCAGCCGCAAAAAGCTGCTGGAAAACCTGGCCTTTGAGGAGATGCCCGCCTCCTCCCGCCGCTACCCCTGGATAGGCTTTAGCCCCGAGCGCGAGCTGGGCAAGGACGTGCTGTTTGTGGAGGGGCTCTCCAAGTCCATTGGCGGCGAAAAGGTGCTGGACAACATCTCCTTCACCCTGGGCCGGGAGGACAAGGTGGCCCTGATTGGCGACAACGAGCTGGCCGTTACCACCCTGTTTAAAATCTTGATGGGCGAGCTGGAGCCCGACGAGGGCAGCTTCAAATGGGGGGTCAGCTCCTCGCAGGCCTACTTCCCCAAAGACAACACCGCCTTTTTTGAAAACCGCGAGGAAAACCTGCTGCAATGGCTGGCCCCCTACTCCCCAGACCAGTTCGAGAGCTACCTGCGGCAATTCCTGGGCCGGATGCTCTTTTCCGGCGACGACGTCTTTAAGCAGGTGAAGGTGCTGAGCGGCGGGGAGAAGGTGCGGCTGATGCTCTCCCGCATGATGCTTTCCAGCGCCAATGTGCTGCTGCTGGACCAGCCCACCAACCACCTGGACCTCGAATCCATTGCGGCGCTGAACACCGGCCTGTCGGATTTTAAGGGCGTTGTGCTGTTTTCCTCCCACGATTTGCAGCTGGTGCAAACCATCGCCAACCGCATCTTCTCCTTCGGCCCGGACGGCTTTGTAGACCGGCGCGGCAGCCTGGATGAGTACATGGGGCGGGCGGACGGCTAAGACACAGAGCCGGGCACAGGGCGGCTGCGCACTGGTAGAGCTCACACGGTGGCAGGTGTGGGCGGGAATGGTATAGCAAGCCAGATATACGGCCACACTACCGCAAACAAAACCACTGGGCTGCCCGGGAAGCCCAGTGGTTTTTGTCTTGTGCCCGGCTCACAAATTCGGGCGGCGGGCAGGCCTGCCGTCCGCCCGATTGACTAGCGCCGCAGCGCTGTTTCGAGCCGGGCCGCCGAAGGCGGCACTGAGCGCGAGATGGACTACGAAGGAGGGCAAATCATTTTACCGTAAGGATGTTGCGCTTAACTTGTGGCAACACCCTCTAGCGGCAAAGAAAGAAATTCCTGCATAAGCAGAACTCCATTGACATCTGCTTGCCCATGGGAGTATACTATACAAAACTTATACGTTTAAGTAACAGAGGGATACTCTTTTTATTGCAGCCGCCGAAAACAAAAGCGCACAGATGAGAGGAGAATGGTATGAAAAAGAAACTGTTTGCCCTGGTGGGGGCGTCGCTGGCCTGCGTCGGCCTGCTTACGGGCTGCCTTCGGGATATCGTGCCGCCTGACGTCATGGATTTGCTGTTTGGCGCCTCGGAGCAGCCGAGCAGCTCCCTGCCCGCCAGCTCTTCTCTGGCGCAGGTCTCCTCTAAGCCAAGCGAGGTTTCTTCGTTTTCCAGCGCGCCCTCCAGCGAAGCACCCCGGGAAGAGCCTGCCATAGGCACCGAAGAACTGCCCGGCCTCTACAACAGCCTGGAGGGCCAATGGATGGATGAGAACCAGGAGACCGTTTTGGCCTTTGACAACTATGATGGCTATTACTGGGTGGGGCTGGGTTTTGCCTACAGCGAATATGTGGGGGAATACCGCGTGCTGGGCGTGGAAAAACACAGCGACACGGTTTACACACTGCATTTTGACCTGTACAATCGCTTCGAAATTTCAGATACCGACAGAATAAAAATCCCCCGTACGGTGCAGGACAGCATCACCATAGACCTGGGTGCAGCGGGCGACAGCCGCTTTACCGTGATATCCAGTATAGCAGACGGCAGCGAACAGCTGAGCCGCCCGCTGGACTACACCTACGACCCAATGTAGGTAAACTGTACGCTTTGCATGCTGTGTACTGCAATATCGTTGCCAAGGGCCGAGGTGGCCGCTGTGTAGCCCTGGCTCAATTCACATTAGTCTATCAAATAATTCTTGACATGCATCATTCTCACTATCAAATTCCTTCAAATCAAAAATCATACCCTTCTCGGTGTAGTAAACTTGCCATTTTTTTTCTTTTTGGGAAAGGCACATTTTTTGATCTCTAACTCCTTTTCCATCAATATTATATAACCCGGGTGATACACTGTTTTCATTTAGTATGTGCTGAAGTTCATTTTTGTTCATCTCACAATTTCCTCCAAAAAGCCATCGCGAATCAGTTGATTGATGCTACTAGGTAATTCGAATTGTATCCCACCACCAACTTGCTCAAAACCGGGAGCAATTGTGCCTGTCGACACATTATCTATTGATTGAACAACACGATATTGGTGATATGCGTTAGGATTTTCAACATATGGCAATGATCTTTGTTCATATGTGGTTCCAACTTGTGATGTATAACGCCCATAGTTATTACCATATCTGTCAATGGTGGTATTGGGTTTTAGTGTGTATCCACCGGTTTTTGTTCCTTCTAGATATCCGCTATTGGGCGCATATTTTTCCCAGTCAATATCTCCGTCCATATTCAAGAATTTTGAATTAGATACGATCATTTCGTCATCATAGAATGTTGATGTGGGTTTGTTTGGCACACCCGGCGC
>CAYRFC010000056.1:0-7207 GCA_964423365.1 uncultured Oscillospiraceae bacterium
GAGGAGTGCAAGATGAGCGAAGAGAGGCAAAACCAGCCCGGCGGTGCGCCGGAGGAGAAGGACTATAACGAGCTTGTGGCGGTGCGGCGCGAAAAGCTGCGTGTTCTGCAAGAGGACGGCAAGGACCCCTTTCTGCACACAAAATTCCCGCAGGACAGCTTTGCCGCCGAGGTGAAGGCCGCCTTTACAGACCCGCCCGAGGGCGAGCTGGGCCCCGCCGTGGCCATGGCCGGGCGGATGATGAGCAAGCGTGTGATGGGCAAGGCCAGCTTTGCCGACCTGCGCGACACCACCGGCACCATCCAGATGTACATAAAGCGCGACGACGTGGGCGAGGATGCCTATAAGGAGTTCAAAAAGTTCGATATCGGGGACATTGTGGGCGTGAAGGGGAAGCTGTTCCGCACCAAAATGGGGGAAATCTCGGTGCATGCCAGCGAAATAGTGCTGCTGAGCAAAAGCCTGCTGCCCCTGCCCGAAAAATTCCATGGCCTGCGCGACCAGGAGCTGCGTTACCGCCAGCGGTACCTGGACCTGATTGTGAACCCCGAGGTGAAGGACACCTTTGTGCTGCGCAGCCAGATTATCCGCGAGATACGGCGCTATCTGGACGACCGCCGCTTCATGGAGGTGGAAACCCCCATTTTGCAGGTGCAGGCGGGGGGCGCTTCGGCCCGGCCCTTCATCACCCACCACAACACCCTGGATATTGACATGTACCTGCGCATTGCGCTGGAGCTGTACCTGAAACGCCTGATTGTGGGCGGGATTGACCGGGTATATGAGCTGGGGCGGAACTTCCGCAATGAGGGCATGGACCACAGCCACAACCCCGAGTTTACCATGATGGAGATTTACCAGGCCTACACCGACTATGAGGGCATGATGGATTTGTGCGAGGACCTGCTGCGCAGTGTGGCCCGCAAGGTGCTGGGCGACGCCTCCCAAATTCCCTACAAGGGCACCGAGATTGACCTGGAAAGCCCCTTCCGCCGGGTGAGCATGCGGGAGGCCGTGGAGCAAAAAACCGGCCTTGCCTGGGATGGGCTGAGCCTGGACGAAGCCAAGGCCGAGGCGAAAACACGCGGTATTGTGTATGAGGACTGGCACAGCAAGGGCGAGCTGCTGAACCTGTTTTTTGAGGAATACTGCGAGGCCGACCTCATTCAGCCCACCTTCCTCACCGGGCACCCGGTGGAGATTTCACCCCTCTCGAAAAAGGACCCGAAGAACCCCGGCTACACCGAGCGCTTTGAGCTGTTTATTGCGGGGGCGGAGTATGCCAATGCCTTCTCGGAGCTGAACGACCCCATTGACCAGCGGCAGCGCTTTGAGTACCAGGAGATGCTGAAAAACCGCGGGGATGAGGAGGCCAGCGGCGTGGATGAGGATTTCCTCACCGCGCTGGAATATGGCATGCCCCCCACCGGCGGCATCGGCATTGGGGTAGACCGCTTTGTCATGCTGCTCACCGGGCAGGCCAGCATCCGCGACGTGCTGCTGTTCCCCACCATGAAGCCGGTGGGTGAAAGCCTATGAAAATCATGGCCGTAGACTACGGCGACGCGCGCACCGGGCTTGCCGTGTGCGACCGTACCGAGACGCTTTCCAGCCCGGTGGGGGTGATTGAGGAGAAAAGCATGGCCAAGGTGGCCGAGCAGATTATCCACGCCAGCCGGGAATTTGAGGTGAAGATGGTGGTGCTGGGCCTGCCGGTGAACATGGACGGCAGCGAGGGCCCCCGCGCCCAGAAAACCCGGAAGCTGGGCGGCATTCTGGAAAAGCTGCTGGAGGTGCCGCTGGAATACTGGGACGAGCGCAGCACCACCAAAAGCGCCGAGGGCCTGCTGGGCGAGGCCGGGGCCTATGGCAAAAAGCGCAAGGCCCTGGTGGACGCCGTGGCCGCCACCATCATTCTGGACAGCTACCTGGCCCGGCGCAGAATGACCCTGCAATAGTATAAAAAACTGGCGGGTATACTACCCGCCACAGCCTGTCGAAAAAAGAACGCATTGCTGCGTCAGCTGCAAAGCCGCGCGGCGGTTGCATATACCCGATATGCGCCCTTGCGCGGCTTCTTGCTTTCTTGCACTGCATCCCTTTTTCTTCGGCTGATATTATTTGACACTTTGAGGCGGGCATTGTGCCCGCCATTTTTAGCGTTCCTGCGCCGAGGACACCGCCTCCACCAGGTCGCCGTCCCGCTTGAATTTCACCTTTTCCATCGGGCGGTTTACCTCGTAGGTACGGGTATCGATGCGCACCACCACACCGGGAAACACCTTGCCGCGCACCACAATATTGACGGCGCTGAAGCTGTCTACGGTGCGCTTCAGGCGGGCGCGCTCCCCCTCCAGAATGTTGAGTACGCTCATGGCCTGGTCCTTCTTGGTCACCATTTCGCGGTACTCCGGCGCGTTTTTGCCCTTGTCGGGCTTTTGGCGGTTCAGCTTTTCATAGGTGGCAATGTTTTGCAGGTAATTCTGAATGTCCTGGGTCAGCTTCACCAGGCGTTTCTGCACCCCGTCATAACGCTCAATCAGTTCGGGCCCCATGCCCACCGAAACCTCGGTGCTGCCGGCGTTGTCGCCCAGCTGCTGGCACACCAGCCCGCCCTTGGCATACAGCGAGGAGTTGGCCACCATGCCGCGCCCGCCGGCCACACGCGCCCGGCCCTCGGCCTTCACGTCGCAGCCCAGCAGGTGGTTGGCGCACACATCGCCCCCGGCCTTGATGTTCACCGATTCAAACACAGCGCCCCATACGTTCTCCTTGGCCTCCACCTGGCCTATTTCGCCCGAGCAGCGCATGCCGCCGCCCAGCAGAACGTTCCGCCCGGCCTTGATGACGGCGTGCTCGCAGCGGCCGCCCACAAAAACGCTGCCCTTTGCCTCTATCACACTGCCCGCGTGCACATCGGCTTCGATGACCACATTGCCCTCAAACCCCAGCGGGCCGTCCTCTGCGGAAAGGCTTTCCAGATGCAGCACCGGGGTGAGCACCAGCTCATTGTTCACCATATTCAAATGGCTGCGCGCCGGGGCAAGATACTGGCTGCCGTCCGGGCTCATCACAAAGCCGCTGCCCTTCAGCACGGCGCCGTCCTTCGGCTCCTTGGGGGCCACGGGCTCGCCTTTTACGCTCCGGCCCGGCACGCCGGGTTTGGCGGCCACCACGTCGGCCAGCACCTGCCCTTCGGCCACCTCCTGCAAAAAGCTGAGGTCGTCATAAATCAGGCTGCCGTCGCTGTTGGCCCGCAGGCCGGTGAAGGGCTTCACCTCCACCCGCATGGTGTAGCTGCCCCCCTCGGGGTCCTGCGGCTCGTCGCCGCGGGCCACCTCCAGCAGCTCAAAGGTTTTCCCGCTGTCCAGCGCGTTTTGCACCATGCTGTCCTGCACGCCGTGCACCACGCCATGCTGGGGCAGCCATTCCCGCATCGCCTCTGCCGTATATTTCACCCCTTTGGGGGGCGGGGCCAGCATCACCCAGGCACGCATTTCGTCTGGGCTGATGACAACCTTGGAACCTTCTGCGAAGATTTGCGGCAAATCGCCCATAAAGCTCTCCCTCTCCCATCTTCCAGGTGGCAAACCCCCGCGCCCGGCTCTTCACCGGCCTCTTGCGGCAACGCCGTTTTTTCCATTACCACCCTGCAACTTTATACGATTATAAAGGAAAGAGGGGGCCAGCGCAATCACTTTTTTAAGCAGGCGGGCCGAAGATGCGGTTTTTTCGGCACTTTGGCGGGGAGGGTGGGCAAATATTGTCCGTATGTTCGAGCTTATTGTGGTTTATTTTGGATTGACAACTCCCCGGCCTTGTGGTAAACTGCCCTATATTTCCGGCTGACAAATTGACGACAATACCGATAGTGGAGAGGGAAAGCCGATGCGCATTACCAAAACACCCGAGGAACGCAGAACCGAGCTGATTGCTGCCGCACGCCGCCTGTTCGACGAGCGTGGGGTGCAGAAAACCCGCGTTTCAGACATTGTGAAATACGTGGGGGTGGCCCAGGGCGTATTTTACTATTATTTTAACTCAAAAGCCGAAATTGTGAGCGAGGTTATTCACCAGGTGGATGCCGAGATGGAGATACAGTCCAGCGCCGTGCTGGCCGACAAGCAGGCCAGCTTTTGCCAAAAGCTGGCCCGCATTATCGACCTGTATCTGAACCTGATTGACCAGTTTTTGGCCGATAACGAGACCAACCTGGCGGCCTTGCGCCTGGGCGGAGACGACAACGACAGCCCGGCTGCGCGCGGCAGTGCCATTCTGACGGAAAAGCTGCTGCGGCTGGTGCGCCAGGGGGCCGCCGAGGGCCAGCTGCCCGCTGCCTACCCCGAGGAGAGCGCCCTGGTGCTGCTGTATGGCCTGCGCACCCTGGCGGGCCAGCGCCTGCCCAGCCGCCGCATGATTTACACCCTGGCGGAGCAGAGCCTGCGGCTGCCCTGCGGGCATCTGCTTCAATATTGTGACAGACAGGCGGCGGCGGATATGGTATGATAGGGAGCATAGGACAAGCCAATATAGAAAGATGAGGAGTTCCGTCCATGGATGCACACCGCCTGCCCACCGCCGAACTACTGAAAGAGCTGGGGAGTGACCCGGCGAGCGGCCTCTCTGCCGCAGAGGCCGAAAAACGGCTGGAAAGGTATGGCAGAAACCAGCTTGCCGCTGCCAAAAAGAAGGGGCTCTTGGCCCGCTTTTTAGACCAGTTTAAGGACCCCATGATTCTGATATTGCTGGGGACCGCGGTGGTGAGCTTTGTGGTGGCCCTGAACGGCCACGACAGCAAGGAGTTCTTCGAGCCGCTGCTCATTTTGCTCATCGTGGTGGCAAACGCCATCATGGGGGTGAGCCAGGAGAGCCGCGCCGAAAAGGCGCTGGAGGCCCTGAAAGAGATGAGCGCCCCCCATGCGCGGGTGCTGCGCGGCGGCGGCGAGCAGGTCATCGACTCGGCCCTGGTGGTGCCGGGGGATGTGGTGCTGGTGGAGGCGGGGGACTTCCTACCCGCCGACGGCCGCCTGCTGGAGAGCGCCAGCCTGAAATGTGAGGAGAGCGCCCTGACCGGGGAGAGCGTGCCCAGCGAGAAGAACGCGAATGCCGAGGTGGCCGCAGACGCCCCCCTGGGCGACCGCTTCAATATGGTGTATTCCGGCTGCTCGGTGGCCTATGGCCGGGGGCGCTATGTGGTGACGGCCACCGGCATGAGCACCGAGATGGGCCGTATTGCCGGGATGCTGAGCGCCGAGACCAAAGACACCACCCCGCTGCAGCTAAAGCTGGCCAAGCTCTCCAAGATGCTGGGCTTCATGGCCATCGGCATCTGTGCGGTCATCTTTGCGCTGGGCCTTGGCTTTGGCATGCCCATTATGACCATCTTCATGACGGCGGTGTCTCTGGCCGTTTCGGCCATCCCCGAGGGGCTGCCCGCCATTGTCACCATCGTGCTGGCCATTGGGGTGCAGCGCATGGTGAAGAAAAATGCCATCATCCGCCGCCTGCCCGCCGTGGAGACACTGGGCTCGGCCTCGGTGATATGCAGCGACAAGACCGGCACCCTCACCCAGAACCGCATGACCCTGGTGCGGGCCTGGCAGGCTGAGCAGGACGCCGACGAGGAGATAGGCAAGGAGAACGGCGAAGCGGTGCGCCGGCTTTTGGAATATGCCACCCTGTGCACCGACGGCTCTGTGAGCGTGGAGGCGGACGGCACTGTCACCCACCTGGGCGACCCCACCGAGACCTCCATCATTCTGGCGGCCCAGCAAAACGGCATGCCCAAGGACAAGCTGGCCGAGGAGCACCCCCGCCTGGGCGAGGTGCCCTTTGATTCCGACCGCAAGCTGATGAGCGTCATCTGCACCTTTGGCGGCAAAAAGCTGGTGATTACCAAGGGCGCGTTTGATTCGCTGGCTCCGCTGTGCGTGCAGGGAGACACCGAAAAGGGCCGCCGCCTCTGCGACGAGATGAGTGAAAAGGCCCTGCGGGTGCTGGCCGTGGGCTGGCGGGAGATAGACGCCCTGCCCGAGACGCAAAGCCCCGAAACGGTGGAAAAGGACCTGCACTTTTTGGGCCTGGTGGGCATGATAGACCCGCCCCGCCCCGAGGTGCGCGAGGCGGTGAAGGTCTGCCGCGCGGCGGGCATCCGCCCGGTGATGATAACCGGCGACCACGTGGTGACGGCCTCGGCCATCGCGCAGGATTTGGGCATTCTGCATGAGGGGGAGCAGAGCGTCACCGGGGCCGAGCTTGCCAAGATGAGCGAGAAGGAGCTGGACGAGCGGGTGGGCGATATCTCGGTGTACGCCCGGGTGTCGCCGGAGGATAAAATCCGCATTGTGAAGGCCTGGCAGAGCCGGGGCGAGGTGGTGGCCATGACCGGGGACGGCGTGAACGACGCGCCCGCCCTCAAGGCCGCCGACATTGGCTGCGCCATGGGCATCACCGGCACAGACGTGGCCAAGGGCGCCGCCGACATGACCCTGACCGACGACAACTTCACCACCATTGTGGACGCGGTGAAGGAGGGCCGGGGCATCTACGACAACATCCGCAAAACCGTGGCCTTCCTGCTGGGCACCAACATCGGCGAGGTGCTGACCGTGCTGCTGGCCATGTTCCTTTGGCGGGAGAGCCCGCTGCTCAGCATGCAGCTGCTCTGGATAAACCTCGTCACCGACGGCCTGCCCGCCATTGCGCTGGGGCGCGAGCCGGTGGAGGACGACGTGATGGAGATGAAGCCCCGCCCAAGAGACGAGAGCATCTTTGCCCACCACATGGGCGCACAGGTGCTGCTGCAGGGGGCCATGTTCGCCGCCCTCACCCTCTCGGCCTTCGCCATTGGCTACTTCTTTGCCCCCGCCGGGCAAAGCATGGCCGAGGGGCGCACCATGGCCTTCATGGTGCTGGCCCTTTCGCAGGTGTTCCACTCCTTCAACATGCGCAGCCGCCACAGCCTGTTCAAAATTGGCTTTTTCACCAACAAATACTTAAACCAGGCGGCCCTGGTCAGCCTGGTGCTCATGGCGCTGGTCATCTTTGTGCCGCCGCTGGCCCTGGCCTTTGGGCTGGTGCAGATGTCCCCGGTGCTCTACCTCATCGCCCTGGGGCTTGCGCTCATCCCGCTGCCGGTGCTGGAAATAAGCAAGGCCACCGGGCTTTTGAAGCACGAACGCCACCTGCGCAAATAGACAAATGGCAA
>CAYRFC010000056.1:7307-14121 GCA_964423365.1 uncultured Oscillospiraceae bacterium
ACTATGAACCCTTCATCGATGCGAAAAAACCTACTGCGGGAAGTCCGCTCCACCCTCAGCCGCTTCATTGCCATCTTTGCAATTACGGCCCTGGGTGCGGGCTTCTTCGTGGGTCTCAAATCCACCGGGCCGGACATGGCCCATACCGCAGACCTGTTCTATGCCCGGCAGCACCTGGCCGACTACCGCCTGCTGTCCACCATGGGCTTTACCGAGGAGGACATAGAGGCCCTGCGCGCCAGCGGGGCCTATTCCGCCGTGATGGCAAGCTATGGCGTGGACGCCCTGGTGGACAGCCCCGCCGGCCCCACGGCGGTGCGGCTGCAGGCCCTGCCCCTGGGCGAGGGGGAAGACGTGCTGAACCGCCCCATCCTTCTTGCGGGGCGGCTGCCCGAAGCAGAGAACGAATGCCTGGCCGACAGTGACGGCAGCTCCGCCATAGGGGATGTCATCCGGCTTTCGGAAAGCAACAGCGAGAGCACCCTGGATTTGCTGAACCAGGACGAATTCACCGTGGTGGGGCTGGCCTCCTCCCCGGCCTATATCTCGCACAGCCGAGGCAACACCAATGTGGGCAACGGGCGCATCTCCCAGTTCTATTTCCTGCCAGAGGCGGCCTTCAGCGCCGACTACTACACCGACGTTTACCTGCGCGACGCACAGGCCGAGGGCCTGGACAGTTTCAGTGACGAATATGCGGGCCTGGCGGAGGACGGCGTGGCCGCGCTGGAGGATTTTGGCGCCCAGCGCGCGGAAGTCCGCTACCAGGCTATTGTGGACGAGGCCGAGGTGAAATTGGCCGACGCCGAGGCCGAGCTGGCAAAGGGACGGCAGGAGTATGAGGACAAGCGCGCCGAGGCCGAGACAGAGCTGGCCGACGCGGAGAAGGAGATACGGGACGGCGAGGCAGAGGCCGCCGACGGCCAGCGCCAGATAGACGAAAACGCCGCAAAGCTGGCCGAGGGCGAGGCGGAGCTGACCAGCGGAGAGGGCCAAATGGCCGCCGCCCGCGCCGCCATTGAGCAGAACCGCAGCGCCCTGCAACAGGCCGAGGCCCAGTACAGCGAGGGCCAAGCCCTCTATGAGGCGGGGCGGGCGCAGTATGAGCAGGGGCTGGCCGAGTGGCAGGCCCGTAAGGCCGAGTGGCAGGCCGGAAAAGACCAATATGACGCGGGGCTGGCCGAGTACCAGAAGGGCCAGGCCCAGTGGGAGGGCCAGGCCGCCCTGCTGGAGGGCCTGCGCGGGGCCAAGGCCGGGGTGGAGAGCGCCGCCGCACAGCTGGGGGCCCTGCTGCCCGCCGCCGGGGCCGGAGACGCCGAGGCTGTGGCCCAGTTTTCCGCCATTGCCACCGGGGCAGCAGGCAGCCTGCAGGGCCTCAGCGAACAGCTGGCCGCCCTGCCGGGGGTGGACCCCGCCCTGCCGGCCGGGCTCTCGGCTGCGGCCAGCGGGGCAGAGGCCGCTCTGGCGGGCGGAGACTACGCCGGAGCCATAACGGCCCTCTCGGGTGGGGCGGCGGCGCTGGGCCCCGCACTGGACGCCATGCAGGCCGGGCTGAACGCCGCCAAGCTGCCTTTGGACGCGGCCAAAACCCAACTGGACGCCAGCAAAGCGGTGCTGGACGATGGCGCGGCCCAGCTGGCCGCCGGGGAGGCCGCCCTGAACGAGAGCAAGACCAAGCTGGACGGGAGCGCCCAGCAGCTGGCCGCCAGCCGCGCGATGCTGGACGCGGGCTGGCAGGCCCTGGCGGACGGCGAAGCCCAGCTTGCGGGGGGGCTGGCCCAGCTGGATGCGGCCCGCGCGCAAATTGCGGAGGGCGCGGCCCAGCTGGAAGGTGCCCGCGGCACCCTGGCCGACGCGCGCGCCCAGCTGGCCGAGGGCCGCGCCGAGTATGAGGATGCCAAGGCCACCGCCGAGGAGGAATTTGCAAAGGCCGAGCAGGAGCTGGCCGACGGTGAGGCCGAGATAGCGGACGCGCGGGCGGAGCTGGCCGATTTGGAGCCGCCCGAGTGGTATGTCTTTGACCGGGAGGCGAACCCCGGCTACACGGGCTTTGCCTCCGATACCCACCGCATCGACTCCATCGCCCTCATCTTTCCGGTGTTCTTCTTTCTGGTGGCCACCCTCATCTGCCTCACCACCATGACGCGCATGGTGGAGGAGAACCGCACCCAGATTGGCACCCTAAAGGCGCTGGGCTACTCCAAGGGGGCCATTGCCTTTAAATACCTGTTCTACGGCATTTTGGCCAGCCTGGCCGGCTCTGTTACCGGGGTGCTGCTGTGCAGCTGGCTCTTCCCGGTGGCCATCTGGAACGCCTACAGCATTCTGTACGTGCTGCCCCCCCTCACGGTCTTTCTGCATCCGGTGTATGCCCCGCTCAGTGTGCTGGCCAGCGTGCTGTGCACCGTGCTGGCCACCCTTTCCGCCTGCATGGGCGAGCTGCGCAGCGTGCCCGCCACCCTGATGCGCCCCAAGGCGCCCGACCCCGGCAAGCGCATCCTGCTGGAACGCCTGCGCCCCCTCTGGCGGCGGATGAGCTTCAACCAAAAGGTGACCAGCCGGAACATCTTCCGCTACAAAAAACGCTTTCTCATGACGGTGGTGGGCGTGGCGGGTTGCTCGGCCCTGCTTCTCACGGGTTTTGGCCTGCGGGATTCCATCAGCGGCATTGTGGGGGTGCAGTTCGGGGAAATCAACCTTTACGACGCCGTCGCCTCCCTGGAGGAGCCCAGCACGGCCTCTGCCGCCACCGGGCTGAATGAGACCCTGCCCGGCCTGGGCGAGAGCCTCTATGCCTCCCAAAACAACCTCACCGTGCGCTTTGAAGGCCGCGACAACGGCGGCATGACCACCTCCCTCTATGTGGCCGAGGACCCGGCCCTTCTGCAAAGCTTCATTGTTTTTAAAGACCGCGCCAGCGGCCGGCCGGTGCCTTTTCCCCAGGGCGACGGGGTGCTGATAACCGAGAAGCTGGCCGGGCACCTGGGGGTGAGGGCGGGCGACACCATTGAGCTGATGCTGGCCGGGGAGCCTGTCGTGCAGGCCGCCGTGGCCGGGGTGGTGGAAAACTATATCCAAAACTATGTCTACATCGCCCCCGGCACCTACCAGAGCCTGCTGGGCAAGGCCCCCGAATATGACACGGTGCTTCTGCGCTTTGCCGAGGGGGAAACCCGCAGCGACAGCGAGATTGTGACCGAGCTGATTGCCCTGGACAACGTGGCCGGCGCCATGGATGTGGCCGAGATGCGCGCCCAGTTTAACGACATGCTGCAAAGCCTCGATTCGGTGATTTGGGTGGTCATCCTCTCGGCCGGGCTGCTGGCCTTTGTGGTGCTGTATAACCTCACCAACATCAACATAAATGAACGCGCGCGGGAGATAGCCACCCTGAAGGTGCTGGGCTTCTACCCGCGCGAGGTGGGGTCCTACATCTTCCGCGAGAGCTTCTTCCTCACCCTCATCGGCTCGGTGGCCGGGCTGGGCCTGGGTGTTATATTGCACAGCTTCGTTATTAAAACCGCCGAAATTGACGAGGTGATGTTCCTGCACAGAATCTCCCTGCCCAGCTTTTTGCTCTCGGTGCTGTTCACCCTTCTGTGTATGGGCCTGGTGGATTTGGTGATGGTGCGCCGCCTGAAAAAAATAGACATGATAGAGAGCCTGAAGTCCGCCGAGTGAGCCGGCCGGGCCGGGCATGGCCGGAAAGCGGAAATATGGTATACTGGAAGCGGCAGCCCCCACTTTGCCCACGGAAAGGATGATTCTGTATGAGCCTGCATGAAGAGAAAACCGCCCTGCGCCACGAGGCCGCCCTAAAGCTGCAAGAGCTGGACGCGGCCTACCTGGAAGCCAGCGACGACGCCATTTTCCACACGGTGCTGGCCCAGCCTGAGATACACGCGGCCCACACGGTGTTTTGCTATGTAAGCGTGGGCAAAGAGCCCGCCACGGGCCGCCTGATAGAAACCCTGCTGGCCATGGGCAAGCGGGTGGCGGTGCCGCGCTGCCAGGGGCAGGGCATCATGGACGCCTGCCCGCTCGCCTCCTTTTCAGAGCTTTTGCCCGCGCCCTTTGGCCTGCTGGAGCCCGGCAAGGAGGCCGCCGTGGTGGCCCCCGGAGAGCTGGATGTGGTGATTGCCCCCTGCGTGGCGGCCGACAGGCAGGGCGGGCGGCTGGGCCATGGCGCGGGCTACTATGACCGCTTTCTTGCCAAAACGCACTGCCCGGTGTTCTGCCTCTGCCGTGGGCGGCTGCTGTACAACAAGGTGCCCACAGAGCCCTTTGATGTGAAGGTGGGGCAGGTGGTGACCGAAGAGGGAATTTTTCCAAAACAGGATGTGGACTAGATGAAAAAGCGTGTGCTGGGCCTGGCTTTGAGTGTGCTTTGCCTCTTGCCCTTGGCCGCCTGTGGCGTGCCCCAGGCCCAAATTGTGATGATACCCGATGCTGCGGGCATGGACGACGGCTCCTTCAACCAGAGCACCTGGGAGGGAATTCGCCTGTATGCCGGGGTAAACGGCAAGCTGTGCAACTATTACCAGCCCGCCCGGCAGGAGGATAAGGCCTATCTGGCGGCCATTCAGAAGGGTGTGAAAAACGGGGCCGACGTGGTGCTGCTGCCCGGGCAGGCCTTTGACTTTGCGGTGGGGCAGGCCCAGGTCGATTACCCCGAGGTCTGCTTTATTTTGCTGGACGCCCTGCCCGCCGACGGGCCCGCCGAGAACACGGTGGCCATCCGCTTTTCTGAGGAGCAGGCCGGGTATCTGGCGGGCTATGCCGCCGTGGCCGAGGGTTACCGCTCGCTGGGCTTTTTGGGCGGCGCGCCGGTGCCGGGGGTAACGGGCTATGGCTTTGGCTTTGTGCAGGGCGCGGCCGCCGCCGCCAAAGAGCTGGATGAGGCCGTGCAGCTGCACTATGCCTACAATGGGCAGTTTGTGGAAAACGAGGCAGCCCGGGCGCTGGCCGAGAGCTGGTATGCGGGCGGCACCGAGGTGATTTTTGCCTGTGGCGGGGCCATGAACCGCAGCGTGTTTGCCGCCGCCGAGGCCGCCGGGGGAAAGACCATCGGGGCCGACAGCGACCAGGCGGACGAATCGCCCACCGTGCTTACCAGCGCGGTGAAGGCCCTGGGCACCGCCGCCGGGCAAACGCTGGAGGAATATTACAGCGGGCAGTTCCCCGGCGGCCAAAGCCTGGTGCTGGGGGTGAAGGAGGGCGCGGTGGGCCTGGCGATGGAAAACCACCGCTTTGAACATTTCACCCAGCAGGACTATGAGGCCCTGCTGGCCGCCCTGCGGGAGGGTGAGGTCAGGGTGGTGCGCGACGACAACCTGGTGTCTCCGCTGGAGCTGCTTCCCCGCCTGCCCAGCCAGCTTAGGCTGGATGTGGTGGAGTAGCCGGGCCGGCAGCTTGGGCGAAAAACGGAAAAAAACCGGGCCGGCAGCTTCTGGCTGCCGCAGGCAGCAAGGGGGAGGAAAATGCTTTTTTATGACGTGATTGCGAAAAAACGGGACGGCGGCAGGCTGAATGCCGGGGAGATTGACTGCTTTGTGCAGGGCTGTGTGAGCGGCGAAGTGCCGGACTACCAGCTTAGCGCCCTGCTGATGGCCATCTACCTGCGGGGGATGGACGCGGAGGAGACCGCCCGCCTCACCCTGGCCATGGCCCGCTCGGGGGACATGATAGACCTCTCGTCCATTCCCGGCGTGAAGGTGGACAAGCACAGCACCGGCGGCGTGGGCGACAAAACCTCTCTGATTGTGGCCCCGCTGGTGGCGGCCTGCGGCGCGCCGGTGGCCAAGATGAGCGGGCGGGGCCTGGGGCACACCGGCGGCACGGTGGATAAGCTGGAGTCCATCCCGGGCTTTCGCATCGAGCTGCCGCAGGCGGAGTTTCTGGCGCAGGTAAGGGAGATTGGCCTGGCGTTGGCGGGCCAAAGCGGGCAGCTTGCCCCCGCCGACAAAAAGCTGTATGCCCTGCGGGATGTGACCGCCACGGTGGGCTGCCTGCCGCTGATTGCCTCGAGCGTGATGAGCAAAAAGCTGGCCGCGGGCAGCGACGCCATTTTGCTGGACGTGAAGACCGGGCGGGGGGCCCTGATTGCCGACTACGAGGGCTCCTTGGAGCTGGCGCGGCAGATGGTGGCCATAGGGCAGGCCAACGGGCGGCGCACGGCGGCCCTCATCACCGACATGAACACCCCGCTGGGGCAGGCCGTGGGCAACAGCCTGGAGGTGGCCGAATGTGTGCGGCTGCTGGCGGGGGATGGCCCGGAGGACCTGCGCACCGTCTGCCTGGAGCTGGCCGCCGGTATGCTGGAGCTGGCCGGCAAGGGCAGCCTGGCCGAATGCCGCCGCCTGGCCGGGGCCGCCCTGCAAAACGGCAGCGCCCTCGAAAAATTCCGCCAGCTTGTGGCCGCCCAGGGGGGCGAGGTGCGCTATATTGATGAGCCCTCTCTCTTCCCGGCGGCCCCCTTCCGGCTGGATATCCCCGCTGCGGAAAGCGGCTATATCACCTCCATGGAGGCCGCGCAGGTGGGCATGGCCTCGGTGCTGCTGGGGGCGGGGCGGCAAAAAAAGGAGGATGCCATCGACCATGCGGCGGGCATCCTGCTGCATAAAAAAACCGGGGACAGGGTGGAGCAGGGCCAGCCCATTGCCAGCCTGCTTTGCCAAAGCGAGGCCGCCGCCCGGCAGGCGGAGGGCCTGCTTGCCGGGGCCGTCCGCATCGGCGCCCAGCCGCCCGCCGCCCTGCCCCTGCTCTATGCCCGGGTGGACGAACATGGCGTTACCCCGCTGGGGGCACAATAATT
>CAYRFC010000057.1:0-14064 GCA_964423365.1 uncultured Oscillospiraceae bacterium
CGAGGCCTTTACCGCCGTTTTGAAGCTGGACGAATAGGGGCGCAAGGTCAAGGGCAAAGACCCTGCCTTTTTTGAAAAAAAGGCAGCCCAAAAAACGCAAGAGGCGTAGGCCTGTAGTTGCCTATTCCATCCTCCGGTTTTTGACCGGGGGATTTTTTGTACTTGACTATACAGCAGAACTGTATATAATGAAACTATATAGTTTGACTGTATAAAAGGAGAACGGAGATGAACCAGGGAAAAAGCCTGCCCCTAACCGAAACCACCTACTATATTTTGCTGGCCCTGGCCCAGCCGGGGCACGGCTACCATGTGATGCAAAAGGTGGAGGCGATGAGCGGTGGGCGGGTGCGCATTGCGGCGGGCACCATGTATGGCGCCTTGGAAACCCTGCAAAAAAACGGCTGGATTGCCGCGGTGCCCAGCGCGGATGCGCGCCGCAAGCTGTATGTAACAACCCCGCTGGGCTGTGAGCTGCTGCGGCAGGACACCCAGAGGATGCGGCAACTGGTGGCACTGGCGGGCGAGGCAGGCATATAAGGGAGGGCGGCGGCATGACGAAATATCATTTTCTTTTCCAAAGTGTGGAAAAAGAGGAGCAGTGGATAGAAAAGATACTGGACAAGGGCTATTGGCTGGTGCGGGCCAAGCCCCTGTTTGGGCAGTATCAGTTTGAAAAACGGCCAGAAAAAGCGCCCAGGGTGCGGCTGGACTACCGGGTGTTTGAGACTAAAGCGCAATTTTTAGACTATCAGACGCTTTTTATGGATTGCGGCTGGCGGCATTTGGGGGGTGATTGGCAGAGCGGCATACAGGTGTTTGCCCAAGCAAGCCCGGCGGCGGGGGAGGCGCTTTTTTCAGACCCGAGCTCCAAGGCGGCGGTGTATGCGCGGATGGGGCGGCACTGGCTGACGACCTCAATAACGATGTTTCCCATTCTGGTGGTGATGCAAACCACGGGGATGCTGGATGTGAGCCGCATGTGGAACTTGAAAGCGCAGTACCTTACACCGGGGCTGTGGGAGACACAGGGCTTCACCTTCTGGCGGTTGTTTCTGTTTGAAACACCGTTTGCACTGGGCCGGGCCTATCTGGGGCTGCTTTTGCTGCTGGTGCTGTTGCTGTCGCTGGGGTTCAGCCTGTGGGCCTTTGCCAGATACTACCGGGCCAAGCAGAGAGCGAAACAAAAATAGTGGGGGGCAGCCAGCCTCCCACTATTTTTTCCTATTGTCCTCAGGCGGGCCTTAGCCCTGCCCGCAGGGTTTTGTATACGGTGAGGGCGCAGTCCAGCACGAGGGCGAAGAGGACGACGCCCAGAAGCAGAGCGGGGATATTGGTGAACAGGCTGGCCAGCCAGGCGTCTTCGCCGGCGAATAGGCTGGAAACCGCGGCGGGGAAGGCGGGGTTCAGCACGGGGGTGCCAAACAGCCAAACGAAGGACAGCACCGCCGTGGCCAGGTTGGCAGCCAGGGTGCTCACCATCACGCGCAGGGTATAGCGGCCATCCACCAGCCGCATCGATTCCTTGATGATGCCCACCGCCGCCAACAGCAGGAGGATGTACCAGTGGCTCTGCACATAGGCGGCATTGAAAACGGGCACCATCTGGTGGGCGCCGCCCTGCTCCACCACAATAAACAGCACCTGGGGGGCCAGCAGGAAGACCGTGGCGAAGAGGATGGACACGACGATGCCCGCAATGGACTCCCCGCGGGAGATTTCCGCCTGCTTTTTGGGGGGAAGGGGGAGCTCGTCCAAGCTGGTAGAGAGGTCAATTTTGATGTTTTTGCGGTAAAAAATGGCAAACAGCAGGGTGACAAAGCTGAAAGCGTAGAGCAGCGCCGAGATAAGCATGCGCAGCCATTGCAGTGCGGCCACGCCCCAGAAGGCGGGCGGCGCGGTGAGCCAGCCCACCACCGAGGCCACGCTGACCCCAAAGGCGGCGCAGAGCAGCACAAGGCGCAGCACCAGCGTGTAGCTGCTGTAGTAGGGCGCGCCTATCAGGCATTTTTGGCTGTTGGGGTCGTACTGGGCGTAGAGCTCGTCCGGGCTGCCCAGCTCGGTCAGCACCACGCGCAGGTCCTTCTCGGTGGGGGGCTGGCCGCCGCAGCGCTCCTCCAGCATGTCGCCAATCAGGCTCCGCAGCTCCTCGGCCACGTCGCTGCGCAGTTTTGCGGGCATCCGCCGGGTAACGGCATAGATATAGCGTTCCATCAAGTCATGTTCCATCACAGGGGTTCCTCCAGCAGTTTTTTCATCTGGGCGGCCAGCTCTGCCCAGTGTTGTTTTGTCTCGGCCAGCACCCGGGCGCCGTCCTGGGTGGTGAGGTAATATTTGCGGGGCTTGGCCCCGCTGGTCTCCCACTCGCTTTTCAGCAGGCCCTGCCCCTCCAGCCGCCGCATCAGGGGGTAGAGGGTGCCGGCCTCCACAGGCACGCCGTTCTCTTGCAGCTTTTTCACCAGTTCATAGCCGTACAAAGGCTTTTTAAGCTGGGCCAGCACCAGCAGAATCAGGGTGCCGCGCCGCAGCTCCAGCACCAGGTTTTGCACCACCTCACCATATTCCATAGGGCCGCACCTTTCTTTTGATGCACAATATTGTGTGTCTTATTATAGTGTGTGGCGCACAGTATGTCAAGCAAAAAAACCGCCCTTGCATTTTTGCACGGGCGGCCTGCTTGCCAAGGGCGGTTCAGGGAGGGAGTGAATCAACCCCGAAAGGCCGGGGTTTTGCCGGTGGTCGTCACACCATCAATACTTTTTGACAAGCTGTGAAATCAGAGCTCTGCAGGTGTTCATTTGGATACAGGCGTAGAAATTTTCCGTCACTTCTTTTCCCTGCCCTATAGTTGTGGCATTCTGTGCATCCTCGGCGGTTTCCCAAAGCACAAAATCAGTCCATACGGTATCCTGCAAATAATGCTCCCAGGAGATAAACCCTTTTGCCTTGGAAATTACTTCATCATGCAGCTTTTTTGTCCGCTCTACAAACTGTGTCTCGCTCACATTTTTCTTGAGCTTGTATGAGAAAATCCACGCTGTTTTTGGCATCATACATCCTTCCCCGGGTCAATGGCTATCTTTCACGTGTGTTTACAGTTTCTTTTGCCGAAAATTTTTTGTGCCCTTTTTTCTAAAAAAGGGCGGCCTAGCCCTGGCCCTATTTGCCCTTGAACTTACTGCCCAGGGCGGCTTTCAGGGTTTCACGCAGCTCCTCGGGGCTGCCCTTGGTGAAGTAGGCCTTGTCTATCAGGTAGGCCTGGGTGGGGCTGGTGTAGAGGTAAAAATCCTGCTTTGTCTCCACGGCCATGTGCAGCGCGCTGTACTGCATGCTGGCGGTTTCGGGCTGGCCGCCCTCCTCGCTGGTAACGCTGCGGTTGAAGCCCGAGGGGGTGAAGATGGTGACCTCGGTTTGCAGGGCCGCGCCGGGCTTTTGCTTAAAAAGGGAGGCGGGGCGCAGAAACAGCATGTACAGAAAATAGGCCCCCAGCACCACCAGCAATATGAGCGGTAGGGTGAGACCGCCGCCGCTGAACAGCAGCACCGCGCAGAAAATGAGGATGACGCCGCTCATCAGCAGCAGGCTGCTGCGGCCCCCCTGGGCGCCGTGGCGGAACTTATAGCGGTAAAACCGGCCGAAAATTTGTTCGTTGGTTGGCATTTCTACCCTGCAAAGCATGTTGTAGCCCTCTTTTCTGTAAAAGTTTTCCGCGCAAAACCCGTGTATATCGCCACGCACCCACGCGTTTTACAGCAAATGAACAGACTATAGCGCACAAATGTGGGAAAAATCAGGCGCTGCATAACAGTTTCTGGCAAAAGCTTGCGGCGCAGCCTTTTGAGAAACCGTAATACACTGTGGGGCAAGGGGGTCAATCCGGCAGGATATCGCTCTCGGAGAAATCCTCCCGGTCCCGGGTGAGGTTTGGGTTGTAGAAGGGGTCGCTGAGCAGGGTTTCGCCGTGGCGGGCCAGCAGGCGCTCCTGCTCGGCGGCAAAGCGCTCCTTGGCTTCACCGGCCTCATCACTGCCCCGGCTCTTGCTCTCGTGGTGGTAAAGCTCTGCATAGGGGGTGAAGACGACGCTTTGGCCCGCCTGGCCCGCCCGCAGGCAGAAGTCCACATCGTTGTAAGCCACCGGGAAACCCTCGTCAAAGCCGTTCAGCTCGTCAAACAGGGCGGCCTTCACCATCAGGCAGGCCCCGGTGACGGCCGAGACCTCCTGCACGCAGGCCTGGCGGAACATGTAGCCGCTGTGGCCCCGGCGGGCGTACTTATGGCTGTGGCCCGCAAAGCCCCCAAGGCCGGTGACCACCCCGGCGTGCTGTACGCTGTCGTCGGGGTAGTAGAGCAGGGCCCCCACCACGCCCACCTCCTCCAGCTGGCAGAGGCCCAGCATCTCCTCCAGCCACTCGGGGCTGATGACCTCGGTGTCGTTGTTCAAAAAAAGCAAATACTGGCCTTTGGCGTTTTGGCGGCCAAAATTGCAGATTTTGCTGAAATTGAAGCCCGCCTCCTCGTACACCGCCACCTTACAGCGCGGCTGGCTGGCAGCCAGCTCCTGATAGTAGGAGAAGGTTTCCACCATCTGGGAGTTGTTTTCGGCCACAATCACCTCGTATTGCAGGTAGCGGGTGCGGCTGCCGATGCTGCGGATGCAGCGGTCGAGGTCGGGGATATGGTCGCAGCTGGGAATGATGATGGAGACCAGCGGGCGGGAGGCAATGTCGTAGTAGACCTTGTAGGTGGAGGGAAAGAGGCCGTCCACCACCCGCCCCCGGCGGCCGATGCGCTGCAGATGGTCGCGTATGGCGCGCTTGGCGGCCTCGGCCACATAGGGCTTGGCCTCCACCCCGGTGCTGGTGGATTCCGCGTGCTGCCGCCAGTAATACAGCACCCGCGGGATGTGCAACGCCGCGCCTGTGATTTCCAAGGCGCGGAGCAAAAAGTCGTGGTCCTGGGCGCCGTCGTAGGCGCTGCGCAGCCCGCCCACCTGCTGCCAGATATCCCGCCGCACCGCCACCAGATGCCCGATGTAGTTCACCGAGAGGAGGTACTGGGGGGAGTAGTGAGGCTTGAAGTGCCCGGCGCTGGGGTACAGCCAGTTTTCGCTGAACAGGGCCTCGTCGCTGTAGAGCAGGGGCGGGTCATACTCCACGATATGGCGGGCCACCTCAAACAGGGCCTGGGGGGCCAGCACATCGTCGTGGTCGGCAAAGATGATGTGGCTGCCCTTGGCCAGAGAGACGGCGAGGTTGGTGTTTTCGGCAATGCCGCGGTTTTCGATGCGGCGGCGCTGAATCCTTCCCCCCGTGTGCCGGGCCAGCAGTGCCTCCATCCAGCCGCTGTCCCCGTCGCTGGCGTTGGCCAGGCAGAGCTCCCAGTTTGGGTAGGTCTGCCCCTCCAGAGACTGCAAAAGCTCTGCAAAATGCTGGGGGGCAGGGTTATACACCGGCACGCAGACCGAGAGCAGAGGCCAGCCGGTGGTGTCGGTTTGGCGCTGGCGGTCCAGCACTGCCTTCTTGGGCAGGTAGCGGCCCTTTTTGGGCGCGTAGCGGCGCTTCAGGTAGCGAAAGGTGCGGCTGATGGCCGCGCCAAAGCCCTCCTTTTGCGCGATGTCAAAAAAATAGGCCCGCAGCTCCCGGCTGCGCTTCTTCTTCAGTTTTTGCCGTATCTCGTCTGGCTGCGGCATGGGGGCTTCCTCTCTCGGTGTTTCTGCCAACTGTGTCCTATGGGACGGCGTGTGAAAAGTGGAAAGTGAAAGGCGGGCAGGGTGATTTTTCATTCTGCTTGAAACCGCCCGGGTGGTGTGTTACAATGTAAGTACAAAGGAGGCGCTGACGATGAGCACAACGTTTACGATGAGAATGAGCGAAGGCCAAAAAAAACTGATTGCCGAGTATGCGGCAATTCAAGGGCAAAACATGTCCGAATTCATGCTGGAGGCCGCCTTGGACGCCATAGAAGACGCGACTGACCTGCGAGACTGGAAAGAGGCAAAGGCCGAATTTGACAAAAACCCAGTGAGCTATAGCAGCGACGAAATGATGGAGGCGTTTGGCCTTCGATGACGTGGAAACTTCGGTATTCGGAAAAGGCGCGCAAGCAGCTGGCCAAACTGGATGGAACACAGCGCGCCATTTTACTTTCCTGGATGGACAAGCACATGGATGGCTGTGCCGACCCAAGGGCGCATGGCAAGGGGCTTACGGCCAATCATTCCGGCGAATGGCGATATCGAATCGGGGATTTTCGTGTTCTCTGTGAGATTCAGGACCAGCAGCTTGTGGTGTTGGCGCTGAGGCTGGGGCATCGAAACAAAATATACAAGCGTTAATTGTATGGCAGCTCCCCGTGGGCTGCCTCAGCCTGTCAAAAAAGTGATTCATTTGGTGCAAACCACCGGAATGGATGCCGGTTTTACACTTGGGGGATTGTCAAGGGGCAAAGCCCCTTGACCCCTCGGAGAGATTCATAAGCACCTTGGAGCCGCAGGCGACCTGCTCTTATCCCTTCGTTCTTTCGCTGAAAACCAAGAGCAGCTCGCTTCGCTCGAAGGAAGAATTTATGTCTCCGACGGGTCAGGGGGAAGACCCCCTGACGACCCCCTAAGGTCAAGACCCTAAATCACATCTGCGTTGGCTTTCAGAAAGAGTTCTTTGACAGTCTGTGGCAGCTCCCCGTGGGCTGCCTTTTTTTGCTGCGTATTCCAGGGAAAGCTTTGTGTTTTCAGCCTCACCGCAGGCCGTAGTTTTCGAATTTCAGGGTGAGGTGGGGGTTGTAGAAGGGGTCGCCCGCTTTTAGCAGGGCGGCGTATTTTTCTGTAAAATTGTCCCGCTCGCGCAGGTAACGCTGGTGGGCGGGGCCCTCGTCGTCGTAGCCGCGGCTCTTGCTCTCGTAGTGGTAGGCCTCGGCAAAGGGGGTGAAGACGTTCCAGTAGCCCCTCTCCCGCAGCCGCAGGCAGAAGTCCACATCGTTGAAGGCCACGGCGAAATGCTCGGCGTCCATGCCGCCCACTTCCTCGTAGAGGCTGCGCTTCACCATCAGCGCGGCCCCGGTAACGGCGCTCATGTTCTGGGTGGTGGCCAGGCGGTACATGGCCCCGCCGCTGCCCCGCTTGTGGGTTTTGTGGTTCACCCCGGCGGTGCCGCCAATGCCCAGGAACAGCCCGGCGTGCTGCACGCAGTCGTCGGGGTAGTACAGCAGGGCGCCCACCGCGCCCACATCCGGGCGCTGGCTGTAGCCCAGCAGCTCGTGCAAAAAATCCTCGCTGAGGATTTCGGTGTCGTTGTTCAGCAGCAGGATATGGTCGCCCACGCAGCGGGCCACCCCAAAGTTGCAGATGGCGGCAAAGTTGAACTCGCCCTTGTAGCGCAGCACCCGCAGGGTGCCGTGGCGGCTCTCGGCCTCCAGATAGTAGCTCTCGGTGGCAGGGTCTTGGGAGTTGTTGTCCAGTATCAGTACCTCAAAGCGGGGCCAGCCTGCCTTTTGGTAGAGGGACTCGACACAGCGCTGCAAATCGTCCACATGGTCGCTGTTTGGGATGAGCACCGACACCAGCGGGCGGCCCCACACCTCATATTTCACCCGGTAGGCCCCGGGGTAGCCCGGCTGCACCAGGGCGCTGCCCTCCAGGTTCACCCGCTCCAGATGCTCTTGCAGGGCCCGCTGGCCCGCCTTGACGGCATCGGGCTTTTGCAGGATATCCTTGGCGGTGCTGGCCTCGTGCCGCCGCCAGTAGTACAGCACCTTGGGGATGTGGCAGATGGCAGTGGCCTTCTCGCTGAGGCGGAGAATCAGGTCGTAGTCCTGCGCGCCGTCGAAGCCCTCCCGCTCGCTGCCGCCGATGCTCTCGAGCAAATGGCGGCTGAAGGCGCAGAGGTGGGTGATGAAATTGCAGCCGCGCAGGGTGTCGGGGCCGTAGTCCGGCTTAAAGTGGAAGGCGTGCAGGTGCTTCATCTCGCTGTCCAGCACGGCCTCGTCGGAGTAGACCAGCTCGGCCCCGGTCTCGTTCAGGGCGCGCACCACCTCATACAGGGCGCCGGGGGCCAGCATGTCGTCGTGGTCCAGCAGAATCAGCCAGTCGCCGCTGCTCTCGGCCAGGCCCAGGTTTGTGTTGGCGGCAATGCCCATGTTTTTGTACAGCCGGGTGTAGCGAATGCGGCTGTCCTTCTCCCGCCAGCGGCGCACCATATTTTTGATTTCCCGCTGGCCCTGGCTGCTGCCGTCCACCAGCACCAGTTCCCAGTGGGGGTAGCTCTGGCGGTGCACGCTGTGCAGCAGGTCTTTTAAAAAGGGCAGCGGGGTGTTGTACAGCGGCACCACAATGGAGATGAGGGGCATCTGCGGGAAGGCGGCCCGGCGCTGGGCACGGGTTTCCTTGCGCAGGGGAATATCGGCGAAATAGGGCCAGAAATCTTTGCCGGTGGCCAGCCGGTAGCGAAAGAGAAACTCCCGCCAGAGCTGCTGGGGCCCCTGGTGCACCAGGGTGCCCGCGGTGCGGCCCAGCATGTGGGCCACCCGGCCGGGCGAGAGGTTCCGCCGCAGGGCCTTGCCCAGAGAATCGGGCCCCTGGGTGGGGTCGTTGTCACGGGTGGCCATCAGCGCAGCTCCTCCCCGTCATCGCATATTTTCACCGCCACATCGGGCAGGGGGGGCGGCGGGGCCTCGGTGCTCTCGGGCAGGGGCTGCAGGTTTTCCTTCTCCAGCTCTGCGCTGTTGCGGGCGTTTTCCTCATACTCGCTCACCACGCCGGCGCAGTTGCCCTGGGCAATCACCCGGCCATGGCTCAGCCAGCAGGCGCGGTTGCAAAGCTGCTCCACCACGCCAATATCGTGGCTGACCAGCAGCACGGTGGTGCCCTTGTCTATCAGCTCGGCGATGCGTTTTTCGCATTTTTCGCGGAAGAGAAAGTCCCCCACCGAGAGGATTTCGTCGCAAATCAGCACGTCGGGGTCCATCACGGTGGCAATGGCGAAGGCCAGGCGGGCCACCATGCCCGAGGAATAGTTTTTTACCGGGACGTCAAGGAAGCTGTGCAGCTCGGAAAAATCCACAATTTCGTCGAATTTCTCACGCAGGTAGCTGGGCTTCATGCCCAGCACCGTGCCGTTTAGAAAGACATTCTCCCGGGCGGTGAGGTCGGGGTCGAAGCCCGCGCCCAGCTCTATGAGGGGGGCCACCGTGCCGTACACCCGGCAGCGCCCCACCGAGGGCTTCATCACCCCGGCAATGATTTTGAGCAGGGTGGATTTGCCCGAGCCGTTCAGCCCCACAAGGCCGTATACATCCCCCTTGTTCACCCGCAGGGAAACATTGGAAAGCGCGAAAAACTCCTCGAATTTCAGGGTTCCCTTGGCGCGGCGGATGAACATCTCCTTGAGGCTGTCCACCTTCTCCTTGGCCATATTGAAACGCATCGAGACGTTTTCCACCTCTATCATGGGCTGGGGCAAGCTGGCGGCCTCCTTTCGGCTTGGCGGGCAAAAGCGGTGTGCGGGAAGATCTATATAGAAGAGTTTAGATGTACAGGATGAATTTGTCCTGCTTGGCGCGGAAGGCCAGCAGGCCGATCATCAAAGCCGCGGCGCTGCACACGCTGCAAGCCAGCCACATGGTGGGGGTGGGGGGCTGGCCATACAGCACCACCTGCCGGAACATGGCCACATACCAGTACAGGGGGTTGAACTTGATGGCCTGCTGCATCCAGGGCGGCAGCACGTCCACCGGGTAAAAGATGGGGGTGAGGTAGTTCAGGGCCACCACCACCACGCCGTAGAGGTGCTGCACGTCCCGGTAGAACACCACCAGGGTGGAGAGCAGCATGCCCGCGCCCAGGTTGAAAAAGAAAATGAGGATGAGCGGCACCGGGAAGAGCAGCAGCCAGGGGGTGAGGGGGACACGGGTCACCAGCATCACCACAAAGAGAGCCACCATGGCAAAGAGGGTGTTCACCAGCTCGAAGAGCACCTTCTCAAAGGGGAAAATATATTTGGGGATGTAGACCTTTTTGATGAGCGCGCTGTAGCCCACCACCGAGCCCATGGCCGAGGAGGTGGAGCCGCTGAAAAAGTTGAAGATGACCTGCGCGCTGAGCAGGTAGACAGCGAAATACTCGATTTGAAAGCGGAACATGTAGCTGAACACCGCCGCCATCACCAGCATCATCAAAATGGGGTTCAGGATGCTCCACAAAAAGCCCAGGGTGCTGCGGCGGTACTTCACCTTGAGGTCGCGCTGCACCAGGTTCAGCAGCAGGTACTGGTAGCGCTTGTACACCGCGAAGGTGTTTTGCAGGTAGGCTATCATTCGGCCAGCCACCTTTCAAAGCAGGCAAAATCCTGCCCCGCAAGGCCGGGCAGGGCGGTGTCTTTCTCGCTGAGGCGGAAGGGCTCGCCCAGCTGCGGCCAGCGGATGCCGATGTCCGCATCGTCGTAGCGGATTCCGCCCTCGGCGGCGGGGCAGTAGATGTCGGTGCATTTGTAGGTGAACTCGGCAACATCGCTGAGCACCAGAAAGCCGTGGGCAAAGCCCGCCGGCACCCAGAGCTGCCGCTTGTTCTCGTCGCTCAGCTCCACCCCGGCCCAGGCCCCAAAATGCGGGCTGCCGGGGCGCACGTCCACCCCCACGTCGAAGACCCGCCCGCGCACCACCCGCACCAGCTTGCCCTGGGTGTGCTCTTTTTGAAAATGCAGCCCGCGCAGCACCCCCTTGGTGGAGAGGCTGTGGTTATCCTGCACAAAGGGGGCGGTGATGCCCGCCGCGGCAAATTCCTCTTGGTGGTAGGTCTCCATAAAAAAGCCGCGGCTATCGCCAAATACGGTGTTTTCCACAATCAGCATGCCGGGCACTTCGGTCTCTATAAATTTAAATTTTCCCAAAATCCGTCTGCCTCCGTTTCGGTGGATGCGGAGCCTCTCCGCCGCCCGGCCCCCTATGTTGCGTGGCTGGGCATAGCTCTCCAGTATGAATCTTCTAGTAGAATAGCATAAACCATTCCCTTCTTCAAGAGAGCGGAAGGCGGGGCAAAGTTGAAAAAGAGGGGCCGCTATTGTATACTAGGGTATCTGAAAGCAAAGGCCGGGGGGTGAGCCGCCCGGCGAAACGAGCAGCGGGAGGGCCGTATGGCAAACAGCGTGATGGTGACCGGGGCCGATGGCTTCATAGGCAGCCACCTGGCCGAGGCACTGGTGAAAAAAGGCGAAAAGGTGAAGGCCTTTTGCTACTATAACTCGTTTGGAAAGTGGGGCTGGCTGGACAGCCTGGCCCCCGAGCTGAAAAACGAGATAGAGGTTTTTATGGGCGACGTGCGCGACCCGCACGGCGTGCGGGTGGCCATGGAGGGGCAGGACGTGGTGTACCACCTGGCCGCGCTGATTGCCATTCCCTTTAGCTACCACAGCCCCGACAGCTACGTGGACACCAACATAAAGGGCACCCTGAACGTGCTGAACGCCGCGCGGGATTTACACACACAGCGCCTTTTGGTGACCAGCACCAGCGAGGTGTATGGCACGGCCCGCTACGTGCCCATAGACGAGGGGCACCCCTACCAGGGCCAAAGCCCCTACTCGGCCACCAAGATAGGGGCCGACCGGCTGGCCGAGAGCTTCTACCGCAGCTTTGGCCTGCCGCTTACCATTGTGCGCCCCTTCAACACCTACGGCCCCCGGCAGAGCGCACGGGCGGTCATCCCCACCATCATCACCCAGCTTTTGGCGGGCAAAGAGGAGATACACCTGGGCAGCCTGCACCCCACCCGGGATTTCAACTATGTGGAGGACACCGCCAGCGGCTTTATGGCCATTGCCGCCTGTGAAAAGGCGGTGGGGGAGGAAATCAACATTGCCACCGGGCGGGAGATTTCCATTGGCGAGCTGGCCGAGGAGCTGATTCGCCAGATAAACCCGCGTGCCAAAATAGTGTGTGACGAGGCGCGGCTGCGCCCCGAAAAGAGCGAGGTGGAGCGCCTTTTGGGCAGTGCCGAGAAGCTGAAGGCCCTGACGGGCTGGGCCCCGGCCCACAGCTTTGAGGAGGGGCTGGCCCGCACCATAGCCTGGCTGCGCCAAAACCAGGCCGAGTATAAGGCCGACGTGTATAATTTGTGAGAAAGCCCCCAAAGGAGAAAGCCCGATGGGAGAAATCATGACCTTCAAACGCCGCCGTCTGCCACCCCTGGCCGGGTGGCTTTTGGGCTTTTTGGGCGTGTGGCTGCTGGCCGCTGGCCTTGTGTATTACTGGCGGGTGGCCTTCCTGCTTACGGGGCTGCCTGCGTGGCCCCTCACCCTCGGGGTGGGGGCGGTGTTCAGCGTGCTGTATCTGGGGCTGTTTCTGCTCTGCCGCCTCTGCCGGGGGAACATCAGCCTGAAGGCGGCCCTCTGCGTGTTTTTGCTGGGGCTGCTGTACTGCTTTGCCAACGCCCCCCTGCAGGCGCCGGACGAGAGCGAGTATTTCCTGCGCAGCTACACGATATCGGAGGGAAAATTCGACTTTGTGTACGACCGGGGCTACCCAAACGATGTGGCCCTGCTGCGGCAGTATTTCCCCGGCATGCTGAACCACAAGCTGCAATATGAGGGCTTCCCCCTGCCCGCGGCCTCTATGGCGGCCTACCAGCAGGATGTAGAGAGCGGCGCCGAAGCGGCTGCCCTGCCGCGGGAGCCCATTGTGTTCATGGTGCTGCCCTTCCTGCCGCAGGCGCTGGGCATGGCGGCCGCCCGGGGGCTGGGCTTTGCCGCGCTGGGGCAGCTGTATGCCGCGCGTCTGGTGAGCCTGGCGCTGTACAGCATGCTGTGCTATTTCACCTTCCGCAACTGCCAGAAGTACCGGGGGGTGTTTTTTGCCTTTGCGCTTTTGCCTCTCTCGCTGTTTATGGGGGCCTCCCTCTCTTACGACAGCCTGCTGCTGGGCCTTTATTACCTGATGCTGAGCTATTTTTGCAAGGCGGAGGTGAGAAGCCGGGACTTGGTTGTTTTTGCGCTGGCGGCGGCCCTGGCCTGCCTGCTGAAGCCCACCAGTGTGGTGCTGGTGGCGGTGCTGCTGCTGATACCCAAGGCCCGCTGGAAGAGCCGCTGGAACCCCTGGCTATGTGCCGGGCTGTTTCTGGCGGCGGGGCTGGCGGCCTATTTCGCCGTGGGGGCATTCAGCGGCCAGTTTGTGCAGGGCTACCCCGCCGTGCTGCCCCGCGGCATGGGCGAGGAGGCAAACCCCGCCGGGCAGATAGCCTTTATGCTGACCAACCCCTTCGCCTTCGTCTCGCGGCTGCTGCTGAGCCTGTATGAAAATGCGGGCTACCTTTTCCGCCTGGGAGATTTTGGCTGGGCCGACCTCTCCATTCCTCTGGCGGGGGGGCTTTCGGTGCTGTCTCTCTCGGCGGCGTCGGCGCTGGGCATCCAGCAGAAGGAGGACTCAAAATACACCACCGTCATTGCCCTGCTGCTGATGGCCCTGCTGTATGGCGGCGCGGTGCTGGCGGGGCTGTATGTGGCCGAGACGGATTTGTATTCCATCCGGGTGGTGGGGGTGCAGCCGCGCTACCTGTTGCCCGCCTTTTTGCTGCTGTTCATGCTGGCCAGCATCCTGCTGGGCAAGGCGGTGCGCCCCCGGCTGGACAGCGAGGCCGCCGCCCTGCGCACCGAGACCATCACCCTGTGGATTGCCTGTGCGGTGGCCTTTGTGGCGGTGCTGTTTTTGTTCCAGAGCAATTTCATTGGCCAGTGGCTGCCCAAGAGCAGCGGGGGCTACGCGCTGGTGAACCTGTTTGGGAGAAGCGGGTAGCAGCATAGTTGACAGTTGACAGTGGAGCGTGGAAAGTGAAGGGCAGAAACCGCAATGCTCGGGTATTTTTCATTCCTCTGCGGAAAGAGATTTACTTGATATAAGGTGAAAATATTTTATTTACTATTTTAGTATGATAAGGTGCATTGCGAGTCCTTGAATCACTTTCCACTTTCCACTTTCCATTTTCCACTGCCTTTAAAACCTTGTCGGAGGTTCCGAATTTGAACGTACTTTTTGGCCTGTTTTCCCTGGCGGGGCTTGCGCTGTTTCTGGCCCGCTGGCTTCGGC
>CAYRFC010000058.1:0-14009 GCA_964423365.1 uncultured Oscillospiraceae bacterium
CCTTCGGCGGCGGCCTTCACCTTTGCGAAATCCATACCATTCACCTGTCCTTTCAAATATCTATGTGTCTATACTCTTTACTGGAGAGCTTATGAAATAACAGAATATCGTTTGGAAATATGGCGTTTTTTCCTGCTGCTGTGAAACAAGCCAGCGGTGGAAAGACAGGAAAAACCAAATGGTTTTCTGTGCACGCTCTGCTACCCGTCCATGGAAGCATCCATGTAGTTGTATAAAGTATATTTGGAAATATCATAATGGTGGGATATTTTGTCTCCCGCCTTCTTAATCAGGAAAGCACCTTTTTGGTTCAGGTATTGAATGGCGTGAATTTTGTCCTCTTTGTTCATCATAGCTACAGGTTTTGCAATCTCGTCATCGGCCTCCCGAATGAGTTGCTCCAGAAGGTCGCTCACGTTGGTTACGATGGCCGTGCCGGGTTCTTTCTCCCCCTCAGGCAGCTCATAGCTCACAATGTTTCCCAGGGTGCGCCGTGCCATCACAAGGTCGGTCACATCGTAGTTGATGCCGAAAAGGCCAATGGGCAGCCCTTCCTCATTTTTCAGGTAGATAGAGCTGGACTTGATGAGCCGTCCCTCCCGGGTGTGGGCGGGGTAGCCCAGCATGTTGGCGGGGTTTTCCTGCCCGCTGTTCAGGGTTTGCAGCACCAGCTCAGAGGCGCCGTCCCCCACCTGGCGGCCGGTCACATGGCCGTTTTCAATCGCCACAATGGTGTTTTCAAAGCCCTTGCTAAAATCGTGGATGGTCACCTCACAATTTTGGCCGAACAGGGTGGTAATTCCCTTGGCAACATCCTCTAAAAATGCCTGCTGGTCCCGAACCGTCATTGTGAAGCCACTCCTTCCGGGCCGGGGAATTTCTTCCCTGCAAGCAGTCTACCTGTCTTTACTATATCACGCCCTTTCCAAAAATCAACATTTTTTTAGTCAAAATAAAAATTTTTTAGCATTTATGGAACAGTGCACATAAATAGGTGCTTTCCTTTGTGTATATCACCAAAATTCGTAGGGGGCAAGCAGAAGGCGGGCGGGGCATGAATTGCCGCGCAGTAGGGCGGAATTTTGGCAAGATGGCAAGTGCCGGACCGGGCCGGGTGCCGCTGCTTCCAAGGCCGGCAGACGATTTTTGCAGCAAATCAACAAACAGCCGCGCACCGATACGGGAACCATCAGGCGCTGCAGAACCGTTTCTGGCAAAAGCTTGCTGCACAGCCTTTTGAGAAGCTGTAAAAGTCTGGCCGCCGGTGCGGCCCTTACAGAAGCGGCAAAGCCAGCTCCTTTGCCAGCGCTTCCAGCCGGGGCAGGTCTTCGGGCTGGTCGATGTCCAGAAGGGGGAGCCCGGTGGGCAGGGGCAGCTTTACCAGCCTATCTGGGTGCCGCCTCAGCAGGTCCCGCGCATGGCCGCCGGGCGGCAGGTGGGCCAATTCTTCTTTATAGATAGAGGAAAAAAGAACCGGGCTGCCAGAGCGGTTTTCAAAGCTGGGCTGCACAATGCAGCCGGGCTTCCGGGCGGCCAGAATCCGTCGCAGGCTGGCCTCGTCCAGCAGGGGCTGGTCTGCCTGTGCGAACAGCAGATACTCTGCCCCGGAGGCCTTTGCACCCAGGCGGACGCTCTCCCGCATGCCATTTTCCGCATGCCTGTTCAAAAGGGGAATGGCCGGGTAAGGCGCTGCAAGCCGCTGTATTTCGGGGTGAGCCAGGGTAATATACACCTGGCCGAACAGGCCGCAGCCGCAGAGGAGCTCCAGCGGATACAAGAGAAGCGGGCGGCCCAGAAAAGACGCCAGCAGCTTATTCTGGCTGCCAAAACGCCGGGAGAAGCCGGAGGCCATCAAAATGGCGTCCACAGTGCCGTTTTCAGTGCAGATACCATCACCTCCACCCGCCCGATAGGCCGGAGAAAGAAATATACAGCCATTATCCACTATAAAGGAAAAGGGTGTGGGAAGTCAAACGAAAAAAGGCCTTGCGCAGGGCGGCTACAAAAACGGCGCCACCCCAGAGAGAAGGGTGGCGCCAGGGAAAACAGAGGGGTGTGAAATTAGCGCAGGGGCGGTTTTCCGGAACGCACCATCACCATCTCTGCTGCAATGGAAAGGGCGACCTCGGCGGGGCTCTCCCCGCCTAAGGGCAGGCCGATGGGGGTGCGTATCCGGCCCAGCTCCCTGTGGCCGAAGCCCCTTTCGGCCATGAGCTGGTTGCGGATGCCATAGGCCTTTTTGTGGCTGCCCAGCATGCCGATATACTGGGCCGGGCTGCGCAGCACCTCGGCCAGCACCAGATAATCGCTGGCCGGCTCGTGGGTCATAACGGCGATATAGTCCCGGCTGGTGAGGGAGAGCTGGGGAAGAACCTCTGGAAACGGGGCGCAGAGTATCTCCTGCGCCAGAGGAAATACCCGGCTGTTCGCCAGCTCTGCGCGGTCGTCCACCAGGATGCAGTGGAAATTCAGCCCGGCCAGCAGCGGCACCAGGCTTTGGGCCACATGCCCTCCGCCAAAGACAAAGGCGCGCCCGGGCTCTGCCATGGGCAGGGAAAAAATAAGGTGTTTATGGCCGCTGTGCAGCACCGGCCGTTCTTGCAGCAGGGGGGCAAGAGAGCCGTCGTAGCCCTCCAGAAACTCGGCGTTTCCGGCCAGGATGCCGCCAGGGCCCAGCAGGGCGGGGCTGGCCTGCCCAGCGGTGGATAGAGACACCATCAGCCAGCAGTCTGTGGGCAGAAGGCGGCAAAGCGCCTCTGCGGTGTTCTGGTGTGCGGGGTCTTTCCCGCTGAGTGCGGCAAAGAGAATCTGCACCTTGCCGCTGGAGTGGCTCTGGGTGGTGTGGCTGTCCAGGGAAAAACTGTGCACAAAGCTGCGCCCGTTTTCCAGGGCGTCCCGTGCCATTTGGCGGGCGGCCTGTTCCACGCTGCCGCCGCCCACGGTGCCTTCCCACTGGCCGTTTTCCAGCAGCAGCATGGCGGTGCCTGGGCCGCGCGGGGTACTGCCGCTCTGCCGCACAATCACGGCCAACACCAGCTTTTCACCGGCACACAGCGCGGTGGCCAGCCTGTGGTACAAATCATCCATACCTAAACCTGCCCCTCTGTGGCCAAGCTGCCCAGGGCTTCTGCCGCAAAATGCACCTCGTCCATGGTGTTGAAATGGCTGAAAGAGAAGCGCACCGCGCCGCGTTCTTCGGTGCCAAAGCGCCGGTGCAATAGCGGGGCGCAGTGGGCGCCGCTGCGGGTGGCTATGTCATAGCGCTCGCTCAGCTCGGCGGCCAGCTCTGCCGAGCCATAGCCCGGCAGGTTCAGCGAGACCACCGGCGCACGCGGGGCCGCTTCGTAATCCCCATAGAAAACAATGCCGGGAATCTCTTTGGCCAGCGCGTAAAAGCGGCGCGCCAGGGCATCGGCCTGCAAAAAGGGCTCCTCGCCTTGCTCTTTCAGGTAGCGCACCCCGGCCAGCAGGCCGGCTATGCCGTGGCCGTTTTGGGTGCCGGCCTCCAGACGGTCGGGCAAAAAGTCTGGGTGGAGGGGGCTGAAGGAGCGGCTGCCGCTGCCGCCGGTGAGCAGGGGCGCGGGCAGGAAACGGGCGCTGAGGCAAAGCCCTCCGGTGCCCTGCGGCCCGTAGAGGGACTTGTGCCCGGTGAAGCAGAGGGCGTCGACGCCGAGCGCCTCCATATCCAGGGGCAGCAGCCCCGCCGTCTGGGCGGCGTCCACCACAAAGGGGATGTTGTTCTCCCGGCAGTGGCGCCCTACGGCGGCTATGTCCACACAGTTGCCCGTCAAATTCGAGGCATGGCCCAGCACCACCCCCGCCGCGCCCCGGCAGGCGGCCAGGATATCCTCTGTGCGCACCCGGCCCAGGCTGTCGGCGGGCACCACCACGGTTTCGGGGTTTTCCAGCGCCGGACGCAGCACCGAGTTGTGCTCGGCCTCGCTGGTGACCAGCTTGCCGTGCAGGGCGCGAATGGCCAGATTCAAAGCCTCTGTGGCGTTTTTGGTGAACACAAGGCGGCTGGGGTCTGGGCAGCCAAAGTAGGCGGCCAGCTCCGCCCTGGCGGCGGAAAGGCAGCGCGCCGCCGCCAGGGCGGGGCGGTGGGCCGAGCGTGAGGGGTTGCCAAAGTGCTGCATGGCTTCCAGCACCGCGTCTAAAACAGCCTGCGGCTTTTGCAGGGTGGTGGCGGCATTGTCAAAATACGGCATGGGCGGGGCTACCTTTCCTTCGGGAGATGTCCTTGTCTATTGAGCGCACCTATACAAAAAGAGCTTTTATAGAAAGGGTGTATTTCACTTGTAAAGCAATTTTTGCTATACTATAGCATGCACCCCCAAAGATTACAATAGCCGGAGAGGCGGGGGGCGTAAAACACGATACATCATAGAGGTGGCAAAATGGATGCTTTGAATATGCTGGGGAAAACCTGCCCGGTGCCGGTGATAGAGGCCAAAAAGGCGCTGGCGCAGGCCGCGCCGGGCAGCCAGGTGCAGGTGCTGGTGGACAATGACGTAGCGCGGCAGAACCTTTCGCGCCTGGCGGCCAAGCTGGGCTGCGCGTTTCAGTATGAGGCGAAGGAGGCGGGGCAGATTCTGGCCACCTTCACCCTGCCCGCCGGCCCGCTGGCACAGAAGGCGGCGGAGGGGGCCGTAGTGGCCATCAGTGGGGCCACCATGGGCCGCGGGGATGAAAAACTGGGCGGTATGCTGATGAAAAGCTTCGTCTACTCCCTCACCGAGCTGGACCCGCCCCCTGAGACGGTGCTCTTTTTTAACGGTGGGGTGCAGCTGGCCTGCGAGGGGGCGGCCACCCTGGACGACCTGCGCGCGCTGGAGGAAAAAGGGGTGCAGCTGGCGGCCTGTGGGGCCTGCCTGGATTTTTACGGCCTGAAAGAAAAGCTGGCGGTGGGGCACGTGACCAATATGTATGCCATTGCGTCCAGCATGGCGGCTGCGGCCCACCTGATAAACCTATGAGGGCCGCGGCGGAGGCGGTGTTTGTGTTTGCCACCACCCACGCGGCCATCACGGGGGAGGCCCTGCTGGAGCAGAGCCCCATCCCTGTGCGCGTGATGGCAAAACCCGACCAAATGGGGGCGGGCTGCGGGCTGTGCCTGCGGGTGCCACAGCCCGCCCAGCAGGAGGCGCAGCACCTGCTGGAGGAGGGCGGCGCCCCGCCCGAGAGCGTTTTTCTGGCAAGACGTGGGGCAAACGGCATGGAGTACACGAGATGCGGGAACTGAAGGAGTGCCTGGGGCTACCCCCCAGCTGCCGGGTGGCCCTGGTGGGCAGCGGCGGCAAAACCAGTCTGCTGTTCTATCTGGCGGGGCAGTACGCCGCCGGGACGGTTCTGGTATCCACCACCACCAAGATAGGCTGGCCGCCGCCGGAGCGCTACCAGCACTTTATTGAGGCGGAGGCGCTGGGCAAGGCCCGGCCCCTGCCCGGCATCAGCCTGTGTGCCAGCCGCAGCGGAGAGGGAAAGCTGGCCGCCCCGCCGCCGGAGGCACTGCGGCAGGCCGCAGTGGCCTATGATGCGATGTTTTTGGAGAGTGACGGATCCCGCCAGCTTCCGCTGAAGGGCTGGGCGGCGCATGAGCCGGTGGTGCCCCCCTGGGTGAGCCATACCGTGGGCCTATTGCCCCTATGGCCGCTGGGCCGCCCGGCCAGCGAGGCGCTGGTGCACCGCTGGCCGCTGTTTTCGGCCCTTGCCGGGGTGCAGCCGGGGGCGCTGCTGCAGCCGCAGCACCTGGCCCGGGCCATTGCCGGGCAGGGGGGCAAGGGGCTTTTCAGCGCGGCGGTGGGCAGGCGGGTTTTGTTTTTCAGCCAGGTGGAGAGCGAGGAGGCCCGGCGGCAGGCACACGAAGTGCTGGCCCTTCTGCCACAGGCCTTCCGCCACAGCCTTTGGCGGGTGGTGGCGGGCAGTGTGCACCAAAACAGCGGCGAGGTGCTGGCTGAAACGGAATAATAAGCTGGGCAAAACCTCCCCCAAAGGGGAGGTTTTGTGCTACTATATACTATAATAAGGAACAGAAGGTTCCATGGGATGATACTAGAATGGGTTTACACGGGAGGATGGCTATGCTGGCAGTGGTACGGGGCGGCGGAGATATTGCCACGGGTGTGGTGCAAAAGCTGTGGCGCGGGGGCTTTCATGTGGTGGTGCTGGAAACGGCCAAGCCCACCACCATCCGGCGCACGGTGGCGCTTAGCACCGCCGTGCAGGAGGGCAGCACCCAGGTGGAGGACATGCGGGCCCGGCTGGCGGAGAGCCGCGCAGAGATAGACGCCTGCTTTGCCAAGGGGGAAATTCCAGTTCTGGCCGACCCGGCCTGTCACTGGCTGGAAAAGCTGCGCCCGCCCTTCCTCATCGACGCCATTTTGGCGAAAAAAAACCTGGGCACCCGGCGGGAGATGGCCCCGGTTACGCTGGCGCTGGGGCCGGGCTTTTTGGCCCCGCAGGACGTGGATGCCGTGGTGGAAACCATGCGCGGGCACAGCCTTGGGCGGCTCATTCGGCAGGGCGGCGCCCTGCCCAACACCGGTGTGCCGGGCGAGCTGGGGGGCAAAACGGCCGAGAGGGTGGTGCATGCCCCCTGCGCCGGGCTGGTGGCGCACTGCCACAGCATTGGAGACAGGGTGAAAAAAGGAGAGGCCCTATTCACCCTAGACGGCCACCCGGTTCCCTCGCCGCTGGACGGTGTGCTGCGCGGGCTGATTGCGGAGGGGATGCGGGTGGAAAAGGGGCTGAAAAGCGCCGATGTTGACCCCCGACCCGCCGAGGAGGTGGACTATACCACCATTTCCGACAAGGCCCGCTGCCTGGGTGGCGCAGTGCTGGAGGCCTGCCTGCTGCTGGGGCGGGAAAAGGGTATTTTGAAAAACTGGCCCGGAGAAGGGTAAAAAAAGAGGCCGCTGCACCGGTTGTGCGAAACCCGGGCGGCGGCTTTTCCTGTGGGCAGGGAATCTATTACAGGGAAGAAAAGAAGGCCTTGGGGGGCGAGAGCTTCCCTTTGTGGTAGAAGCGGATGAGGCCCTTTCCCGCCTCCTTGGCGGCGTACATGGCGGAATCGGCATTGTGCAGCAGCTCCTCGGGTTTTTTTCCATCCTGCGGGAACTGGGCCACCCCAATGCTGCATTTGCATATCACGTCGCCGTCGGCCAGGGCCCAGGGGTGGTGGAAGTTGGCCATCACCGTGCCCAGAAGGGCCTGCAAATCCCGGGGGGAGATGTTTTTGCACAGCACCACAAACTCATCGCCGCCATGGCGGTAGCTGCGTCCTTCGGTTGCCGGGGTGCCCTGCAGCATGTTGCCCAGCTTTTCCAGCAGCTCGTCTCCGGCGCGGTGGCCGTGGCTGTCGTTCACCTGCTTGAAGCCGTCCAAGTCGAAAAACAGCAGATAGCCCTTGCCGCTGGCCAGGCAGGCCTCCAAATCCAGCAGGAGCTTGCGGCGGTTTGGCAGGCCGGTGAGGGTGTCATAGTCGGCCATCTGGCGGATGATGAGTTCATTGCGCTTGCTCTCGGTGATATCCACGCTGGACACCACGTGGGCCAAGCGTTCATCCCCCCAGCGGAAGCCGGCGCTGAAAACACGGAACCAGGAGCCGTCGAAGGGGCGCTGGTAGTCCCAGCTATAGATGCCGCTGGGTTGCCCGTCCTCTCCCACAATTTTTTGCTGGGGACAAAAATCGCAGGGGCCGGTTTTGTCTTCATACAAAGCCTCCCAGCATTTTTTCCCCATCAGCTTGTCCACCCCGCCATAGGGCTTTGCCATGGAGGCGTTTACATATAAAATTTCATGGGTATAAAAATCATTCACATAGATGTCTATGCCCATATGGTCCATCACGCTGTGCATGGCCTTTTCCGTGTTGGCCACCCGCCGCTCAAACAAATACATCTTCACGTGGTTTGCCAGGGCGCACATCACCGCGTAAGCGCCGCCCAGGTTCAGCTCGTCCGGCTGGCGGCGGCTGCGGCGGTCCACCAGCCCGGCCAGGGCAATCAGCGCCCGGGAGGCATCGGTGATGGGGACGAGAATCATGGATTTGGCACTAAAAAGCTCGGCCAGCCGTTCCTCCAGCTCGCCCGCCTCGGTTCCGGCGGAAAAGAACACGGCCTTTGTCTCTATCAGCTGGCCCAGCACCCGGGCATCCAGCTCCTTGTGCAGGTCCAGCTCCTCCCGCAGATGGTCGTGGTTATAGAGAAGGTGGTGCTCCTTTAAAAACAGGGTAGAGGTATGGTCGGCCACATAGACAAAGCCGCAGCCAAAGCCAAAATGCTCACAGGTTTCCTGCAAAACGCCTGGAACCGGCGCATAAATATCATTGGAAGAGTTGAGCGTCTCCATCACCTTCACCCAAAACTCTGAGCTTTGGGCGGAGTAACGCCCTTCTAGTAGAGAGGTCAATCTATCCCGCCTTTCAAAGAGTGGGCGCCCGCCAAGTGGGGCAAAAAAACAGTTTTGCCAGAGCTATCCACAAAATATGGGAAGAATTCTTTAATAGTATACTCTATTTGTCTTATATTATATAGGACTTATCTTCAAAACAGCTGGTTTCTCTGTTGTTTTTTTCGTATTTGTGCCTTTGCCCGGCCAAACGGCTCCACCCAGCTACAATGTTGCGAAAGAAAGAGGAAGATTTATTGTTCAAAATGTCAATAGGGAAACGCGAAACGGGGGGAAAGGAGTCTGAATCTTTATGCGCCAGACATGTTTTTTGACTGGTGCTTTTCAAAAGGCTGAAAAAAACGCATGCCATACTGTGTGTTTTTGCAGGCACAGAAAAGGCGGCCGGACCACAGCCACAGTTTACACCGGGGCTGTGTTGTGATAGCATAAGAGGGAAAAACGTGGGAATGGATGTGTTGCGGACGGTGGACTATGCGCAGGAATCATTAAAAAAACACTACGAGTGGCGGGGGAAGCTGGAAATTCAGCCCAAAATGGAGGTTTCCAGCCGGGAGGCCCTCTCTCTGGCCTACACGCCGGGGGTGGCCCAGCCCTGCCTGGAAATAGAAAAATACCCCGAAAAAAGCTATGAGCTGACCGGGCGGGGAAATACCGTGGCGGTTGTTACCGATGGCACCGCCGTGCTGGGCCTTGGGGACATTGGCCCCGAGGCGGCCATGCCGGTGATGGAGGGCAAGTGCGTACTGTTCAAGGCCTTTGGCGGTGTGGACGCCCTGCCACTCTGCCTGCGCAGCCAGGAGGTGGACGCCATTGTGGAGACAGTGGCCCTTTTGGCGGGCAGCTTTGGCGGGGTAAACCTGGAGGATATTGCCGCGCCGCGCTGCTTTGAGATTGAACGCAGGCTGAAACAGCGCTGCGACATCCCCATCTTTCACGACGACCAGCACGGCACGGCGATTGTGACCCTGGCGGCCGTGCTGAACGCGCTGCGGGTGGTGGGCAAGAACATGGGCGAGGTGCGGCTGGCCGTAAGCGGCGCGGGTGCGGCCGGGGTGGCCGTTACCAGGCTGCTGCTGGCCATGGGCCTGCGGGACGTGGTGATGTGCGATGTGGACGGCATCTTGTACGAGGGCCGCCAGCCCCTGAACAGCGAGACGGCGGAGATGGCCCGGCTGACCAACCGGCAGGGCCTGCGGGGCGGCCTGGCCGAGGCCATGCGGGGGGCGGATATTTTCATCGGGGTGTCGGCCCCGGGCATTGTGAGCCCCGAGATGGTGGCCGGCATGGCGGAAAACCCCATTTTGTTCCCCATGGCAAACCCCGTGCCGGAAATGCTGCCGGATTTGGCCAAGGAGGCGGGCGCGGCGGTGGTGGGCACCGGGCGCAGCGATTTCCCAAACCAAATCAACAATGTGCTGGCCTTCCCGGGGGTGTTCCGGGGCGCGCTGGACGTACGCGCCTCCGACATCAACGACGCCATGAAAATTGCCGCGGCGCAGGCCCTGGCGGCCCTGGTGGGCGAGGGGGAGCTCTCTGCCGAATATATTCTGCCGGAAGCCTTTGACAAACGCATCTGCCCGGCGGTGGCCGGCGCGGTGGCCACCGCGGCCCGCCAAAGCGGCGTGGCCCGCCTGTAAACGCATGAACCCCATTAATACCATTTATACAATGAGAAACTAGACAAAAGGAAGTGAGACCATGACCCAGGAACAGGTGAAAGAGCTGAAAACCTTTGCCGCCCGCATCCGCTTGGAGACGGTGAAGGAGGTGGGCATCCGCGGTTTTGGGCACATCGGCGGCGCATTGAGCATTGCCGATTTGCTGGCGGTGCTGTATGGCGGTGTGATGCGGGTGGACCCCCAAAACCCGGCCTGGCCCCAGCGCGACAAGCTGGTGTGCAGCAAGGGGCACGCGGGGCCCTCCATTTATGCCACACTGGCGCTGAAGGGCTATTTCCCCATGGATTGGCTGAAAACCCTGAACCAGCCGGGCACCCGCCTGCCCAGCCACTGCGACCGCCAGCTCACCCCGGGCATTGACATGACCACCGGCTCTCTGGGGCAGGGCACCAGCGCGGCGGTGGGGCTGGCGCTGGCCCAGCAGATGGACGGCCAGGGCGCCCGCACCTACCTCATCACCGGGGACGGTGAGCTGAACGAGGGCCAATGCTGGGAGGCGGCCATGTTTGCCCCACAGCACGGCCTGCCAAACCTCACCTGGTTTGTGGACAAAAACGGCAAGCAGCTGGATGGCACCACGGCCGAGATTCTGCCCCTGCTGGATGTGGGAGCCAAGTTTGAGAGCTTTGGCTGGCATGTGCAAACGGTGAATGGCAACGACATCATAGAGCTGAGCGAGGCCATCGAGGCGGCAAAGCGGGAGGGTGAAAAGCCGTCCTGCATCGTGATGAACACTGAGAAGGGCGCGGGTCTGCCCATGATAGAGGAAATCGAGCTGAACCACCATATTGTGCTGGATGGCACCTTACTGGAGAAAGCCCTGGCCTATGCCGAGGCGGCGCTGCAAAAACTGGAAGGGGGGCAGGCGGAATGATTGTATATGACGGAAGCCAGGACAAAGAGGCCTATAAGGGCCTGTATGGCCGTGTGATGGGCGAGCTGTGCGCCGAGGACAAGGACGTGGTGTGCCTGGACGCCGACCTGATGAATTCCATCGGTACCCTGGGCCTTTTGAAAAAGCAGCCTGCGCAGGCCATCAATGTGGGCATTGCCGAGGCGAACATGATGGGCATTGCGGCGGGGCTTTCCGCCGGGGGGAAAAAGCCCTATGTGCACACCTTTGGCCCCTTTGCGTCCCGCCGCTGCTATGACCAAACCTTCCTCTCGGTGGCCTACGCGGGCAACAGTGTGCGGGTGCTGGGCAGCGACCCCGGCGTGACGGCGGCCTATAACGGCGGCACCCACATGCCGTTTGAGGACCTTGCCCTGATGCGGGCCATCCCCACCGCCACGGTGATTGAAATCAGCGACGGGGCTATGTTTGAGGCGGTGCTGCGGCAGAGTAAGGACCGCACCGGCCTCACCTACCTGCGCAGTACACGCAAGAACTATCCCTCGGTATACAGCAAGGACCACCCCTTCCAAATCGGAAAAGGCGAGCTGGTGCGCGAGGGGGGAGACCTCACCGTGTTTGCCATCGGCCTGATGGTGGGCGAGGCGATGAAGGCTGCCGAGGCCCTAGCCGGGGAGGGAATCCAGCTGCGTGTGGTGGATATGTTCACCATAAAGCCGCTGGATACCGAATTGGTGCTGCGCTGCGCCAAGGAGACCGGCGCGGTGCTCACCAGCGAAAACCACAACATCATCGGCGGCCTGGGCGACGCGGTGGGCGCGGTGCTGCTGGAGGGGGGCTGCTGCGTGCCCTTCAAAAAGCACGGCGTGGAAGACCGCTTTGGCTCTGTGGGCCCGCAGGACTATCTGCAGGAGCAGTACGGCCTCACGGCGGCCCGCATTGCACAAGAGGCTAAAAAACTGTTGGCAAAGAAATAAAAAAGCAATATGGGAAACAGGCGGGGAACCCAAAGCGGGGTTTCCCGCCTGTTTTGTGTGGGGCCCCGGGGGAGGCAGAGGCGGCGGCAAATTCTTTGCTCAACCCTTGACATTTTTCCGTCTATCTTGTAAATTATATAGGCGGCCTGTTTTGGGCGGCGGGCCGTCATGGCCCAATAAAGTGAATTTGGGCGCGTAGCTCAGCTGGGAGAGCGCTGCGTTCGCAACGCAGAGGTCGAGGGTTCGATCCCCTTCGTGTCCACCAAATGAAGCCACCCACTTTGTTTGTTCAAAGTGGGTGGCTTTTACACTTGTCCGATACCACGCGATATAGACAGGAGCAAAGACTTGACAAACCAGACAATTACCGAAAAAAGTTCATTCCAAAGCCTTCCCCTCTCTCCCCAATTGAGCCGCGCGGTGAAAGACCTGAATTACACCGAGGCCACCAGCATTCAGGCGGCAGCCATTCCCCACCTGCTGAATGGGCAGGATTTAATTGGACACAGTAGCACGGGAACCGGTAAAACCGCGGCTTTTGGTATACCCGCCGTGGAGTGTGTGGACGGCGAAAACAAAAATGCGCAGGTGCTGGTGCTTTCCCCCACCCGGGAGCTGGCCCTGCAAATTACCCGGGAGCTTCAAAAATATGCCAAGTACAAAGAGGGCGTATGTGTGGCCACCGTGTATGGCGGGGCGCCTATGGGAGACCAAATTCGCCTGCTGAAACGCGCCAACATCGTGGTGGGTACCCCCGGCCGCCTGATGGACCACCTGCGCCGCAAAACCCTGAAAATGACCGGGCTGAAAATGGTGGTGCTGGACGAGGCCGATGAAATGCTGAGCATGGGTTTCATCGAGGACATTCAAACCATTCTGGGGCAGGCACCCGAAGAACGCCAGACGGTTTTGTTTTCAGCCACCATGCCGCCCCCCATTCTGAAAATTTCAAAAGAATTCCTGAACGACCCGCAGATGGTGAATGTGATGGCTGAGCGGGACAACCAGGCGCACATTGAACAAAGCTACTATAGCGTGCCCCAGCACAAAAAGATGGACACGCTGAGCCTGCTACTGCGCCACAACGACGGGGGCCGCGCGATTGTGTTTTGCAACACAAAAGCCATGGTGGACGACCTGGCGGCGCAGCAGCGCGGGCAGGGCTTTGCGGCCACCGGCCTTCATGGAGACATGAGCCAGGCGGCGCGCAGCCAGGTGATGCAGGACTTCCGCCGAGGCAATATTGACGTCCTGATTGCAACCGACGTGGCGGCACGCGGCATTGATGTGGATGATGTGGACGCGGTGATTAATTTTGATTTGCCCCAGAGCTTTGAATACTATGTGCACCGCATTGGCCGCACCGGCCGGGCAGGCCGGCAGGGGATATCGCAAACCCTGGTTTGCAATGGCAAGCAGATGGCCACCCTGAAGGCTCTGATGCGCTTTACCGGCAGCGTTATTAAAGAGCGCCGCCTGCCCACCGGAGAGGATATGATGAGGCGCGCCGTGGCCAAACACACCGAGGAGCTGACACCTGGGATGCAGCAAAAGCCCGGCAGGGCGGCAGAGATGCTGGTGGAACGCCTGATGGGCGAAGAAGGCAGTGGCATCACCGCCTGGCAGGTGGCCTGTGCTCTGGCCGAAAAGCTGGTGGGCGGGGACGAGCAATTCGCCCGCATGGACAGGATGGCTGCGGGCAGTGAAAAGAAGAGAATGCGCCCGGCCGGGGAAGGGGGGCTGGAGGCAGGAAGCCTTTGCCCCATGGTTACGGTTACCGCCAGCATTGGCCGCAGTGCCCGCATCACCCCCAACCATCTGGTGGGCTCTCTGGCTGAGCTGCTGGACATCCCCGGGCGTGACATTGGGAAAATTGAGATTAAGGAAGAAAGCACCAATATTGGGCTGAGGGAAAATGACGCGTACGCCCTGCTGGGGTACGGGAAGCCTATCCGCATCAAGGGCGCGGTGGTTTCGTTTGAGCTGCAACAGAAAAAGCGCCGCACAAGCCCGCCGCAGGGCCGGGCGCTAAAGAGCGGCCGCTTTGCCCCCAAGGGCCGCCGGGATGCTAGAACGGCTTAGCGCAGA
>CAYRFC010000059.1:0-13965 GCA_964423365.1 uncultured Oscillospiraceae bacterium
CCTGAAAAAATCCGTTTAAAATCCGGTTATTCTGTGTGGTCGTCTATAGGTCCCGGTAAAAATATCTGGTATTTTGGCCCGAAATTTGGTATTTTAAAGAAAAGACGGCACGCCAGCAGGCATGCGCTGCCCCCACCCCGGCATTCTTCCCTCCAAACGGAAAATATCCACGCTGAGATGCAGGTTCATCTTCTGCCAGGGCAGGGCAGAAACCGGGCGAGAGAGGAAAAATACGGGGCGGATATGAGGGCTCTGGGCAGTCTTTTTCGTCTTATTCTATGAGGGGTGTAGAAAAATATGCAGAAAATGATTTTGAGCGCCGACAGTACCTGTGATATCGGCCCGGAGCTTGCGGCGCGTTTTGCCGTTCAGCTTTTCCCCTACCATATCCAGCTTGGCGAAAATAGCTACATAGATGGGATTGAAATTAGCTCCGAGGAGATGTACCGTGCCTTTCATGAGCAGAAAATTCTGCCCAAAACCGCCGCCGTAACCCCCGGTGAATATCTCGATTATTTTGGCCACTGGGTGGAGGATGGGTACCAGATTCTCCATTTTAATCTGGGCTCCGCCCTCTCCTCCAGCTACCAAAACTGCCTGGTGGCCGCCGAGGAGCTGGGGGGCGTTTTCGTGGTGGATTCCGCCAGCTTATCGTCGGGTTTTGGCCTGCTGGTGGCCAAGGCCGGCGAGCTGCGGGAGCAGGGCCTGCCCGCCGAAATAATTCACCAAAAAATACTGGATATTCGGGATAAAACCAGAGCCAGCTTTGTGCTGGATACACTTGAATTCATGAAGGCGGGCGGGCGGTGCAGCGCTGTGGCCGCATTTGGGGCCAACCTCCTCAGGCTAAAGCCCTGCATAGGGGTGGACAACCAAAACGGAGGCAGCATGTCGGTGCTGAAAAAATACCGCGGCGGCATGGAGCGTGTGCTGCCGGAATACATTGCCGACCAGCTGCAGGCCCGCAAGAACCTGGACACAAGCCGGGTCTTCATCACCCACTCCGGCTCTCCAGCGGAGGATATTGCATTGGCACGCAGAGAAATAGAACGGCATGCCCACTTTGCCGAGCTGCACGTCACCCGTGCCTCGGGCACCATCTCGGCTCACTGCGGCCCCCGCACCCTGGGTGTTCTCTTTATGGTGCAGTAATTCTTTTGCTTTTCGTTTCTTCCCCCATGGCTTGTGCGGCAGAAAAGCCATTGCGTTCCAGGCCATACACGCGTAGAATGGAGGGTGAATAGAAGGCCAGCGGGTTTGCTGTTCCAGCGCTTGGCTTTTTCTCCCTGTATTTTTGCCGAATTTCTCCGTCTTTTTTGCCTCAATGCAGCCATTCTACCATAATTTTACTGTTATATTTCAGCTTTTTTTCCACATTTATTTCCACATTTATTTGTAGCGAAGCGAGAGCCGCGGCGTGCCTGCACGCCATGACCAAACAAGGCAGGCAAACACAGGGTAGATACCATGTATTGGTCTTTTATTTACCATAAAAAACCCAGAAAAAAGGAAACCCTTTTCCATGCAATACCAATTTGAAGAATGGTACCCCCAGCCCCAGCGCCCCTATGCAAAACGGCATCTGGCCCGCGAGGCGGGTATCCCCGACGAGGGTATACCCCTCACCATCGCCGACATGGAATTTCAAAGCCCGCCGGAAATTATAGAGGAGATGTGTGCGGTGGCCGCATCGGGCTTGTATGGCTACTGCGAAGTAGACGCCGGTTTTCGCCGGGCAGTGGCCGGCTGGATGCGGGAACGGCAGGGCTGGCCCGCCAAAGAGGAGGACATGGTGGCCATGCCGGGCATGGTGGCCGCCGCACAATGCGCCATACAGGCTTTTACCAAACCAGGCGAGGGCGTGCTGGTGCACAGCCCCAACTATCCGCCTTTTTTCTCTCTGCCAAAGCGCCTTGGCCGCAGCACACTCATCGCCCCCCTTGCCTGCCAAAACGGGCGCTATGCGCTGGACATGGACAGCCTTGCCACCGCCGCCGCGCAGGGGGCCAAGATGATGCTTTTGTGCAGCCCCCACAACCCCTGCGGGCGGGTGTGGCGGCAAGAGGAGCTTTTACAGATAGCCGAATTCTGCCAAGCGCGGCATTTGACGCTGTTTGTGGACGAGATTCACGCCGACATCATTCTGCCCGGGCGCCGGTTTGTGGCCTTTGGCAGCCTGCCCAAGGAGTATCTGGAGAATGTGCTGCTTGGCACCTCGGCTAGCAAAACCTTTTCTCTTGGTGGGCTCTCCACCGCCTCCATTTTCATCCCGAATGAAAAGATGAAAATTCGGTATTTGCAGCAAATGGAGGAAAGCGGCTTATTTTTCCAGTCCTTGTTTGGCCTGGTGGCCACCCGCGCGGGCTATGAAAAAGGCGCCGCCTGGGCAGGGCAGATGGTGCAGGCCTTGCAGAAAAATTATCAGGCGCTGGCGGCTGTGGTGCAGAGAAGCGGCCAAGCCTTGCAGCTCTTTCCCCTGGAGGGCAGCTACCTGGCCTGGCTTGACTGCCAGGCCCTGGGGCTTTCAGAAAGGGAGCTGATGGACTTCTTTTGGCAGAAGCCGGGCTTTTATGCCGCCTCGGGCCGCCCCTATGGCGGGCAGGGTTTTCTGCGAATCAATCTGGCCTGCCCCCACAGGGAGTGGCGGCATATTTTGGAAAATCTGGAATCAAAACTGTCAATACTAGGAAAATGAAACCAATTATTGTGAAAGTAGTGATATCTATGCTGATTCTCTGTTATCCTGGCTGAAGCACCTGTAAAAAAGCCATGGACTGGCTGGAGGCACATCATCTGAAACCAGACTACCGCAACATCAAGGAGCAGAACCCCAGCGCCGAGGAGCTGAAGGCCTGGCTTTTGAAGGGCAAGCTGCCACTGAAAAAATTGTTTGGCACCAGCGGGCAGGTTTACCGCCAGCTGGAGCTGGGGCAAAAATTGCCCGGCATGAGCGAGGACGAGCAGCTGGCTTTGCTGGGCACAAATGGCATGCTGTTGAAGCGCCCCCTTCTGGTGGGGGAGAATTTTCTTCTGGCGGGCTTCCGGGAGGCAGAGTGGGAGGCCGCCCTGGGCCTCTAAAAGCATAGCGGTATTTTGGGTTTCGCCCGGCGCGCAGCGCCTATTATATTCCTTTTTTATTCTTATTTTACTTGTCTTTTTCACCGTTTTTATTGGGGAAATAAGGCACCGCTTTGCCTCTGCCCTTTTTGGCCTTTTCATAGAATAAACAAATCTTTATTGTATACTTATCTATTTAAATAGGCTTTGCCAATATCCTCTTGCACTTTTCTATTGATTTTCCATGATTTATTTTTTGTCATTCTATTTATGTTAAATTTTTGGTTATAAGTATTTAGCCCTATCTATCCCGTTTCCCCATTTGTTTTTACTATTATATCGTTCGTATGCCAACCAGGGCTGCTGCAAGGCCGCCAAAAAGGAGCGGAAAATGAAAATTAAATACCCAAAATTCCTGCGGATTTTTCTGGCGGCCTGCCTTTCCCTCTTCTGTACCCTGGGGTTTTCGCTGCCGGCCTTGGCGGCGGAAGGTGGGGTGCCCCCGGTGGTGATGCAGGCAAGAAATGCGGTTCTACGTGTGGTTTGTGAGGGAGAAGACTTCCTGAGCATGGGCACCGGCTTTGCCGTGGGCAGCCAAAAACACCCCTATATCATCACCAATTACCATGTGATTGAAGACGCAAAAAAGGTGTATTTATTCTATGATAATGGGAAATTTATTCCGGGGCGTATTTATAAGGAATATTCTGACCAGGATTTGGCGGTGATTAAACCGCTGGACAGCATCCCCGATATTCAGGTGCTGAGCCTGGCCGACAAGGGCGTGGACAGCGGGCAGGCGGTGTATGCGCTGGGTTATCCCGGTGCAGCGGATATTTTATCCTCCGGCTTCGACTCTCCCAATGTGGACAATGTGGACGCTTTTCTGGCCACCGTAATGGCCGACAAGCAAACTATGACCGTGACCAATGGAATCATCAGCGCCATACGCACCAGCAAGCTGATTGGCTATGCGGGTGCAGACGTAAAAATGGTGCAGACCAATACCGCCATCAACAACGGAAATTCCGGCGGCCCACTGCTCAATTCTGCGGGTGAGGTGGTGGGCATCAACACCCTTGGCCTCTCCGGCTACGACACCATTGAGGCCATGAACGGCAGTGTGCATGTGGATGAGCTTCTGCGGCTGCTGAAGCGGGACAAGGTTCCCTATACGGCGGCCTCCGGGGCCATCAGCACCGGGCTGGCCGAGGGACAAAACCAGCGCGACACCACCTTAATTCTTGTGGTATCGGCCTGCATGCTGGTGTTTCTGGCAGCCATGGTAATTTTGGTGGTGGTGGCCCGCAAAAACCGCAAGAAAAAACCCGGCCAGGAGATGAACCTTTTGGCCTGGGAGCGCGGAGGCTACACCATGGGCGAGCTTGAGGTCTGCCAGAAAATGATGGGCTTTTTGCAGCAGCTGGCGGCCCTGGAGGCCGGCGGCACAGATGTGTATGCCCTGCTTTCGCCGGAAAACATACTGGTGGGGCCAAAGGGCCTCGCCCTGCACAGGCGAAAGGGCGAAAGCGGAGATTCCGGCGCCCTCAAGCTCTACCCGGGCTACTCTGCCCCCGAAAGCTACGACAACCGCAGCTCTCCTGCCTCCAGCGTCTATTTCCTGGGGGCGGTTATGGCCCTGCTGCTGGGTGGCCGCCGCCCTGAAAATGCGATGCGGCGCAAGGAAACAGGTGCACCTGCCTTTGCAGAGCAAGGCGCAAGCAGCCTGCGGCGGCTGGTGAACGAGGCCATGAGTGTGCGTGAGGAGCCGCGCGGCCAGGGCCTGGCAGGGCTGCAATACCGCATGGCGAGCGCACTGCCTGCCATTCAGGCGGAAAACCCACCCGCCTATGGCTACCCCGGCCAGATGCCTGCCGGGGTGGGTGCGTATTATGGGCAGGCCCCTGGAATGCCCCCCTCTGCGGGCTATTACGGGCAGCCCCCCACCGCGCCCGGCGCGCCCCAGCAGGCCCCCGGCGGGCAAAACCAGTGGCAGCCGCCTCAGCCCCCCCAGTACCCCAGAGGATAAGGCTTATTTCCTTGAATTACAGTTTTTCGAAAGGCATCGCAGCAAGCTTTTGCTAGAAACTGTTATGCAGCGCCTGATTTTTTCTGTATTTATACTTTACAGCTTATTCATTTGCCGTAATTCCCCTTTTATTCCAGAAAATTCAAACAAAATGCCCCGTCTGGAGCCAAGCCCTCCCGGCGGGGCAACTGCATGGGGCATTTTGCTGCGGGGCGGTTTTTCGGCAGCGCCATCTGTGCTATACTAGAAAAGCAGGCAGCCTGCTTTCCAGGGCTATGCCACGCCGTTTGCTCTAAAATAAATATACAAAAAATACCCGGAAAATACCCGGATAAGGAGAGGGGAGGACAGCATGGAGGCTCAAAAAGTCTCGGGGCTTACCCGGGAATTCCTGCTGGATTTATTGTCCTTGGGGGAGGATGTGGAGCTTTGCTCGGTACTTCGCCCCGACAATGTCTTGATTACCAACGAGCAAATTTGCCTAAAGAACCCACTTCCCACCGATGCTTTTGTGCCGGTGGCGGGCTTTGCCGCGCCCGAGCAATATGTAGCGGGAGACAGCACCCGTGCACCCATATATTTTTTGGGCGCGCTGATGTACACCCTGCTTTACGGAACCCCCCCGCCGGATGTGCGGGACCGGCTGGCGGGCAAGGCCTCCCTGCTGGACGACGGCTCGGAGCTGGGGCATATCATTCGCCGCTGCCTGGAGCTGCACCCAGACAAACGCTACACCAGCCTGCAATTTGTCTTGGAGGCCCTGCGAAAGGTGGACGGGATAGACAGCAGCCAGCAGGTGGCCGAGGTGCTGGAAAAAGTGCAGCCAGGCGCAGAAATAAAACCCAAGAAAAAAGCCGGAAAAAAGTGGCTGGTGGCTGTATTGCTAGTGCTGCTGCTGGGGGGCAGCTTTTTGGCCTATACCCTGTGGCAGGGCCAGGAGGCTTCGCAGGCGCTGGCGGCGGGAGATTTTGCGAAGGTGGTGCAAACCTTAAACCGCACCCCCTGGCTGAAGGCCTTTCGGGGGGACAGCTACACCTACGCGGAGGCCATGCAGCTTCGCGCGGCGGGTAGCTACGACCAGGCCCTCGCCCTGCTGGAGAGCATCCCCGGCTATGCCGACAGCGCCGCCGCCCTGCCGGCCATACAGTATGAAAAGGCCGCCGCCCTGCTGCAAACCCGCCAGCTGGACGAGGCCAAGGCCCTGTATGCCGCACTGGGAGACTACCAGGACAGCGCGGCCCAGGGCCAGCAAATTGCCAGCTATCAGGAGGCGCAGGCCCTGGAGGACCCGCTGGACCGCTACCAGGCTCTGACCGCCTTTGGCGTCTATCTGGACAGCCAGGCCCTGGCGCAGGAGGCCGGCTCGGCGGTATACCAGCAGGGCATGACGGCCTATGAGGCGGGAGACATAGCCGGCGCCGGGCAGCTGTTTGCCGCGCTTGGCAACTACAGTGACGCCCCGGTGTACCAGCAGCTGTGCACCCTGTGGGCCGACGCCGCCGAGGAGGCCGCCGGCAACCGCGGTGCCTTGGCCGCCGTTATGGCCTATAATGGCGTGGCCAATTTAGAGCCTATTCTGATGAGCGACCGCTTTTTCATGGTATTTTTAGAGGGCGAGTGGAGCAGCCAGGACGGAGGCGGCGAGATGCGCTTTGCCGAAGAGGAGTTTAGTGCCCCCCTGCTGGGTGCAAACGGCAAGCGCTGGGCCTTCCAAAACCGCTCCATCACCAATGCCGAAAACACCCTGGCCGTGTTTGGCTACCTTTCGCCCGACGAGCTGACCGTAACGGTCTCCAGCAGCGGAGAAACCTTCACCTATCAGCGTGTTGCCGCTGAATAATCTCTCCCGTCGGCAACTGACTCTACTGGAACAACAGGGAAAAAGACCAAAATAATCATGCAGGCAGATAAACCCTCCCCAGCCGTCTACTTATCATTTCATACAGTTTCGGCGATATCTCAGGTTCATACTATTTACAAATTCCTTTTTACCTGTATAATTAAAGCAAAAGCAATATATTTACGGAGGTATACAAAAAATGGGGATTAGTGGAGTGGGAATGTGGCCAAGCCCTACCAGCGGTGGCACTAAACCAACAAGTGATACATCCGTAGCGATACAAAAATTGGAGCAGCAAAAAAAGGGTATTGAGCAGCAGCTAAAGCAATTAGAGCAAGGCAAACAAAGTGCTGATGCCATTAATAGCGCAAAAGGCAAATTGCAAAAGCAACTAAAAGAAATTGACAAGCAAATAGGGGAACTCCAGCAACAAAGGACATCAAAGGTGCCGTCTACGGAGGACGACACAAATCTCCGCCCTCCAAGGTATGATAAATACGTTGATAGTGCTGACCAACCAGCTGAAAGATCGGCGGGCATTTATGAGTTATCTATGGACGACGACGGAAATCCTATAATCACATTTGAAAGCCCCAACAATGACCGCCCCTTTGTAGACGGCGGGAAACCAGAAATTATGAAAGCCACCGTAGATAAGGACAAGGTGGCGGTCGAAATTAAAAATCCAAAAGAGAAACAGCAATTAAATCAGTAGAAAATAATAGCAAACGCTGACAACCCTGAAAAGCGCACAGCCCTGGAACAGCAGTTAGCAACATTGGATATGAAAGAGTTTTCGTAGCACTCGCTACCCCGCTGTTTACAGCGGGGTAGTTCATTATTGTATATTCAATACTAATCGTCCATAGAAATGATGAATATATTTCTATGGAAGGCGGCAAGAAAGTGACCTTGCCGAGCGTCTGATAGAGTCCCTGCATAGATTCTGTTGAAAATGATTTTTCAACGAATCTATGGATTATACAAAAATTCTGTTATCGCGAAGCATCCCCCTGCGGGAATAATAGTACTCGATTTTTAATGAATATTAGGGTAAATTCTAGTAATATACTATTTAATAAAAGCTGAGCTGCCCCCCATAACCCTGCCTATAGGCGGAAATTATCTCTTGCATTTTATAGAGCATGCCTGTCTCCTGGCAGCGGCAGGTAAACGCATCCCACAATTTTTGGGAATGAGGCGACGCGCAGGAGTAGAGCGAGCCGTATTTTTTCCGGTATTTTTCGGGGTATTTTTCACCGGGAAATAAACGGTCTAATTCGGCGTAAAAATACTCCCGCTGGCCCGCCCGCATGGTCAGCCCAAAGTAGGGGTAAATAAAGCGCGCCCCTGCCTCCCGGGATGCCTCCACAAGGGCCAGCATATCCTCCACATCGTCGCTAATCCAGGGCAGCAGCGGCATCAGCAGCACCCCGCAAAATATACCGGCCTGCGATAGTTTTTGAATGGCTGCCAGCCGCCTTTCGGGCGAGGGGGCACCCGGCTCCAGCTTCTCTGCCAGGCCCGCACGGCAGGTGGTGAGGGTGATTTTACAAACGGCTGGCGCCTGCTGAGAAAGTTCCTGCAGCACATCAATATCGCGCGTTATCATATCACTTTTTGTGGCAATTCCCACCCCAAAGCCATAGGCGCTCAGCAGCTCCAGGGCATGCCGGGTCAGCTTCAGCTCCGCCTCATGCGGGTTGTAGGGGTCACTCATGGCGCCTGTAGCCACCAAAAACTGCCCACTTTTGCGGGCCAGCTCCCGCTGCAAAATGGGCAGGGCCTCCGCCTTGGCCGCCACCTGGCCGAAGTTCTCCACATGGTAGCAGTCGCTGCGGCTGTCGCAGTAGATGCAGCCGTGGCAGCAGCCGCGGTACAGGTTCATGTTGTACTGCGCCCCAAACCAGGCCGTATTTTTGTTGCGGATGAGAATGCTCTTGGCGGCAATGGTCTGCATAGAATGGTCCTCTTTCTGTGTCGCTTGTCTCTAGACCCTATAGAGAGTTCTTACAGAATATACTCAAATTTCTTAATATTTCTCTTATTGGATTCTATTTTCTAATTTTTGACATGCAATGTTGGGAAATCATAGGAATCTGAAGAAATAGCAGAAACGGAACCGGCCATAAGCGCCCTTGTCCCATAAGCATAGCATGCAAAAGCTGACAGGGTCTGTCAGCTTTTTGCCTCCCCCTGCTCCATGTCCTCTGCCATTCCCAGAATTTCCTCCCGCAAGCGCTGGCGCAGGTGGCTGGGCGCCAGCACCTGTACACCCCGCCCAAAGGAGAGCAAATACCCCAGCAGCCAGCTGTCCTGTGTAAGCGGCAGCGCCACCTCCAGGCTGCCGTCCACCCTTTTATGAATGCTGGAACGCGGGAATTCGTCATATACACGAAAGGCCAAATGGCTGGAAAACCGCAGTACCAGGGTTTCCGCCTGGGAAACGGGGCTGGGCGGCACGGCTTGCGGCAGGGGCCTTGGCAGAAAGCACTCTCCCGTGGCTACACAGCCGGAGATGCGGGTGAGCTTAAAAAACCGGAAGTCCTGCCGGGCTTGGCAGAAGGCGTGCAGGTACCACCCCTGCCCCCGAAAGAGAATCCGGTGGGGCTCTGCCTTGCGTTCGCTCAGCCTTCCATCGGCGCCGCTATACGCAAAACACACGGTTTCATGGCGTAATATAGCCTCCCGCAGCAAGGCAAACAGCCTGCGGTCTTCCTCGCCGCCTCCCCAGGGGGCAAAGTCCACCTCCAGCCAGCTATCGGCCTGCCCAAACAGCGCCGACAGCTTTTCCAGCACACCCTCTGTAAGCGGGGTGCCCAGGGCGGCCAGGCTTTGCAGCTGGCTCAGCACCTCGGTTCGTTCCTGCGCGGAAAAAAGTGCTTTGTCCAGCACATAACCCGGCATAAGGCGGATACCCCCACCCCGACCGCGCTGTGAGTACACGGGCAGCCCGGCCAGGGATAGCGCATCTATGTCACGGTATATCGTTCTTATGGATACTTCAAACCGCTCAGATAGCTCTTTGGCGCTGGCCTGCCCCTTCTGTATGAGGAGGAGGGTAATCTCATAGAGCCGCTGCTGCATCTTGGCCCCCTTATCCTAAAGTTTTGGTGTATTAATTTGGATTATCCTGAGTATTTATCTGTATTGTCATCATTCTTTTGGGCTCTGGCAAACAGCATTTCCCAAGGCAATTGGTGGAAATCATGGTGCTATTCTTGAATCACGCGGGTACACTTTCCTAGGAAAGCTGCTTTGCCCCGAAAACAAGCCCTTCGCCACTCTCAAACGCCTCCAGATACCTTTGAAGCATCACCACAGAGTCGCCATCACTGCACACAATTTTGTATCTCTGCAAAGGACACCTTCTGCCTGACTCTGGAACCAAGCCACCGCTTTTACGAAGACCAGACTACGGTAGGGCCAGGGTCCTTCCTCCTCCATTATACCAAAGCTGCGGCAAGATAGCAGCCTCTCTTTTTTGGTGCAGATAGCAAACGGGTGTGGAATGGAATTGCATCAACGAATGCCATTGGTGGGCGGGTCATACTATGGAGTGCAGCCCCCATACCCAAAACACGAAAGCGGCGGATAGACCTCTTTGTCTGCTTGCGCCAAGAGGCGGGCGGCGACAATTTGTCGCCGCCCGCCTTATTGAACGACAGGTATTGATTCAAATGAATTCCGGATTTTTGGGTGTTTATTACCGGCATTAAATTTTATTTATTCGGCATTTATACCAAACTGTCAGAAAATGCCTTTAAATCCGCTTTTGTGGCCTCTGGCAATTTGTCATAGGGAATGGTGTCTATGGCCCCTTGCAGCGCATACAGGTGCACCAGGCATACCTCGGGGTAAGGCACTTTCATACGTCTATACGCCTCTTTCGCACCCAAAGAGGCAAGCTCCTCGGCGTCTTGAATTCCCACGGTATTTAGCTTTTTCTGCAATTCTTTGCCAATATTCAGCATTTTGGTTACTTCCAAGGCTTGCTCCCCCCCTCTTGTTGTCCTCTTTATTCCCCATTTATTAGGGGATTTTTATGCCTGGTAGCTGCTGATAAATTCCCTAAAACGTTCTGTTTTGGGGTTTTCAAAAAGCTGGTGGGGCGGGCCGTCCTCCAAGATGCAGCCACTGTCCATAAACACCAGGCGGCTGGCAGCGTCACGGGCAAAGCGCATGTCATGCGTCACAATCAGCATGGTCATTCTGCGTTTCACCAGCTCCTCAATAACCTTTGTCACTTCGTTTGTTATCTCGGGGTCAAGGGCACTGGTCGGCTCGTCAAACAGCATAATTTGCGGCTGCATAGCCAGGGCGCGGGCAATGGCCACACGCTGCTTCTGCCCGCCGGAGAGCTGCTCTGGGTAGCTGTGGGCTTTCTGGGCAAGCCCCACCGTCTCCAGCAGCTCCATGGCCTGCTTTATGCTATTTTCCTTCGAATTTTTTAATATTTTAATGGGCGCTATGGTGACATTTTCCAGGCAGCTCAGATGGGGAAAAAGATTAAAATGCTGAAAAACCATGCTGGTTTTGGTGCAAATGCGGCGTATTTCCTTGTCTCGCGGGCTATGCACCGTGCCGGTCTCATCCGTGCGCACCAGATATTCCCCATCTATGGCAATGGTGCCGCTGGAAACCTTTTCCAGGTTATTGATGCTGCGCAGCAATGTGCTTTTCCCGCTTCCGGAGGAGCCAATAATGGCCACGGCTTCGCCCTCCTCCACCTGTAGGGAGACGCCATTTAGTGCGTTCACGTCATGGCCGAAGCGCTTATACAAACCGCTAATTTCCAAGATGGGCATGGCTTTCTCCTTTCTACACGGCGTCCTTGCGCTCGTGGCGGGAATATCGTTTTTCCAGTTGGCGGCTTACCATGGTAAGCAGGAAGGTGAGCAATAAATAAATCATGGCTGCCACCAGATAGGCCGTGGGGTTTACGTCGCGGTTGTTGGCGTCCTTGGCAGCCTTCATCAGCTCCGGCACGCCGATGACATACACCAGCGCGGTGTCCTTTATCAGGGTAATGACCTCGTTGCTGATGGGCGGAATAACCCGGCGCACCGCCTGCGGAATGACGACCAGACGCATGGTTTGCCAGCGAGAGAAGCCCAGGCTTTTGGCGGCCTCCCGCTGCCCACGGTCAATCGATTCAATTCCGCCGCGGTAAATCTCGGCAAAATAGGCCGCATAATTCAGCACAAAGGTGAAAATGGCGGTGGACAGACGGTCCAGCTTAAAGGGGGTAAAAAGGGGCAGGCAATAAAAAAAGAAAAAGATTTGCAGCATAAGCGGGGTACCGCGAAACACCCAGATATAGGTTTTGGCAATGCCCCGCAGCGGCCAGAAGCGGCTGATGGCGCCCAGCGCGATGGGCAGTGCCACCGGTATGGCAAATACCAGCGTAAAAAGGAATATTTTTAAAGTTTCCTTGGTGCCGTCCAGCAGGGCGGGAAGAATTCGTGCAATATAATCCAGCTCCATGGGGCCCTCCCGTTCCTATTTTTTCTGTCGTATATCCTATGAATCAGGGCAAATAATTCAGCTGCTTTTTCAAAAAACCGCCTAGCGCGCGGGCTATTTATGAGGAATTTATTCCATATTTAATTTAAATTTTATTGTGTTAAATAGGCAAATTAAATAGGGTAAAAAAGAACGGCTTTCCCATCTGTAAGCCTCCGCCCAAGCTGCCTTTTTGCCAAGGCCGGGGGCTTACAGATGGCGTCCCCCGCCATACAGCAGGGGACAACCCGTATGTTTTTTACGCGGCGGAGCTGCTGCCCGCCACCAGGGAGCTGCCGGATGAGGCCTCCAGCGAGGCGGGGCTTTCCACCTCACGGTCGCGCATTCCCTCGGCGCGCAGCACCAGGTCCTCGCCGAACCATTTTGTGCTGATTTCAGCGGCCTTGCCATTTTCAATCAGCGCGTTGATGGCGCCGTTCACGGCCTCGGTCAGCTCGGTGTCACCCTTGCGGAAGCCAATGGCATAGAGGTCGTCGCCAAATTCCACCTCAGACACCAAAAGAGGCTTCTCCATCTTGCTGTTCTTGTAAACGCCAAACACCTCGTCAATCACCATCACATCCTCGCGGCCGCTCTGCATAGCCAGGATGATTTCATCGTAGGTGGGGTAGGGGGTTACCTTGCTGGAGAAGCTGTCGTAGGCGGGGTCTGCCATCATCTGCTCCTCGGCGGCAGAGCCGGCCTGCACGCCGATGTTGTAGTTTGCCAAATCCTCCTTGGAGGCCAGGCTCACGCCCTCATTGGTCATCACAATAATCTTGTTGTTCAGGTAGGTCTGCGAGAGGCTCATCTCCTCATAGCGGGTGGGGGTGGCGCTCATGCCGTTCCAGATGCAGTCGATATTGCCGGTGGAAAGCTCCATCTCCTTGAAGTTCCAGTCGATGGGCTGGAAGGTGGCGGTAACGCCCAGCTCCTCGCACACGGCGGTGGCAAGGTCGATGTCAAAGCCCACCAGTTCGCCCGCCTCATCGCGGAAACCCATGGGCGCAAAGGTGTCGTCCAGGCCAATCACCAGCTCGCCCTTTGCCTGAATATCGGCCAGGGTGGTGCCGTAGGCGCCGGCGGTGGAGGCCGAAGAAGAGGCCGGCGCGGCAGACGAGGAAGCCGCCGGGGCGCTGCTGGCCGCCGGGGCAGAGGAAGAGCTGCTGGTGCAGCCGGCCAGCAGGCCCGCCGCCAAACCGAGTGACGTGAGAACCAAGAGTGCTTTTTTCATGTGAATAATACCTCCGAAAATAAGTGAATAAATAAAAACGGCGGCGCAGAAAACCCAGCCAGTGGCTGCCTATGCCGCGCCTCAGTATTATACTATACTTCTCTAGCATAGTAAAGCGGTGGCGGAATAAAGTATGCGCCTTCCTGCTCATTCCCTGCGCCATTTTGCCTCTGCGTGCACTGCGGGTAATGTAGACCCGGGTTGACAATCTATATATGATACGTATTTATGCTATACTGTTCCTCTGCAGGAAACACGCTGCCCCTCTTTTTTTCTGTGAAAAAAGACAGAAATATTCAT
>CAYRFC010000060.1:0-3457 GCA_964423365.1 uncultured Oscillospiraceae bacterium
CCCCTCTTTCCGGCTAGCTCTCTGCCGGGGTTTTTACGCGGAGCTTGCCGCGCTCTGAAAGAACCAGGCCCAGCAGGGCCAGGGCCGTGCCCAGGGCCGAAAGCAGGGTGACACGCTCGCCCAGCACCAGCACCGAGGTGACGACCGTGACCACCGGCACCAGATAGATGTAGACGCTGGCCTTCACCGCGCCCAGGGTGTGCAGCGCCCAGTTCCACATGGCAAAGCACAGCGCCGAGGCCCCCAGCCCGAGAAACAGCATGGTAAAGAGATTTTCCAGCTGCAAAAAGCGGGCGGGGTTCAGCCGGAAGGGCAGCAGGAAAAAGGCCGGTATCATGAAAAACAGGCCATACAGAAAGATGCGCCGGGTGACCAGCAGGCTGCCTAGGCCGCTTTGGCCTATTTTTTTGACCAGGATGGAATAGACCGCCCACACCGCCGCCGCACCAATGGCGAGGAAATCCCCAAGGGGGTTGAGGTGCAGGGCTGTGGCCCCGTTGTAGCTGATGAGAAAGATGCCCAAAATGGCCGAGGCAAAGCCCACAAAAAACCAGGGGCCGGGCTTTTCCTCCTTGGCAAACCAGTGGGCCAGCAGCATGGTGAGGAAGGGCGCCACCGACACCAGTACCCCCACGTTGGAGGCGGTGGTGTAGGTGAGGGCGATATTCTCCATTAAAAAATACAGGGTGACACCGCAGAGCCCGGCCCCCGCCATCAGGCATTCCTGCCGCAGGGTGGTGCCGCGCAGCAGGCGCGGGCAGGCGGCCAGCAGGGCCAGGTAGCCCAGCACAAACCGGTAGAACAAAATTTCCGCCGGGCTGAAGCTGACCAGCAGCACCTTGGTGGCAATGAAGGTGGTGCCCCACATCAGCACACAGGCCAATGCGGCGGCGTGGCCTTTCAGAGCTTGAGACTGTTGCATGGTTCCTCCGTAGGAGCAAAGACTTTTGTGATTTTGCGGGGCGCGGGCGCCCTGTGTTCCAGTATACCACAAACAGGCCGCACACCGTATAACTTTTCTTTTGGCAGCGTGATATGGTATACTGAAAGACGAAAAAACTGGTAAGGGAGGCTTTCTCGATGCAGAAACCCGTAGCTCTGGCTGCCGACCACGGCGGCTTTGAACTGAAAGACCACATCAAGGCCCACCTGGCGCAGCAGGGCATTGAAACGGTGGACTTTGGCACCCATGGCCCCGAAAGCGTGGACTACCCCGACTTTGCAAAGCCCGCCTGCGAGGCTGTGCTGGCCGGGCAGTGCCGCTGCGCCCTGCTGTTTTGCGGCACAGGGGTGGGCATCTCCATGGCGGCCAACAAAATGCGGGGCATGCGCGCGGCCTGCTGCTCCGACGCGTTCAGCGCCGAATTCACCCGCCGCCACAACGATGCAAACGCCCTGTGCCTGGGCGGGCGGGTGGTGGGCACCGGCCTTGCCGAAACACTGGTGGACCTGTTCTTGCGCACCGAGTTTAAGGGCGGACGGCATGCCACCCGCATTGCCAAGGTGGCCGCGCTGGAGGAGGAGGCCCGGCGATGAAAATTGTGGTTCTGGACGGCTATGCCACAAACCCGGGCGACCTCTCCTGGGAGGGGATTGCCGCGGCGGGCGAGCTGACCGTGTATGACCGCACCAGCCCCGAGGAGCTGCCCAAACGCATCGAGGGGGCCGACATCCTCATCACCAACAAGACCTACCTCTCGGCCAAAACCATACAGGGCTGCCCAAAGCTGCGGTACATAGGGCTGCTCTCCACCGGAACCAACGCCGCCGACCTGGCCGCCGCCCGCGAGCGGGGCATTCCGGTGTGCAATATCCCGGCCTACAGCACCGACGAGGTGGCCCAGCACACCCTGGCCCTGCTGCTGGAGATTACCAACCAGGTGGGGCTGCACAGCGCGGGGGTGCAGGCGGGCGAGTGGGCCCGCAGCCCCGAGTTTTGCTATTTCCGCACGCCGCTTATGGCGCTGGCGGGCAAAACCTTCGGCTGCATTGGCTTTGGGGCGATAGGCCAGCAGACCGGGCGGCTGGCCGCCGCCTTTAAAATGCGGGTGCTGGCCTGTGGCAGCCGGGAGACCGAGGCGGGCCGCGCCATTGCGGCGTATGTGACGCAGGACGACCTGCTGCGCCAGGCCGATATCATCAGCCTGCACTGCCCGCTGAACGCCGAGACCAAGGGCCTGATTGGCCCGGAAAACCTGGCCAAGATGAAGGACGGCGTGATTTTGCTGAACACCGCCCGGGGGCCGCTGGTGAACGAGCAGGCCCTGGCCGACGCGCTGGCCAGCGGCAAGGTGTATGCCGCCGGACTGGACGTGGTGGCTAGAGAGCCCATGGACGAAAACAGCCCCCTGCTGGGGGCCAAAAATTGCTTCATCACGCCGCACAACGCCTGGCTACCACTGGACGCCCGCCGCCGCCTGATGGACACCGCCGTGGCCAACCTGCAGGGCTTTTTAAACGGGCAGCCGCAGAATGTGGTGAACTAGGCAGGTGGAAAGTTAAAACAACAGGTTTTCTCACACTCCCTACTAGGGAAGAAAAGGAAGGGCTTTCTGCTATGCCCCTGTATTTCCGTGCACGGCTTGCCCCGGTTTTGCTGGCGGGGCTTCTGTTTCTGGCGGGCTGCCAGAGCGGGGGCCCGGCATCCTCAGAGCCATCTTCGGAGGCATCCTCGGGGCCGCCTTTGCCAGAAGCCAGTGGGGCGCCCCTGTCCTCATCCCTGCCTGCGTCCTCTGCGGCACCGCAGCCCTTCCGCAGCGGGCTGGACTTTGCCGCCCTGCAGCAAAGCAACCCGGACACCATAGGCTGGATAGAGCTGCCCGGCACGGGGATAGACTACCCGGTGATGCGCGGGGTGGACAACAGCCTCTACCTGCAAACCGACGCCAACGGCCAGCCCAGCAAATGGGGGGCCATTTTTACCGACATGGGCAACGCCGAGGATTTCAGCGACCCGGTGACGGTGGCCTATGGGCATTTTACCACCGAGGACAGCTTTTTCACCCAGCTGCACCGCTTCAAGGACCCCGGCTTCTTCCAGAAAAACCGGGACGTCTTTGTCTACACGCCTGCGGTGCAGAACTGCTATGAGGTGGTGGCCGCCTTCACCACGGGAAACCGGAATATCCTGTACAACAAGGATTACAAAAACCCCGCCACGATGCAGAGCTTTCTTGGCTGGCTGGCGGACAGCGGGGACGGCGCCGCCCTTTTGGCTTTGGACGACGTGGATGCGCAGGACCGCTTTTTGGTGATGTCTACCTGCGTGCAGGCCGTGGGGGGCGACAACCGCTACCTGGTGGTGGCCCGCCTGGCCGAGAGCCGGGAGCTGCCGGCCTAGCGCCGCCAGCCTGCCATCATTCGGGCGAGGGGGCCTCCATGAGGGGGCGCCCTTTTTCCTTTTGCGAGGCGAAGACCACCAGCAGGCTGCTTAGGAGAATGAGCAGGCAGCCTGCCA
>CAYRFC010000060.1:3557-8568 GCA_964423365.1 uncultured Oscillospiraceae bacterium
GTGGCATAGAGATAGTCCCGCAGGCAGTCGGCTATCACATCCACCACCAGCGCGTGGGGGGTGTTTTCCAGCTTGCCCTCCAGCACCCTTTGGGCCTGGGCCGGGAAAAATTGCAGCAGCAAAGGCAGGCCCAGCTTGCCAGCCAGGCTGCCGTACAGCCGCTCTATGGCCGCCTGCACGGCGGGGTGGGCCAGGTAGTAGCGGGAACGGTCGGACAAACTGTAGAGCCGCTGGCATTTCTGCTGGGTTTCGCTTCCGCTGTAGTAGGGGGCCCAGTCCTTCGGGTTTTCCAGCATGGCGGCCTCCAGCGCCGCGCTGAACCCAGTGCCGCTGCCACCCAGCGCGGCGTCTATCTGTTCCAGCCGGCGCAGGGCGCTCTGCTGGAAATAGCTGAGGGCCGGGCCCACCTTGAGGATGCGCACCCCGCTTTGCACCATGGCGCGCAGGGCGCTGCGGGGCTGGTAATCGGTGGAGTGGCCCTCGTAGACGAGGCCGGGCAGCTGCCCCAGCGCCTCGGCCAGGGCGCGGGCGGGCTGCGGCTGGAAGACCTGCACCTCCTCGCCGGAGAACTCCGCCCCCGGCTGCACCACCAGGGCAATCACCCGCTCATAGGCACCGCCCACCCCGGCCTTTTCCATCTCCCGGCGGAAGCATTCCGCCGTTTTTTGGGCGGCGGCGGGGGTGGTGAGCTGCAGGCTCTCCTCCTCCTTGGTGCCGCCCGGCACCGGCACCTCGCTGCCTATGACATACACCGGGCGGTGGCCGCACTCCCCCGCCGCTTCCTCGGCGGCGGCCAGCAGGGCCGCCCCCCGGCGGGCGATGGTCTCGTCGGCCAGGGGCGCGGCGGGGTCATCGCTGCCAAGGCGCATGCTGGTGTCTATGTGGATTTTTTGAAAGCCCGCCCGCGCATAGCTGCGCACCAGCTCGGCGGCCTTTTCCATTGCGGGGCCCTCGGCCTCGCCGCGCCAGACCAGTGGGCCCAGATGGTCGCCCCCCAGCAGCTGCTTTTCCCTGGCAAAGCCCGCTCTATCGGCTATCTGCTGCACAAAACGCAGGAAATCCACCGCCTGCATGCCGGTGTAGCCGCCAAACTGGTTCACCTGGTTGGCGGTGGTTTCCACCAGAGCCGGGGCACCCTGCTGCCCGGCCAGGCGCAGCACCGCCTCAATGGCCGGGGCACTGGCCGTGCAGGCCGAGCAAAGCCCCTCGTAGCCCGGGGTAAGCAGGGCGGAAAAATGTGGATTCCTCATGGTTTTGTTCCTTTCCAGCCGCAGGCCTCTCGCCGGGCTACAGGGGGTAGATGGTCACACCCTGCACCACCCGGTTCACCTCGCCGCCGGTACAGGGGTTGTCTGTGGGGACGCCGCTGGCAAGCGATTTTTCCAGCGACAGAAGCTGCAGAAGCAGCAGGTTGTGCAGGTAGGCCTCCAGCTCTGCAAAGGGCGCGCCGGTGAGCCGGTATTGCCACACATAGTCGGCCCCCTCGTCCATCAGGGTGCCCTCGGGCAGGCTGAGCAGCACCCGGTTGCCCTGCCTCTCCCGCAGAATCTCCCCGGCCAAATCCAAATCATAGCGCGCGGTGAAGGCAAGGGGGGAAACCATGTGCACGCTGAGGGTGCAGGGGTTTACCACGGTTTTGGGCCCGTGGCGGAAGCCCATGGCGGTGTTGAAGCCGGCATTCACCAGGCCGTTTGTCAGCTCCATCGACTTCACGGCTCCCTCCTCGGCCAGGCCCTTCAGCCCGCCAGAGCCGAGGAAGACCAGCCGCTCGTAGCCAAAGCCCGCCACCTGCCGGGCCAGCTCGTCGGCCTCCTCCAGCTCGGTTTCGGCCAGGGCGGCCAGGCTGTGCACAAAGGGCAGGAAGGCCCCCCGCTCTGCCCAGCCAAAGAAGCAAAAGGCGGCCAGGGCCATGCAGCTCACGCTGCTGGTCATGGCGAAGCCTTTATCGCTGGATTCCGGGGGCATCAGCAGCACCAGGCTGCCGGGCATGGCCTGGGCCGCGTTGGCCAAGGAGCTGCCCGCCTTGCACACCAGCACCAGGTTATACAGCGTTTTCACCTTCTGTGCCGCATATTGCAGGGCGGCCACACTCTCGGGGCTTTCGCCCGAGCGCGAAAAGGACACCAGCAGGGTGGGCACATCATACAGCACGCTGCCGGGCGAGGACACGATATCGGTGGTGGCCACCGCCTCGCTGCGCAGATTATACTGCCGGGCCAATATCATTTGCAAGCTCTGCCCAATGAAGGCCGAGGAGCCCGCCCCGGTGAAAACCACCCGCAGGCCCTCCAGGGGGCCTATGCTGCGCAGGAAGGCCGAGATTTCCGCCTCCTGGGCGGCCAGGCTATCGGCCAGAACACGCCAGAGCCGGGGCTGCTGCAAAATCTCCCGCGCTGTGGTGGACGCGCTGTTCTCCTCAAAAAAAGCGGCTTCCCGCCCCAAAATCTGTTTTTCCATCTACTCTCATCCTCTCCGGGGCCGTTCGGGCCACCTGTGCAGTACCCGCGGCTTGGCCCGCTCTACACGATGCCCAAGCCGCAGTTTTCGTCGCTGAGCAGGGAGGCCATGTTGCGGGCCGCCTGCATGGCCACGTTGTGAATCTCTCTGTCGGCCAGGCCGCCCATGTGGGGGGTAAGCACGGTGTTTTCCAGCGCGAACAGCGGGCTTTGGTACAGCGGCTCCTCCTCATACACATCCAGCCCCGCCCCGGCTATCACACCGGTTTCCAGCGCCTTGGCCAGGGCCGCGCCGTCCACAATAGAGCCGCGCGAGGCGTTGATGAGCACCGCCGTGGGCTTCATCATGGCCAGGGTTTTCTCGTTCACCAGATGCTCTGTTTCGGCGGTGGCGGCGGCGCCCACCACAAAGATGTCGCTCTGGCAAAACAGCTCGTCCAGCGCCACAAAGCGCACCCCCAGTGCCTTGGCGGCCTCCCGGTTCGGGTATACGTCGTAGGCGATGGTGTTCATCTCGAAGCCCAGGCCCCGCTTTGCCACCGCCTGCCCCACCGCGCCAAAGCCCAGAATGCCCAGGGTTTTTTGCGAAACGGCCATGCCGCGCTCCACCCCCTTGGCCCAGTTCCCGGCGCGGATGTTCCGGTCGCCCTGCGGAATCTTCCGCATCAGGCTCAAAATAAGGCCCCAGGCGAGGTCGGCCACGGCGGAAAAGTTCTGCCTTGGCACATTGCACACCGGCACCCCGGCCTTTTCAAAGGCGGCAAGGTCGAGGTGGTCGTAGCCCGCGCAGTTCAGCGAAACGGTCTTGGGCGGGGTATTCACCGCGCTGAAAAAGGCTTCGCCCAGCTTCACATCGGCCCCCATCAATATGCCTGCCGGGGCCTCGGGCAGGCTGTTCCAGTGGTCAATCAAATCCTGCTCGCAGCAGTTTTCGCCCCGCTGGGCCTGGCTCCAGAGCAGGGGCTCCAGCCCCGCCTCGCGCAGCACCGCAAAGGCTTCGGGCTCCTGCTCGAAGGAGAAGGAGACCACCAACACTTTTTCGTCCATATTTTATACTCCTCCATCAAAGGGGTGTTTTTATACTATTCTTCCATAGAAATGATGAACACATTTCTATGGAAAGCGGCAACAAAGTGACGTTGCCGCGCGTCTCATGCAAAAATTCTGTCAAAAATATAACCACATTTTTGACGAATTTTAGGATTACAAGAGGTTGTTTATTGGTACTGCGGCAGGTTTTCGCCGTGCTCGGAGATGAAATCCTCCACCAGGGCTTCGGCTGTCTTGTAGTCGGTCACCGCGCCGTCCAGCATCATGGCCTCGGCCCAGAGGCTGCGGCTGCCGGTGAGGGCGGCCTCCACCGTCAGCTCCACCGGGGCCAGCCGCCGCTGGATGATGGCCCGCATGGGGCCGGTGAAGTTTGGCGCCACCATGGGGCAAAAGCCCAGCGCGGTGGCAATGCCGGGAATTTCCAGCACGGCGTCATCCGGCAGGCCCTTCACGGCCCCCTCGTTCGGGATGTTCACGCTGAAGGTCTTGCGCTCGTCGTACAAAAGGGAGTGAATCATCTCCACCAGCTGCTCGTGCTCGCCGTCGCTGCGGCGGAACAGGGCCGCCTCCACCTCGCCCTCGGTTTCGCCCTGGCTCAGCATGTCGCGGTAGGTCTTCTCCCCCCGGGCAATCACATCTTCAATGGGGAAGGCGTCGATGCCCAGGGTGCGGCCATAGAATTTCCCGCCGGGGTAGCGCTCTGGGAAAAACTCCGCCGCGTGGCGGTCCACCACGGCGGGCAGCCCGCCAATTCTCTCGTACAGCTCCCAGGACAGGGGGTTGTCTAAAAAGTGGGGAATCTCGGTGTCGTCGAGCTGGGAGTTGAAGAAATTGTGCACATGGCCGTTTTTCTCGGCCTCGGCCCGCTGCTTTGCCACAATGTCCAGCAGGCGGGGGCGGGCGTCCTCGCCGTCCACCCGGATGTCATAGAAGAAGGTGAGGTGGTTCAGCCCCACGCCCAGGGTGGTGATGCGCTTCACGTCCACCCCCATCATGCGGGCGAGGTATTTTTCCCCGTAGATGATGCCGTGGCAGAGGCCGATGAGCGGGGCCCCGGTGGCGCGGCGCACCGCGGTGACGATGGCCGTCATGGGGTTGGAATAGCTGAAGAAATGGGCCGCGGGGCAAAGGCGCATCACATCCTTCGCAATCTCCACCATGGCGGGAATCATGCGCTGGGCGCGGGAGATGCCGCCGGGCATGATGGAATCTCCCACCGGCTGGAAGATGCCGTATTTGCGGGGAATCAGCACGTCCTGCTCCCAGGCGCGGCGGCCCCCCACGGCGATGGTGACCACCACAAAATCGGCCCCGGGCAGCAGGTCGCAGCGGTCTGTAGAGTGGCTGATGACGATGTCGGCCCCCTTTTGCTCCACCATCTTTTGGGTGAGCTTCACCACCGAGGCCAAAATCTCGGGGTTGATATCGCAGAGGGCAATCTCCCAGCTTCCAAAGCCCGCCTGGATGAAATCGGCCACCAGGCCTTTGGTGAACACGGCGCTGCC
>CAYRFC010000060.1:8668-13927 GCA_964423365.1 uncultured Oscillospiraceae bacterium
AACACAAAGCCGCTCGTCGATTTCATGTTCTGGAAGGCACGGTCGAACATCGCCTGGTTGTTCAGCCAGTCAATTTCCGCAAACAGGCCCGCGGGCTCTTTTTTGTAGCTGTAGATGGCCCCAAAGTAGGCATACATGCGGTTCGGGCCCTTTTTGTCGGCCAGCCAGTAGCGGAAGCCCGAGGCGTATTGCCCAAAGTTGTCGGGGTCGGCGCGGTTCAGCTCTACGCTGTACTCCTCCCCGCCCGCCGCTTGCAGCGCGGCCTCGAAGGCCCGGGCCAGGGAGAGGGTGTCGGCCAGGTTTTCGTATTGCAGGCGGAAGCCCTCTGTGTAGGCTGCCGTGGCAATGGCCTCGCCGCAGGCGGTGAAGTAGCGGCCCAGCAGGGCGGCCTGCTCGCGGTGCTCCATCTGGTTCAGGGCGGCAAAGTCCCCGTCGGGCATGAACAGCTTCAGGTAGGGCTCCTCGTCGCGGTTCACTAGAAACTCCGGCTGGCCCTCTAGCTTCCGCCACACCTGCTCGTAGGGGATGTGGTTGTTCTGCTTGTCCAGCTCCACCATCAGGCCGGTGCGGGTCTCTGGCAGGAAGATGAGCCCGGTGTGCAGGTAGAAGCGCTGGCCCGTCTGTTTGCACTCCATGTGCACCCGCAGGCCGTACCAGTGGGGGCCAATGCAGTCGTGGGAGGCACGGTCCACCGTGAAGGCGACCAGAGGGCTTTCGGCCCGGGTGATGGCCTCCTCGTAGATGTCTCCAAAGCGGTGCAGCGCACGCAGGGCGGGCAGGGAAAAATGCAGTTTGTCCGGCATATCAGGGGGCTCCCTTCCATTTTTTATATCCATAGTCCGGGTTTTGCACACACAGCTTGCCGCCGCTCACCTCCAGGAAGCTGCCGGTGAGGTAGGCCGCTGCGTCCGAGGCCAGAAACAGGGCTGCCTCGGCCACGTCCTCGGGCCTGCCCAGCCGCCGCAGGGCAATTTGGGAAAGCAAATCCTCCCCTTTTTCCTCCACCACGGCGCGGGTCATCCCGGTTTCTATCACGCCGGGGATGAAGCCGTTGACCCGGATGCCAAAGGGGGCGAACTCGGCGGCCATGGTTTTGGTGAGGCTGTAGACGGCGGCCTTGCTGGCCGCGTAGGCCCCGCAGCCCGCCGAGGGCAGCAGGCTGGCGTAGGAGGCCGCGTTGACAATGACCCCGCCCCCCTGCTTTTCCATCTGCGCCCGGGCGGCCAGAGAGCAGAGGAAGACCGAGCGCAGGTTCACCGCCATCACCCTGTCGAAGCCGGCAGCGTCCATCTCGCAGAGGGCGGCCTGCGGGTAGATGCCCGCGTTGTTGATGAAGATATCCACCCGGCCAAAATCGGCCAGGGCGTTCCTGAACAGGGCGGCCACCTCGGCCTCCTCGGCCACATTGACGGCATAGCCCCGCACCTCGCCCAGCGGCGAGAGGGCGGCCACGGCCTGCTTGGTGGCCTCGGCGTCAATGTCGCAGAGAAAGACCTCTGCGCCCTCCTGCAAAAAACGGCGGGCAATGGCAAAGCCGATGCCCTGCCGGGAGGCGGCCCCGGTGATGCCCATCACCCTGCCGCGAATGCCTGACTCCATGCTGAAAACCCCTTTCCCTGCCTGCGGCCACAGGGCCTGTGGCCTTGCTTTTTGTGCCAAATTTTCCAAAATTCGCTTGTTCCCAAAACCTATATTTCCAGGACGCCGCCCCGGCTGGCCGAGGCCGCGAGCTTCGAGTATAGCCCGAGGTAGCCGGTTTTGAACTTCGGGGGCGGGGGCTTCCAGCCCGCGCGGCGGCGGGCCAGCTCCTCCTCGGGCAGGTGCAGCCGAATGCTGCCCGCGTCCACGTCAATCTCGATGCTATCTCCGTCCTCCACCAGGGCGATGGGGCCCCCCTCGGCGGCCTCGGGGGAGATGTGCCCCACAAAGCAGCCGTTGTTGGTGCCGGAAAAGCGCCCGTCGGTGATGAGGGCGGTGCTGCCCGCCAGCCCCCGGCCATAGAGGTATTTCATGGCCTTGAACATCTCGCGCATGCCGGGGCCGCCCTTCGGCCCCTCGTAGCGGATGACCACCACCGCGCCCGCAAGCACCCGGCCCTCCAAAATGGCCGTCTCGGCGTCCTCCTCGCAGTTGAACACCTGCGCTTTTCCTGTGAAGTGGTGCATCTCCGGCAGGATGGCCGAGGGCTTGGTGATGCCGCCCTCGGGCGCTAAGTTGCCCCGCACCACCGCGATGCCCCCGGTGCGGGAGAAGGGCTGGGCCAGGGTTTTGATAATCCGGCGGTCCGGCCGGGCAGGGGGCAGGGCGGCCAGCGCTTCGCCCAAAGAGGTGCCCGCCACGGTGGGTACCTCGAGGTTCAAAAGGCTTTGCAGTTCCCGCATCACGGCGGGAATGCCCCCCGCGTGGTAGAAGTCCTCCATGTTGTACTCCGAGGCCGGGTTTACCTTTACAAGCAGCGGGGTGGTCTTCCCGGTCTCCTCCAGTTGCTGGGTCAGCCATTCGGCAGAGACGCCCGCCTCCCTGGCAATGGCCAGCAGGTGCAAAACGCCGTTGGTGCTGCCGCCGGTGGCATGCAGCACCCGCAGGGCATTTTGCAGCGAGGCCTTGGTGATGATGTGCCCCGCGCTACGGTTTTGCTTTGCCAGCGCCACAATGGCCTGCCCGGTGGCAAAGGCCATGCGGCTGCGCTCGGCGTACACGGCGGGAATGAGCGCCGCGCCGGGCAGGCTCATGCCCAGGGCCTCGGAAAGGCAGCACATGGTGTTGGCCGTGCCATAGAAGGAGCAGGAGCCGCAGCCCGGACCGCAGCTATCCTCCAGGCGGTAGAGCTCCTCCTCGCCCAGGGTACCGGCGCTGAGCATGCCGCAGCCCTCGGAGAGGCTGGTGAGGTCGCTTTTTCGGCCGTCGAACACCGGGCCGCCCTGCATGGGCCCGCCGGGCAGCAGAATAGCGGGCAGGTTCAGCCGGGCGGCGGCCATCAGCAGCCCGGGCACAATTTTGTCGCAGCTGCCCAGCAGCACCAGTGCGTCCAGCTGGTGGGCCTGGGCCATCACCTCCACGTCGCAGGCAATCAAATCCCGCGAGGGGAGGATGTAGTGCATGCCCACGTTGCCCTGGGCGGTGCCGTCGCAGGGGCCGGTGACGCCGAACTCCACCGGGGTGCCCCCTGCGGCAAAGATGCCGTTTTTCACGTGCTGGGCCAGGGCGCGCAGGTTGTAGCTGCCGGGCACCAGCTCGCTAAAGCTATTGGCAATGCCGATGATGGGCTGGGCGAGCTGGCCGTCGGTGAAGCCCATGGATTTGTACACCGCGCGGTTGAAGCAAAAATTCGGCCTGGACAGAATCTCCGCGCTCCTCATGGCCGCTTCTCCTGGCTCATCCGGTAGGCCACGTCCAGAATCATGTCCTCCTGGCCGCCCACCGTTTTCATCCGGCCCAGCTCCATCAGAATGTCGCGCGCGTCCAGCCCATAGCGCTGGGCCGCCCGCTTGGCGTGCAGGAAAAAGCTGGAATACACCCCGGCATAGCCGATGGTGAGGGCATATTTGTCTATCTGCACGTTGGCCAGCGGGGCCACCAGCGCCTCGGCGGCGTCCATCAGCCGGTAGAGATCCTCCCCGGTCTCATAGCCCATCTTGTGCAGGGCGGCGGCCAGCACCTCATGCGGGGCGTTGCCCGCCCCGGCGCCCAGGCCCCGCAGGGTGCAGTCCAGGTAGCTGGCCCCGGCGCGGGCCGCGGCCAGAGAGTTGCCAATGGCGAGCCCGAGGTTGTTGTGGGCGTGGAAACCCACCGGGATGCCCAGTTTTTCGGCCAGCAGGGAAACGCGGCGGGCCGCGTCGTCCGGCAGCATGGCCCCGGCGGAATCGGCCAGATAGACCGCGTCGGCCCCGTAGCTCTCAAACTTCTGGGCTTCGGCCAGTATCTCCTCCGGCCCGCTCATGTGGCTCATCATCAAAAAGCCGAAGGCCTCCATGCCCGCGCCCTTGGCGTGGCGGATATGCTCGGCCCCGGTGTCGGCCTCGGTGACATGGGTGGCCACCCGCACCGCCGTCACCCCGGCCTCGTGGGCGGCGTCCAGCTCGCGGATGGTGCCGATGCCGGGGATGAGCAGGGTGCCCACCCGGGCCCCCGCCGCATTCTGCGCCACGGCGCGGAAAATTTCCCCCTCGCTGTGCAGGCTGAAACCGTACTGGATGCTGGAGCCCGCCAGCCCGTCGCCATGCCCGCACTCTATTTTGGTGCAGCCCGCCCCGGCCAGGGCCGCGGCAATGGCCCCGGCATTCTCCGGGGTGAAGCGGTGGGCCACGGCGTGGCTACCGTCCCGCAGGGTGGTGTCTATCAAGGTCAGCTTCTGTTTCATTGGGCGGCCTCCTTGCGCATGTCGCCGGCGGCACTGTCGGCCATGGCCACCGCCGCACTGGTGATGATGTCGAGGTTTCCGGCGTAGGCTGGCAGGTAGTCGCCCGCGCCCTCCACCTCCACCATGGTGGTGATGACCCCGGTCTTTTCGTCCAGCTCGGGGGGCATCAGCAGCCGGTAGCCCGGCACATAGGCCCGCATCTCCCCGGCGATGTCCTGCACCGAGCGGCGGATTTTCTCCATGTCCGGCGCGGCCTCGCAGCGGCAATAGATGGTGTTGCGCATCATCAGCGGGGGCTCTGCGGGGTTTAGGATGATGATGGCCTTGCCCTCCCTGGCCCCGCCCAGCTCACACAGGGCGCGGGAGGTGGTCTCGGTGAATTCATCGATGTTGGCCCGGGTGCCCGGCCCCGCACTTTTGGAGGAGAGGGTGGATACAATTTCGGCATAGGCCACCGGCTGCACCCGGCTGACGGCATAGACAATGGGGGTGGTGGCCTGCCCCCCGCAGGTGACGAGGTTCGAGTTCTGGGCCTGCCTTTGGCTCTCGAAGTTCACCACCGGCACCACATAGGGGCCCACGGCGGCGGGGGTGAGGTCGAACACTTTTTTGCCCGCCGCGGCATACAGCGGGGCGTTTTTTTGGTGCTGGGCGGCGCTGGTGGCCTCGAAGACAATGCGGATGGCGGGGTCCTCCAGCAGGGGCTGCAGCCCCGTGACCGAGGTGCCCACCCCATACGCCTTCGCCCGGCGGATGCCGTCGGAGTTTTCGTCGATGCCCACCACCAGGGCCAGCTCCAGGTTCTCGGTTCTCTTGCGAATTTTCTCCATCAGGTCGATGCCGATGTTGCCCGGCCCCACAATGCCGACTTTGATTTTATCCTGCATAGCGCACCTCGT
>CAYRFC010000061.1:0-11045 GCA_964423365.1 uncultured Oscillospiraceae bacterium
CCAGCAGCAGGCATCCGGTTTTTATCCGTTTCATCACACATCCCTCATTTCTGGTTGTTTTGGGGCCGGGAAGAAGGGTTTGGTGCTCTACGGCCCTATTGTAGCATGGAAAAGTGCAAATGTGTGTTAAAAAACAGCAACAAAACTTTACAATACGGTTGCGGCCTGTGGGCGAAATAAAAACAAAAAAGAAACAAAAGCCGTCCCCAAATTCGCCTTTCGGCGGGGCCGGCCCCCAAAACACAGTTTGGGCTGACATTTTTTTGTAAACCGGGATGGCAAAATGTGAACAAAGCACAGGCGTGCGGCAGAAAAACAGTAATACAAGAAAAAGTCTGCCCCTGTGCTAGGCAGGGGCAGACTTCACTCCGGATAGGGCAGAGGAAAGAAGGGCTATGGTTTACCCGGCCAGTGGCGTCACCACCACCTCGCCGCTTTGCAGCTTGGCCACCTCATCCTCCAGCTGCTTCAGCTGCTCGGCGCTCAGGATATTCTCATTGTAGGTGCCGTAGATAAAAGCGCCGGTGGTGGCGTCGCCCACAATCTCCAGGTTCTCGTCGAACTTGCCGTCCAGATAGGCGTTGATGGCGGCCAGAATGTTGGCCTTCATGTCCACCTGGCTGGACATCACGGTCTGCTCGGCGGCCATTTCGGCCTGCTTCGGGGTGGTTACCACCACAAACTTGTCGGCCTCGGCGGCGGCTTGAATCACGCCGATGCCCGCGCCCTGGGCATATTGGAACACGCCGTCCACACCGTTCTCAAACACGGCGAAGGTGGTCTCCTTGCCCTTGGCCGCGTCGTCCATGCTGCCGATGTAGGACACCACCACCTCGGCCTCGGGGTTGGCGGCCTTCACACCCTGCTCAAAGCCGGTTTGCACCCGCTTCATGGCCTGCCCTTCCACAGAGCTGATGTAGCCCACCTTGCCTGTCTCGGTCACCAGGCCCAGGGCATAGCCCGCAATATAGCCCTGGTCCTCGTTTTTCACGTCCATGCCAATGGCGTTGGGCAGGCGCAGGTCGCTGGAGGAGATGGCGAAGCGGGTGTCGGGGAATTCGGCGGAAACGGCGGTCACCGCGTCGTTGAAGTCGTTGCCGTGGCAGAGGATGAGGCCGTAGCCGCGGGAGGCATAGTCGCGGATGGCGGTCTCCATCTCGGCCACGGGCACGGCCTCGGTGTAGTCGCCCTGAATGCCCAGGGTGTCTATGGCCTCCTGCAGGCCCGCGTAGGCGGCGGCGTTAAAGCCCGCGTCGTTGATGTTGCCGGGCAGCAAAAGGGCCACCTTTGTCTCGGCCCCGGCGCCGGAAGCGGAGGGCGCGGCGGCAGAGGCGGAGCCGGATGTGGAGGCGGAGCTGGCGGGCGGCGGTGCGGCGGGGCTTGCAGCGCCCCCGGTGTTTGTGCCGCAGGCGGCCAAGGAAAGCAGCAGGGCGGCGGTGGTGAGCAGTACCAGTAGCTTTTTCATTTGTTTTCTCCTTTTTCTTGTGGGTGGTATGCAAACCTTTGGGCTAGGCCGTGCCAGAGGCCCCGGCGCAAAGGCTTTTTCACTTTTCATAGGGCTTGGCCAGCGCGGCGGGCCGGGCCGAGGCCTTGCCCCGCACCAGCAGCACCACCAGCAAGGCCAGCACCATGGGGATGATGAGCAGCAAATCGCTGGAGATGGGCACGCCGAAGGCCTGCAGGCGCATCTGCAAGGCGTTGCCGGTGCCAAAAATCAGCCCCCCGGCCAGCACCCCCCAGGGGTTCCACTGGCCCAGAATCACACAGGCTACGGCCATGTAGCCACGCCCGGCGGAGATATTGTCCACAAACACGTTCATGAAGGACAGCGAGAGGATGACCCCCGCCACGGCGGAGCAGATGTAGGCAAACACCGAGGCGCCGAACTTCCAGCCAATTACGTGGATGCCCATGGTGGCCGAGGCCCGGGGATGCTCGCCAATGGAGCGCAGCTTCAGCCCCCAGGTGGTTTTGTACAGGAAGAACCACACGGCGGCCACCATCAGGTAGGCCAGGTACACAAGGGGGCTGTGGTTGAAGAAAATGCGCCCGATGAAGGGGATTTGCGAGAGCAGGGGGATGGGGATGTTCGGGATGTCCGGCACCACCAGCGGCACGTCCAGCACCCCCCATATCATCCTTGCCAGCAGCGAGGTGAGGCCCAGCGCCAGGATGTTGATGCCGGTGCCGGTGACGGCCTGGTTGGCCGCCAGGGTCACCACGGCCCAGCCGTAGATGCAGCCCATCACGGCCCCCACGGCCACGGCCAGCAAAAGGCCCATCAGGGCGCTGCCAAACAGGTAGCTGCCCAGCACCCCGGCAAAGGCCCCAAACAGGATGCCCCCCTCTATGCCCAGGTTGAAGATGCCCGCCCGCTCCAAAACCAGCTCGCCTATGGCCGCCAGCACAATGGGGCTGGCCATGCGGATGACCGCGTAAAAGAAATCGGCGTTGAAAATGGACAGAAAATTTTCCATGGTCTTCCCCCTTTCTTAGGCGGCGCCGTTTTCCCCGGCGCGTTTTTTGTTGTTCATCTCGCGGGTGGCCAGGTAGCGCGGCAGCTTCATCAAAGCGGTGCTTACGGCCACAAAGAAGATGATGACGCCCGAGAGCACCAGGCTGAGGCTGGTGGGCAGGTTGGCCGCGCGCACCATGCCGCCCCGCCCGGCTTTCAGCGCCCCGAACATCACGGCGGCTATCACCACGCCCAGGGGGTGCTTCTGGCCCAGCATACACACGGCCAGGGCCTCGTAGCCATAGTTGTTCAAAAACCCGGCCCGCAGGCGGAACTGGCTGCCCATAATCTCGGTGGCGCCCGCCAGCCCGGCCAGCCCCCCGGCCACCAGCACCACCAGGAACTGCATGCCGATGATGTTGATGCCCGAGTGCCGGGCCGCCAGCGGGTTTTCTCCCAGGGCGCGCAGGTCGTGCCCAAAGGAGGTTTTGTAGATGAGCACGTACGCAACCAGGGCCAGCGCCAGGGCCAGCACAATGCCCATGTGCAGCCGGGTGCCGGGCAGAATCACCGGCAGGCGGGCGGTGTTTGCCAAAAGGGCCGACTGTGGCTGGAAGCCCGGCGGCTCCACCATGGGGCCCTTCACCAGCCAGTTCAGAATGCCCAGGGCAATGTCGTTCAGCAGGATGGTGGTAATCATGAAATTGGTGCCGTATTTGGCGAAGAACCAGCCCGGCAGCGCCGCCCACAGCATGCCGCCCAGAAACCCGGCCAGCAGGGTGACGGGGATGTGCAGGGCGGCCGGAATGCCCGGGAAGCTGGTGCCGGCCAGGGTGGCAAAGATGCCCCCGAAGATAATCTGCCCCTCGCCGCCCAGGTTGATGATGCCCGCGCGGGCGGCCAGCGCAATGCCAAGGCCGGTGAGCAGCAGGGGCGCGGCGGTGTTCAGGGTGTTGGCGATGTTGTAGGCGTTGCCAAAGGCGCTTTCAAACAGGGCGGCGTAGGCCTCGAAGGGGGAGGCGCCCTGCACGGCGATGATGACGCCCACCACCACCAGGGCCAGCAGAATGGCGGCTACGGGAACCAGCAGGTTGAAAATGCGTTCAAATCGGCGCACCAGCGTGTCCAAACGGTCGTAGCTGGCGGCGGGCCCCGCTTTGGGGGCTGTGGCGTTTTGGTTCATGGTGCGGCCCTCCTCACGATGCGGTGTGTGTGGCGGAAGCTGGGGACGGCGTGCCCTTGTTGCCCAGCATCATCAGGCCAATTTGCTGCACGGCCTCCTCGGTGGCGGGCACCTCGCCCATCATCTCCCCTTTGAACATCACCAGAATGCGGTCGCTCAGGGCCAGCAGCTCGGAGATTTCGGTGGAGAGCAGCAGCACGGCCTTTCCGGCCTCCCGCTCCCGCAGAATGCGGCTGTGGATGAACTCGATGGCGCCGATGTCCACCCCGCGGGTGGGGTTGCAGGCCACCAGCAGCTCGTGCTCCCGCTCCATCTCGCGGGCAATCACTATTTTTTGCTGGTTGCCGCCGCTCATGTTGGCGGCGCGGGTGTCTGGCCCGCCGGCCTTGATGGCGTATTCCCGGATGACCTCGCCCACACGCCGGTGGATGTAGCGCCCCCGCAGAAAGCCGTGCTTCGCATAGGGCGGGTGCCAGCGCTCCTTCATAATAAAGTTCTCCTGCACGGTGAAGCTTAGGGCCAGGCCCTCGGTTTGGCGGTTGAAGGGGATGGCGGAGACGCCGTTCTCCAGCACCGCTTTGGGGCTTTTTCCACTCAGGTCTTTGCCGTTCACCTGCACCCGGCCCGCCTCGGCTTTGGCCAGGCCCATGATGGCGTCCACCAGCTCCAGCTGGCCGTTTCCGTCCACCCCGGCAATGCCCAGCGTCTCGCCCGCCCGCACCGTAAAGCTCACGCCGTTCACGGCGCATACGCCGTTTTCGGCCTTCACCTTCAGGCCCTCCACCGCCAGCACCGCCCCGCCGGGGCAGCAGGCCTTGCGCGGCAGGGCGGTGTTCACCTCGCGGCCCACCATCATGCTCGCCAGCTCGTCGGCGTTGGTTTCGGCGGTGGGCAGGGTGGCAATGCAGCGCCCGTCGCGCAGAATGCTCACCCTGTCGCAGAAGGTCATCACTTCGCGCATCTTGTGGGTGATGAAGATGACGGTGTTCCCCTCCTGCACCCAGGTGCGCAGCACGCCGAACAGCTCGTCGGTCTCCTGCGGGGTCAGCACGGCGGTGGGCTCGTCCATAATCAGCACCTGCACGCCCTTAAACAGGGCTTTCAGAATCTCCACCCGCTGCTGGTCGCCCACGCACAGGTCTTCAATGCGGGTGTCCAAATCCACCAGAAGGCCGGTGCTTTTCTGTATTTCGGCAATCCTCCGGCGGGCGGCTTTGGTGTCCAGCAGGGGGGCGCGCTCCAGCCGGGTGCCCAGAATGATGTTTTCCAGCACGGTGAACTTTTCCACCAGCATGAAGTGCTGGTGTACCATGCCAATGCCCAGGGCGATGGCCTGCTGCGGGCCGCCGATGTGCACCGGCGTGCCGTCCACCAAAATTCGCCCCTCGTCGGGTTTAAGCAATCCATATAGCATGTTCATCAGGGTGGATTTCCCCGCCCCGTTTTCGCCCAGCAGGGCGTGCAGCTCGCCCCTGGCAAAGCCCACGTTCACGTCCTCGTTGGCCGTCACGCCGGGAAAGCGCTTGGAGATGTGCTCCATCACAACAATGTCCTGCATGTCTTTGCCCTCACTTTTTGCCCAGAGTATTACTCCTCCATAAAGCGGAAACGGTGCAGCGAGATAAACAGGCTGAGCAGCTTGTTCACCACCGGCTCGCCCTCGTTGTGGTTGCCCAGCTTTTCCAGCGCCGCGTCAATCTCGGCCGATTTTTGGTGCAGCTCGGTCAGGCTCATGTCGGCCATCATACCGTAAATTTCTATGGGCAGCACCGAGGCGGGCTTGCCGCCCTCGCTCACCACGCAGGCGCCGCTGTACCGGTCGGCGGCTTTCAGGCAGGCGCACATCTCGGCGCTGTCCTGCCCCACGGCCACAAAGTAGGGGGTGGGGGCGGGGAAGCTGGTGGCCACCGCGCCGTGGTTCACATACACACCCTTGAAAAAGCCGTTGATGATGTGCCGCGGCTTGCCGCCCTTCGGGTAGCGCTGCACCACCGAGAGGCGGGCCAGCCTTTCGCCCTCGTACACCGGCTGAATCTCCCCGTTTTCCACCGGCAGCCACACCTCCTGGTAGAATTTGGCGTGTCCGCGGCCAAATACGTCAAACAGATAGACCTTGGCCTGCTTGCCATCGGGGGAAAGCTGCATTGGTGATACGTTTAACTTGTCGGCAGAAAGAGAATCCAGCCCCGGCACGGCCTCCGTGCGCATCGAGGAATAGTCGATGCTGGCGTTTTTCAGCAGCTTTCTGTCCTGGGCCACCAGCTCGCCGCCCTTAAACACGTAGCAGGGCTTCACCTTGGAGAGGCTGTCGGTCAGCACAATGTCGGCATAGCGGCCGGGGGCCAAGGAGCCAAAGAGGTGGTCCATGCGGAAGTAGCGCGCGGGGTTCAGGGTCACCATCTTGATGGCCTGGATGGCCGAGAGCCCCATCTGGGCGCAGTAGTCGATAATCCAGTCCAGATGGCCCTGGCTCAGCAGGCGGTGGGCCGAGATATTGTCTGTGCACAGCACAAAATTCTCGGTGGGGAACTTGCGCTCTATGATGGCGTGGATGAGGGTGCGGATGACCTCCGGGCTGCCCACCCCGAACTTGATTTGGGTGCTGTAGCCGTAGCGCAGGCTTTTGGCGATGTCGTCGCCGTTCCACACGTCGTGGTTGTTGGTGCTGCCAATGGCGGGCAGGTAGTTCAGCTCCATGTCCGAGAGGGTGGTCACCCCCCAGTGAGAGTTCAAAAAGCCGCCCTTTTCCCGCAGCCAGGCCGCCTTTTGGAAGTCCTCCTCCGAGCCGCCGGAGTAGGAGAAGTGCTCGAACTCCCCAAGGCCGATGAAGGGCTCCATGTCCAGCAGCTCCTTGGTAATTTCCGGGGCCACCTTCTTGCCGGGGGCAAAGGCAAACACCCGGTAGGGCAGCTTCTCATGGTCTTTAAACAGCTCCTTTGCGGCCTTCACGCCGTCCTTCCCGGCCGAGCCAATCAGGTCCAGGCACTCGGCGAAGATGGTGGTGGTGCCGCAGGGCACCATGGCCTCGGCCAGGGCGGTGGGGTTCACCAGCTGGCTCTCGAAGTGGAAGTGGGCGTCGATGAGGCCGGGAATGGCGTAGAGCCCCTGCCCGTCGAAAACGCTTTTCACCAAAATGGCGTCCTCATCGGGGTTCAGGGCCACAATGCGCTGGTTGTACACCAGCAGAGAGCCCGCGAAGGTGGTCTCCCCGAAAACGTCCAAAATCCGGATGTTCTTGATGAGCAGGTCGGCCTCTTTTTTGCCATGCAAGATGTCAAAAATGGCGTGCACCTGCTCCAGCTCTGTCTGTGTGCTCATGTGCTTCTTCCTTTCGCTTATGGGGTATGTGAAGTTGTTGCTATCAGGTGGATTCCCGCTGGATGATGGAGGGCTGCAGCACCGTCACCTTTTCATAGGGCTTGTGGGCAATTTGCTGCAAAATAATCTCGGCGCTGGCCCGGCCCAGCTGGTTGTTCTGCAGGTCTACGCAGGAGAGCTCGGGGCTCAGCAGCTCGCCCAGTATGGAGTTACCAAAGCCCAGCACGGCCAGGTCGTCCGGCACATGCAGCCCGCGCTTGGTCAGGGCTTTCATCAGCTGGGCGGCCATCATCTCGTTCAGCACAAACACGCCGTCTATGCCGCCGCAAAGCAGCTTCACCTTCTCCTCGTCCAGCGCCTCGCCCGGCTCCTGCTCTAGGATGAGCGGCTCTGCCAGCCCGGCCTCGCGGGCCGCCTTGCAAAAATGCTCTATGTGCTGGCCCGAGGGCCCGTTTTGTATCCGCCGTGCCACCAGGGCCAGCCGCCGCCGCCCCTTGGCCAGAAAGTGCCCGGCGGCCAGGCGGCCCACGGCGGCGAAGTCTGGGTAGACCAGCGGAAAGCTGGTGTAGGGCAGCACGCGGTTCATATACACCACCGGAATGCCAAAGTGCAGCAGGGTTTGCAGGGAGTCCTTGAAGGAAAAATCATAAGACAGGCCGATGAAAATGACCCCGGCAATCATGTTTTCCCGCACCGAGCGCAGAATCTCCTCCTCGCTGCGGGCCAGGTTTTCGGTCTCGCTGATATAAAGGTTATAGTGGTGCTGGGCCAGCACCTCGGAGATGCCGGAGGTCATCTCGGAATAGTAGAGGTTGTTGATGCGGGGAAGGATGACCGAGATATTGCTGGTGGTGTTCTCTTTTAAGGAGCGGGCCACAATGTTGGGGATATAGGCCAGCTCCTGGATGGCCTTGTCTATGCGCTGGGCGGTTTCCTTCTTCACCACAATTTTGTCGTTCAGGTAGCGCGAGACAGTGCACACGCTCACCCCAGCCGTTTGGGCAATATCTTTGATGGTGGCCATAGTGGTACCTCACAGTGTGATGAAAAGTGTTGGAGCAGGTTATACGTTTTAGTGATACGTTTATCATAAACATCATGCCTTAAAATTGCAAGAGAAAACAGAAAAAATATGGAAGTTTAGCACAAGGCACAAAAACTCTGCCGTTTTTTTGAGAAAAACGCAGAAACAGGGAACCGGGCGAAAATGACACCCCAAAGGGGAAGAGCCGTGCAAAAGACGTGAAAAATGTAACTTGAAATTGCCAGGGGTTCGCAGTATGATAATACAAGTTTGAAGCGGAAGAGAAAATGGACGGCGGCGGCTCTGCCCCAAAAGGTCTGCGCTCTCTGCTTCGCATTTGGTGAGAGGAACCTTTATGCGCAACACTAGCACGGCCAGGCGGTTCTCATTTCGTCCCGCGCCGCCACAGGCTATCAGCCTGAGCTTTGCCGCCATGATACTGGTGGGGGCTGTACTCCTAAACCTGCCCATCGCCAGCCAAAGCGGCGAGAGCGTGGGTTTTATAAACGCCCTGTTCACGGCCACCTCGGCCAACTGTGTGACGGGCCTTGTGGTGGTGAACACCCTGGAGCATTGGACGCTGTTTGGCAAGCTTGTCATTCTGGTGCTCATTCAGCTGGGGGGGCTGGGGCTGATGACCCTGATGACCCTGGCTATGGTCTTCCTGCGCCGGCGCATCAGTCTGGAAAACCGCCTGATTATCCAGGCCTCCTTCAACCAGGACAATGTGGGCGGCATGGTGCGGCTGGTGCGCAAGGTGATTGGCGTCACCCTGTGCTTTGAGGGGGTGGGCGCCATTTTGCTGGCGGCGGGCTTTTATTTTTCCGCCCCGCGCATGAGCTTTGTGGAGGCCCTGGGAAAGGGGGTCTTCCACGCGGTATCGGCTTTTTGCAACGCAGGCTTCGACCTCATTGGCCCCAACAGCCTGATTCCCTACCAGGACAATTTCTATATCTGCCTCATCATCATGGCCCTGATTGTGGCGGGGGGGCTGGGCTTTATGGTGTGGGGAGAGCTGCTGACCCGCCCGAAGCGCAGGGGGCAGCGCGGGCTGTACCGCAAGTGGATTTTCCTCTCCCTACACAGCAAGCTGGCCCTCACGGTCACGGCCGCCCTGCTGCTGCTGGGCCTGGGCCTTTTCCTGCTGTTTGAGTGGAGCAACCCCGCCACCCTGGGGCCGCTGGGGGTGCCGCAGAAGATGCTGGCCGCCATGTTCCAGTCGGTCACCCTGCGCACCAGCGGCTTTGATACCATTGGCCAGGGCGGGCTCACCGCCCCCAGCCAGCTGCTCTCCTGTGTCTTCATGTTCATCGGCGGCTCGCCCGCCGGCACGGCGGGCGGCATCAAAACGGTCACCATCGGCATCATTCTGGTGGCCATGCACTCGCTGTTCCGGGGCAGGCAGCGCCTGGAGGTGTTTGGCCGCACCCTGCCGCTGGATTTGCTGCAAAAGGCCCTCACGGTGGTCAGCGCCATGCTCATCATTGTGGTGGGCGCCACCTTCCTTCTGTTTTACACAGAGCAAAACAGCGTCTTTCCGCACTCCATGCTGGATTTGCTCTTTGAGAGTGCCTCGGCAACGGGCACCGTGGGCCTCACCACCGGCATCACCCCCTATCTTTCGTCTGCGGGCAAGGTGGTGCTTACCATTTGCATGTTCCTGGGGCGCCTTGGCCCGGTAACGGCGGTGGTGTCGCTGAACATGCGGCTGCGCAAGGGTGTGGCGGACATCGAATACCCCAGCGAACGGGTGATTATCGGCTAAAGCCGTACCCCCGCAAGATAAGGAAAGACAAAGGCAAAAACGGGAACAGGCGCCCCGGGCGCCCACAGAAAGGAAAGGCCATGAAGTCTCAAAACAATAAGGTGAAGCAGTTTGCGGTTATCGGCCTGGGGCGCTTTGGGCAGAGCATTGTGAGAAGCCTCTCCGAATATGGTGTGAACATTCTGGCGGTGGACAATGACGAGGAAAACCTGCACGCGGTGTGCGGCTATGCCACCCATATGGTGAAGGCCGACGCGGAGGACGAGGAGGCCATGGCCAAGCTGGGGCTGGGCAACTTCGACACGGTGATTATGGCCATGGGCGAAGATTTGGAGGCCTCGCTGCTGGCCACCATGACGGCCAAGGAGCTGGGGGCCAAGTTCATCGTGGTGAAATCCTACGGCCAGCGGCAGAAAAAAATATTTGAGAGCGTGGGGGCCGACCTGGTGGTGGTGCCCGAGCAGGAGATGGGGGCAAAGCTGGCCCACCGCTTGGTGCGGCCCAACATCGTGGATATTTTGGAGGACAACGACAGGTTCCAAATTACCGAGATGCGCCCCTTGCCGGAGTGGGTGGGGAAATCGGTGGTGGAGTCCGATATCCGCAAGGAGCACCACACCTCCCTGCTCGCCATCATACGCGACGGCAACACCATTTTCCCGGTGCTGCCGGAGGAGGTTATCCGGGAAAACGACCTGCTGATTGCCCTTTGCGGCACGGCCAGCTGCCCGCTGCCCTAACAGCTGGTAAGCGGGGAAACAGAGCCTATTCACGTCTTTTGTGCGGCGGGCCGCACGGGAGGCGTTTTTTTTGCCAAAACAGCCAATTGTGAAATGACTGTGAAGAATTCATCACAATTCATTTCGTCATATTGTGGCGGGGTGCGGAATGCGCTATACTATTTGAAGCCTAAAAAAGAGCGGAAAAGGGAAGGGGGAGAGGCCGGTGTGGGGCGATGACGAAAGGCAGAACCAGAACTTGAAACAGAATGAAGAAAGCCAAAACCACGGCAGGCAGGCGGGCCGTATCCAGCGCAAAACCGCGCCGCCCCCCCCGCCGCCTCCGCCCCGCAGCGGCGGGCCGCGCAGCACCAGCTTTGACCCCGAGGCCCCCACAGGCCCCGAGAGCTGGCTGGACACACCCGCGGCCCCTGCCGGCCCCAGCCTGTTCGAGCTGATGGGAGAGGCGGGGCCGCCCCCTGCTGCGCCGCCACAGGCGGCCCCCAGCCTGTTTGAGCTGATGGGGGAGGCGGGGCCGCCCCCCGCCGCCCCACCTCCCCAGCCTGCCCCCAGCCTGTTTG
>CAYRFC010000061.1:11145-13653 GCA_964423365.1 uncultured Oscillospiraceae bacterium
GAGGCGGGGCCGCCCCCCGCCGCCCCACCTCCCCAGCCTGCCCCCAGCCTGTTTGAGCAAATGGAGCAGGAAGCCCCGCCCGCCGCCGCCCGGCAGGCCGCCCCCAGTGTTTTTGCGCTGATGGGGGAGGAGGAGCAGCCGGGGCCGGAAACGGCCCCACCCCCCACCGTGTGGGACCTGGGCGAGGAAGCGCCCAGGGAGCCGGGGCGGAAAAAACGCCCCGCTGGGGAAAAACGGCAGAAAAAGGCAAAGCAGGGCCCCGGCAGGCTGGGGCGGCTGTGGCGCGGTGCACAGGAGGGGAAAAAGGAACGCGCCCGCGGCAAGCTGCGCTGGCGGGAGATGACCTGGAAGCAGCGTGGCTTCCGGGTGCTGAAGCGTGTTTCCGTGCTGGCGCTGGTGCTGCTGGTGGCGGGGGTGGCGGGCAGCGCCCTCTTTTGGGCGGCCACCACCAAAAACGATGATTTATGGCTTGATTTAAGCCAGATTCCCTATAAGACCGAGACCGTGCTTTATTACACCGACCCGGAAACGGGCGAGACAGACGTGTATGCCACCCTGCCCTGCACCCAGAACAAGGAGTATGTGGATGGCGCGCAGATTCCGCAGCAGCTGCGCGACGCCTTTGTGGCGGTGGAGGACCAAAAGTTCTACAGCCACGGCGGGGTGGATATCCTGCGTACCATTTATGCCATGGCAAACGAGGTGAAATACGCCCTCACGGGCAGCTATATAGGGGGGGACAACGGGCGCAAGCAGGGGGCCTCCACCATCAACCAGCAGCTTGTGAAGAACCTGACCCGCGATGACGAGGACAGCAATATGGCGGGCTACCTGCGCAAGCTGCGCGAGGTGTACCGCGCCTGGAAGATGGACAACCAGTACAGCAAGGATGAGATTTTGACGGCCTACCTGAACACCATCAGCTTCACCGGGAACACCGCCGGGGTGCAGGCCGAAAGCCGCAAGCTGTTTGGCAAAACGGTGGACCAGCTCAGCCTGGCCGAGTGTGCCTCTCTGGCGGCCATCACCCGCAACCCGGCCCGCTACAACCCCCTTACCAACCCCGAGACCCACCTGCAGCGCCGGGACTATGTCCTCAGCGAGATGCTGGCCGAGGGTTATATCAGCCAGGAGGAGCACGACGCCGCGGTGGCCGCCCCGCTGGAGGTGACCGGGGAGGGGGAGCCGCCCCGCCCCCGGCAGGTGACCAGCTATTTTACCGACGCGGTGATGGACGAGGTGGTGGCCCAGCTGGTGAACGAGCGGGGCCTGAGCCGCAAGGAGGCCAACAACCTGCTGTACAACGGGGGGCTGCGCATCCACACCACCGTGGTGCCCCGGCTGCAGGCCGCTATGGAGAATGAGCTGGAAAACGCCCGAAGCTACCCCCGGCCCAGCCACACGGTGCAGGGCCCGCTGGAGGACGAAAACGGCGAACCCATTCTGGACGAGGCGGGAGAGCCGGTGCTGGGCGACGTGCAGGAGTACGCCCAGGCGGCCATGGTGAGCCTGGACTATGAGGGCGGCGTGTGCGCCGTGGTGGGGGCCCTGGGCGAAAAGGAAATCAGCCGGGGCTTCAACCGGGGCATGAACGCCTCCCGCCAGGTGGGCAGCACCATGAAGGCCATTGCGCCCTACCCGCTGGGCATAGAGGACAACGACATCACCTGGTCCTCCACCTTCCCAGACCGCCCGGTGCGCCAGCTGGAAAACGAGCAGACCGGGGTGCTGGAGGACTGGCCCGCCAATGTGGACAGGGTTTACTCCCAGCGGGACATTCTGGTGCGGGAGGCCTTTGCCCGCAGTGTGAATACCATCGCCGTGCGGGTGGGCGCCGAGGTGGGCAACTTCCGCATGTACAATTTTGTGAAGAATGACCTGGGTATTTCCAGCTTTGTCTTTAAGGACAACAAGCCCGGCCCGCTGGTGCTGGGCAGCAGTACCTATGGCATCACCCCGGTGGAGATGGCCAAGGCCTACGCCATGATGGGCAACGGCGGCTATGTGCCCACGGTGCACACCTACACCCATATCACCAGCGGCACAGGCGGCACCCTGTTTGAACGGGAAACCCCGGCAAAGCAGGTGATTGGCAGCGACACCGCCTTTATTATGAACCGGCTGATGCGCGAGGTGGTGACCGGGGACGGCACGGCCTCTGGCATGGGCGTGCCCGGCGAGATGGACAGCGTGGGCAAAACCGGCACCACCAGCGATATGCGCGACCACTGGTTTGTGGGCCTTACCCCCTATTACGTGACCGCCAGCTGGTATGGCTACGACGACAACAGCCCCCTGACGGTGGACTACCGCCACCACCCGCCCACGGCCGCCTGGCGCAATGTGATGCAGGCCGCCCAGCAGGGCCTGCCCTACCGGGAGTTCCCCGCGGGCGAGGGGGTGGAGGCGCTGGCCTACTGCACCGAGAGCGGCTATGCCGCCGGGCCGAACTGCCCCAGCCGGGAGGGCTGGTATAAAACGGCAAACCCGCCAAGGGCGGGCTGCCCG
>CAYRFC010000062.1:0-4823 GCA_964423365.1 uncultured Oscillospiraceae bacterium
GCGGTCGCCCATCACTGCAATCTTATACATAGGTTTCCCTCAGCCTTTCCCGCAGTGCCTCGCTGCCCAGGCGGTTCACCTTGGCACTCAAAATCAGCCGCACCATCTTAATTTCGTTCTCCCGCCCCAGGATAAAGGCGGCCAGCGGCTCGGGGCCAAAATAGTTGGTGCGCTGGGGGCGAATCATCCGAATCATCTGGTCGTCACACCAGCACTCAAAGGCCGCCATCCCGGTTTTCAGCGCCTCTATGGCCCCGGAGTAGGCGGTGGTGTCCAAATACTGGTAGATGGCCTCCTGCCCGGCGCAGGCGGCGTCCAGCAGGGCTTTTACGTCCAGTGTGCCCGCCTCGGCGATGGCCTTCTCCGTAAAGTCCCGGCTCTTGTTCATCCGGCTGCAGCGCACCGCCGCCTTGATGTTGGCCGCATCTGCGGTGATTTCGGCATAGCGGCGCAGCAGCTCGTTGCCGGCGGTCTTGCCCGCTTTGTCCACGGCCAGCAGGGCCGCACGGTCCAGCACCATGTCGCACAGCTGGCCGTTGCCGGTGTGGGCCAGCACCTCATAGGCCTCCCGCCCGGCGGCGGCCATGCCCTCGGGCAGGCCCGCAAAATCATGCTCCCTGGCGGCCTTGCGCACCTTCTCCAGCGCCACGGTGCCGCAGGGCAGGAAATAGTGGCCGTCATCGGCCTCATCGTTGGCGGTGTAGGCCAGCTTGATGGCGGCTTTCAGGTTGTGGTAATCGTTGACCAGGCGGAAGACGTCAAAGGTCCCCACCTCGCCCGCCAGCTCGGCTATCAGCCCCCAGGTTTTGTCGGTTTCGGCATCCAGCAGGGCCTGCACGTCACCCGCAGGTGTTTCGGGCGTTCCCCAGCCCTTGTCGGCCAGAAAGCGGAACACCTCGGCGGCGCTGCCCATCTGAATCATCTGTTCCATGTCCTGGCGGCTCAGCAGGTGCTGCTCGGCCATGTGCACCCGCGTTACCGCATAGATATATTCCTCAGCCATTGGGCCCCCTCCTTTCGTCCAGGTTTTTGTGCTGTTCTAGGCCTCCGCAAACAGAATGGGGCTGATGATATCAGCAAATTCGTCGCGGCGCGCGTCAAAGATGGCGGCAAAGGAGCAGTTCTCCTCCACGTCGCCATATTTCAGCACAAATCCCCCGTCGATGGGGCGGCATTCCTCAGAAATGGTAATGCTGCTACCGGCAGGCAGGGCCCCGGCCAGTTGCTGGGCAAAGCCCGCGGGAAGGCGCTGTTTGTCCTTTTCGCTCAGCATCATGCTGCCCTCTCCCGCCTCGGCGGAAGATGCGGCCAGACGCAGCATCAGGTCAAAGTATTCCTTCTCCGGCAGGGCATACAGCTCTTTCAGGGCCAGTTCCAGCGTCTCGGCCAGCAGGGCCTGCTTTTCTTCCAGTGTGCGTTGCCGTTTTTGCAGGCCCAGGGCGGAATCCCGCGAATATTCAATGTCGGCCACGCTTTGGCCTGCGGCGGCCAGGGCCTTGTCAGAGAGGGCCAGGGCTTGCTCCTTTGCCTTCTCCAAAATGCCGTCCGCCTGCTGTTTTGCCTTGGCTATGGTCGCTTCCGCCTCGGCGGCGGCTTCGTCCTCTATTTCCTTCAGTATCTTTTCAAGACCTGTCACGGCGGCTCCTCCTTTGCCTGTTTTTTCCCCGGCCCCTCATTAAATGGCCAGGCCGTTCAGGCCCACCAGGGCCAGCAGGCTGATGAGGAGGGCGAGGATGGCGTAGGTTTCCACCATGGCGGGGAAAATCATCGCTTTACCGAACTGGTCGGGGCGTTTGGCCACCAGGTTGATGGAGGCCACCGAGGCCTTGGCCTGGTTGATGGCGGAGATGAGGCCCACAATGCCGATGGGCAGGCAGGCGGCGAGGTAGGCAAGGCCCTTGGCCAGGCTCATCTCGGGCGAGCCGCCGATGAGGCCGATTTGGCTCATGGCGATGAAGGCGATGAGCAGGCCGTAGATGCCCTGGGTGCCGGGCAGCAGCTGCAGAATCAGAACTTTACCGAACATACTGGGGTCGTCGGTCACCACGGCGGCGGCACTTTGGCCGGCCAGGCCCACACCCCGGGCAGAGCCCCATCCAGGCAGGAAGGCGGCCACCGCCATTCCCAGAACTGCGAATACAATACCCATTTCAGACATGTTGAGTTTCCTCCTCAATTTTATAATACTTTGTATGAACCCCTAAAGGCGCGAACTTTCGCCCGCCACCTTCGTAAAACTTGCCAAAGAACTCCACAAACTCAAGACGGTTCGAGTGTACATAGGCGCCCAGCACATTGATGCCCATATTTAGGGTTTGGCCTATGGCAAACACCACAATGAACAGGATGATACCGGCAATGCCGCCGCCCATCATGCTGCCCAGCTGGTTCATGACCGAGGCGATAACCCCGGTGGCCAGCCCCAGCGCCAGCAGGCGCGAGTAGGACAGAATGTCCGAGAGCCAGCCCGCCATCACATTGTACAGGGCATACACACCCTTTAGAATGCGCTTGCCCCAGTTCTTGCTCTCCCGCCCGCCGGTGAGCACCACGCCCAGGCCGCAGATGCCGGCCACGGCAAAGCAGATGGTATTCACAACAGGCGGCAGGCTGAGAAGCGGCGTGGCAGAGCCCAGCATTCCGGCAAAGAGCTCGGTGCCCAGCAGCACCACAAGCAGCGGGTAGACAAAGAACCCGGGGAACACCGCGTCGAACAGAATGGCGGCATAGTCGCCCCGTCTCGCGCTGTTCACCCCGTTCAGAATGTAGCCCACCGTCAGATGCACCACACCGATGGCCAGGCAGAACATCAGAAGCTTCATGGGGTCTTCCAGCGGGGCAAACCACAGCGGGGGTATCAGGGTGGGGGCGTCGGCCGCCCGGCCAAAGAAGGTCTTTGCCACCGCGTCCACCACATCTCCAAAGTAGCTGGAGAATACCACGCCCCATATCATGGTGGATACGCCACACCAGAAAAACAGAGTGAGCTGTTTCTTCCAGTTCGACTCCATGTTTTTGAACTTCAGCAGGCAGATGGCCGTGGCCGCCGTAAGCAGCATCCCGTAGCCAAAGTCTGAGAACATCAGCCCAAACATGGCGTAGTAGAAGATGCACATAATCGGCGTGGGGTCCAGCTCCCGGCGGTTTGGCAGGCTGTAGCTCTCAAGCACAGTCTCCACAGGGCGGGGGAACCATTTGTTCTCCACGGCGGTGGGGCACTCCTCGTTGTCGTAGCCCGCGTGGTAGGTGTCCACCGCGCAGCCAAAGCATTCCTCCAGCTCCCGGTGCAGCTGCTTTGCGTGCTTCTGCGGCACAAAGCCCTCTAAAATGAAGGTGTGCCGGCTCTGCGCCAGCCGCTCTATGGCGGCATACTTCTCGGCACGCATCCGCATGTGGTCTTCCAGCAGGTGAAAGTCATCCACCATACCCGCCGCGGTCTCAATCTCGGCGGTTTTGGCGGCAATGTCCTTCCGCGCCTCCTCCCGCCGCTGCTGCAGGCGCCTTTGCTTTTCCTTCGGCAGGTGGTGGGTGGCCGAGGCGGGCCGGGCAAAGCCCATGCCGCGCAGGGCCTCCTCGGCCATGGCCGCCTGCGCCTTTGGCACCATCACATACAGGCAGCTTTGCTCAGCCGCCGCCGATACAATCTCCACATGCACCTTGTCCAGCCCGGGCGCCGCCTGGGCCAGCGCCTGCAACACGCTCTCCGCGCTTTGCAGGCCGTCCAGCGTGCCGATGAACACGGCGGTTTTGCGGGTGCCCGTAAAGGTTTGCGGCACCGGCAGGTCCAGCCAGGGCAGCAGGGCCTCTTCCAGCGCCTCGCTGCGCAGGATATCCGCCTTTGCCTCCCCTATCTCTCTTTCCAGTAGTTGTACGCGCTGCGCGGTGTGCAAAACCTCATCGCGCCTTTGGCAAAAGGCCTCGTGCTGCCGCACGCTCAGCGTGCTGCGCCCCTTTAAAAAGTCCAGGGCGCCGCCCTTCTGCCCCGCATAGTGGGCCACCGTTTCGGCGGCCCGCTTGGCTGTTTCAGCGTTTTTCTCAAATAGCCCCCGGGAGGCGGCGGTGTCGGCTTTCTCAAAAACCTCCCCGTCCACGCTCAGGTCCCGTATCTCCACGGTGCCACGCCGCTGCAGCAGTTCCAAAATCTGTTTGCGGTCTCGCTTCATGGCGCACAACTCAATGTGTTCCATCTCCAATACGGCCAATTCTGTCAATCCCTCCTTTGGAAAACGCCGATGCGCCTTGCCGCTTGTCCCGCCGCCCCCTTGCCGGGGCAGCCATTTCAAGCTCTTGCTCCATCGCCGTTTGCTCTCCCAAAGCTGCTTTTCCAGCACCTGCCTTGGCAAACCGTCCTTGCTCTTTTAGGCCAGCGTCTGCAAAATCACCTTCACCGCTTCCGCCTGGCGGGCACAGGCCGCGCTTCGCAGCGCCTGCATGCCCTCGGCCAAATCCTGCCCGGCCGCCTCCAGCACCTGTCGGCTCTCCTCATGGGCGGCCGCCAGCTTATCGGCCGCTCCTGCGCGCGCCTTGTCCTCGGCATCCGCCAGAATCAGGGCGGCTTCTTTTTCGGCTTCGCTCACCATCTGCGACGCTTTCTGTGAAGCTGCCCTTGCCGCTTCCTCCGCTTTTAGCTCAGCGGCACGCACCGAATCAATCGCATCCAATGCCAAATCGCTCACCTCGCAACCGTTTCTTTTTCCAGAAACCACCCTGAACCGTGTAAAATAACACTGGGGCGGCAAACCCGGAACCTATGAATCATGATACTACAACATTTTGCAAAAGACAAGAATTATTTGCACTCACGCTTACTTTCTTTTAGGCCG
>CAYRFC010000062.1:4923-7932 GCA_964423365.1 uncultured Oscillospiraceae bacterium
GTATAGCGCACATGGCCGCCAAATCTCCGCCTGGCCCGCCCGCGCACACCCATGAATGCAAAGGATGCCCCCGCTGCTATGAGACGTACAAAATGGTTTTCCGGTTTTTTGCTGGTTCTTTTTCTGGCCCTCAGCCCCCTGCCGGTGCTGGCCGAGGCCGCCCCGCCTCCCGACGCGGAGCCCCCTGCCGCCGTGCGCCCCGCCGGCGAAGGGCAGGGCCTGTTTCTGCCCCCCTTCGAGCCGGCCGCCGCCGCCGTGTGCCTGGTGAACGAGGACACCGGGCTTACTGTGTATGAAAAAAACGCCGATGCGCCCCTGGTGTCTGCCAGCCTGGTGAAGCTGATGACCGCCATTCTGACCATGGACAAGGTGCAGGATTTGGACGCAGAGACCGTGACCGCCGACAAGCAATGGGTTTTTGACGAGCTCTATGGCAAAAACGCCTCCATTGCCGACATAAAGCAGGGGGAGACCCTGAGCGTGCGCGAGCTTTTGTACGGCCTTTTGCTGCCCAGCGGCAACGAGGCCGCCCTGCTTTTGGCAGACTATGTCTCGGGCGGTTATGTGGAGAATTTTTTGTTTTTGATGAACAACCGGGCCGAGGCCCTGGGCTGCACCGGCACCGTTTTTACCGACCCGAACGGCCTTGCGGAGAGCAACCTTACCACCGCGCGGGACATGACCCTGCTCATGCGGGAGTTCAGCCGCTACCCGGAGCTGATGGAAATTGCGGGCGCCGGGGTGTATGAGATGGCCCAGCACGAGGCCCACTCCGCCCCCTACAACATCTTCAACACCAACCGCCTGCTCACCGAAACCAGCCCCTATTACTCGGCCTTTCCCGCCAGCGCCGGCACCGTGCTGGCCGGGAAAACCGGCAACCTGGGCGAATGGCAGAACTTCGTCTCGGTGGCAGAGAGCGAGAAGGGCCGCTATATCTGCGCCGTGATGAACAGCCCCTATGAGGCCGACGTGCTGGGGGCCGGCTTTGAGGTGCCGCAGGCCCGCCCCGCCTTGTATGAGAGCGCCCAGCTCTATGCCTGGGCCTTCCAAAACCTGGAGGTGCGCCCGGTTTTAGACACCGCCCAGCCCATCACCGAGGTGCAGCTGCGCTACAGCATGGAGGCCGACGTGATGAAGCTGCTGCCCCTCTCGGACATGCGCACCCTGATGCCCGGGGCGGAGAGCGGCTGCGCCGTGGAAACCACCCTGGATTTCACCGTGCCGGATTTTGTGGCCGCCCCGGTGCAGCAGGGGGACGCCATCGGCAGCGTCACCGTCTCCCTTTCGCTGGACGGCACGGTGATGGGCACCATCGGCTCCTCGGGTCTGGTGGCCGAAACCACCGCCCCGCGCAACAACACCCTCTATGCCGTGCGCCGGGTGCAGGAATTTTTCGGCTCGGTGTATTTCAAGGTACTGATGGGCGTTTTGGTGGGTGTGGTGCTGCTGTATGCCGGGCTGGTGGTGCTGGTGGGCCTGCTGGCCGCACAAAAAAAGCAAAAGCGGGGCAGGCGCCGCCGCTAGCAATACAGTTTTTTAGAAAAGAGGAACCCCCTATGGCTATACCCCTGCCGGGCCGAAACCTGGCCATGATGACCGACCTGTATGAGCTGACCATGGCCGCCGGATACTACCAGGAAGGCTTCCAGGACAAAACCGCCGTCTTTGACATGTTCTTCCGCCGGGTGCCGGACGGCGGGGGCTTTGCCATCATGGCGGGGCTGGAGCAGTTCATCGAAGCCATGGAGCATTTCAGCTTCACCGAGGAGGACATTGCCTACCTGCGGGGGGCGGGCGGTTTTTCAGAGGAATTTTTCGAGTATCTGCGCCACTTCCGCTTCCACTGCAACGTGTGGGCGGTGGAGGAGGGCAGCCCCATCTTTCCCGGCGAGCCTCTGGTTACGGTGGAGGGGCCCTGCATAGAGGCCCAGCTCATCGAGACCCTTCTGCTGCTCACCTTCAACCACCAAAGCCTGATTGCCACCAAGGCCAGCCGCGTGGTGCGGGCCTGCCAGGGGCGGAAGGTGCTGGAGTTTGGCGCCCGCCGCGCCCAGGGCTATGACGCGGCCCTGTATGGCGCGCGCGCGGCCTATATTGGCGGCTGTGCGGCCACCAGCTGCGTGATGGCCGACCGCGAGTTCGGCATCCCCGCCTCGGGCACCATGGCCCACAGCTGGGTGCAGATGTTTCCGAGCGAGTACGAGGCCTTCAAGCGCTATGCCGAGCTGTACCCGGACAACTGCCTGCTTTTGGTGGACACCTACAGCGTGCTGCACAGCGGGGTGCCCAATGCCATTCGGGTGTTCAACGAGGTGCTGAAGCCGCTGGGCAAGGAGCCCCGCGGCATCCGCATCGATTCCGGCGACATTGCCTACCTCAGCAAGGGGGCCCGCAAACTGCTGCGCGAGGCCGGGTACCCGGCCTGCCCCATCTGCGCCTCCAACTCCCTGGACGAATACATTGTGCGGGACCTGCTGCTGCAGGGGGCCGAGGTGGATTTGTTCGGCATTGGGGAAAATCTCATCACCTCGAAAAGCGACCCGGTGTTCGGCGGGGTGTACAAGCTGGCCGCGGTGAAGGAGAATGGCCGCTATCTCCCCAAAATCAAGCTGAGCGAAACGGCGGAGAAAATTACCACCCCGCACCTGAAAAAGCTCTGGCGCATCTATGACAACGCCAGCGGCCAGGCTATGGCCGATTATATTACGATGTACGATGAGACGGTGGAGACAAGCGGCGGCCTCACCCTTTTCGACCCGGTGGAAACCTGGAAACGCCGCACCTTCCACAACTGCACCGCCAAGCTGCTCTCCACCCCCATCTACCAAAACGGAGAGCTGGTGTACCACTGCCCGCCGCTGGAGGAAATCCGCCGCCGCTGCGAAAGCCAGGTGGCCCACCTCTGGGAGGAGGTCAAACGCTTTGAGTATCCCCACCGCTACTATGTAGACCTCTCCCAAAAGCTCTGGGAGGAGCGCCAGCGCCTGCTCACCGAGGCCTCTGTGT
>CAYRFC010000062.1:8032-9184 GCA_964423365.1 uncultured Oscillospiraceae bacterium
GCCAACAGCACTGCCGCCAGCCGCACCAGGGTGGGGTCGATGCCGAAATACTCGGCAATGCCGCCGCACACGCCGGCTATCATGCGGTTGTCGCTTTTATGTAACCGTTTTGCTTCCATTTTCATTCTCCATTCTGTAAAATCTTGCTTATATTTACAATTCGTATACTATTTATGCCGTTTCTACTGCCGCTGCTTCCGGGGCAGTCGGGGCTTCGGGGGCAGTTGGTGCTTCCGGGGCGGCGGGTGCCACGGGCGCAACGGGTGCCCCCGTGCCCATCATGATTTCCTCGCCGCCAAACTGCACGTCTATGCTGCCCACGCTGCAGCTCAGCTCCATTTCCAGGGAGTGGTTTTCTTCGTCGCCAAAGGTTTTGGTCTCGCCGGGCCGGCTGCTCTGCCCGCCCACCATGATAGAGCCCACATCGGCATTGGCCGTGGCAAAATATCCGCCCGTGGGCGTTAGCAAACGGGCCGTCACGCTGCCCACCTCCGTGTGCACTTCCAGGTAGCTGCCTACCCGGCCTGTGAAGCTGATGCTGCCCACATCGGTTTCCAGCTGGCAGCTGCCGGCGGAGACGCGCTGTGCGTCCACCGCCCCCACCGAGGTGGAGATATCAGCCTGGTCTGCCGCCACGTCCTGCACCAGCATGGCGCCCAGTTCCTGCTGCAAATACAGCTGCCCGGCCTCTATGTTCTTCACCGTCATCTGGCCCATGTCCATGCTGGCGTTTAGCCGCCCGGGCATTTTGCCCGGCAGGGTGAGGGTGAACACGGTGGTAATGTCCCGCCCGTTTTGGTAAAACCGTGTGACGCCATTCACGTTTTTGGAGGTGATATTTTGCCTGTGCAGGCCTCCGTCCACCTCGTTTGAAATCTCCCAGCTCGTGCCGCCCGACGTGATTGTCTCTTCATGGGATTCTACCAGCGGGCCGCGCACCGTTAGGCCAGGGCTGTCGCCCTGTTTGATGACCAGATAGCCCACTTCCAAGGAAATATCAATCGACGTAGCGTTTTCAGGCAGTTCATACTTCCGCTCCGGGCCTTCCACCGTCACGTCCTCACCGTTGGTCATCCAGGGGGAAAAGTCGCTCTGCCCCGCGCCCCCGTTCGTAAAGAAATTTTCCATCACATCGTCACTGGTTTCCAGGGC
>CAYRFC010000062.1:9284-13580 GCA_964423365.1 uncultured Oscillospiraceae bacterium
TTCCAGCCCATCACCATATAGTCGCCATCGGCCCAGGCGGGCACATTGCCCACGTGCACACTTTTTTCCGGGGTGGTGTACACCATTTCCCCGTCCTCCACCTGCAGGTTGCCCACATGGCCGCCCAGGCCCCAGCCCACCAGGCTCATAATAAGGCCCAGCACCGCAATGCCGCCAAACACCGCCAGCACAACTTTTTTACCCATGGTTTCGTCCTTTCTTTGCAGCGGCACCGCCGCCGCTTCTCCCTTGTTTACAGCATCCCTCTGCACAGACAGGGCGGCCTACACCGCCTCCGCCTGTTTTTTGCCGCGCCGGAAAATTTTGCGGAACATCGCGCCCAGCCCGCGGAACACCGCGGGAATCACCTTACCCAGCAGAATGCCGCCGCCCGCGGTGCACAGCAGGCCCAGGCCCACCAGCAAAACGCCAATGCCTATCGAGGCAAAGCCTGTGGGCAGGGAGATGGAAAACCCAAAGCTGCCCACCACAATGGCAAAAACGCCCGCGGCCACCAGCGAAACGCCCACAATCAGCGGCACCAGCAAAACCATAAACAGTGCCACCAGCACGCCCACCAGCGCCCCAAACAGCCCGCCCGCCAGGCCGATGACGGCCGGGCCAAACAAGATGCAGAGTATCACAATCAGGGCGATGGTGCCGCCCCCCATCTTTTTCCCCTGCGCGGCAGGGGGTGGCGGGGCCACCGGCACCCCCTGGGGCGGCACGGGGCTGCCATAACCGTGGGGCGGGGGCGTCCAGCTTTGGCTGCCGGGCGGGGGCGGGGCCGAAGGGGCCGCCCCCATGCCAAACGCCGCCGCAGTGGGCTGTGGCCCGGCCGGTGGGGCCTGCGGTGGGGCCACGGGGGGCGGGGCCGCCTCTGCGGGGGCGGGCTTTTCGGGGGGCACCCAGCCGTCCGCCTTGCTCTCTGCCCGCACCATGGCGGCCACCTCCTCGGGGCTGCCCAGCTCGGCCAGCACCTCTTCCTCCCGCTCGGGGCCCGCGTCGTCAAAATATTCAGTGTAGTACTGCAGGGCGGCCACCCTCTCATCCGGGGGCACCTCGCCCAGGCCCTGCTTCAGCTTCTCTATAAACTCTGCTCTATTCATCATGCGTTCCTCCGAACAACAGATTCTCTATCCTCTCACGGTACGCCTTCCACTCTTCCCGGTATTTCTCCAGTTGCTTCTCCCCTTCCGGGGTTATGGTGTAATACCGGCGGTTCCTCCCCGCGTACTCTTGGTCATACGCGGCCAAAAACCCGTTTTTCTGTAGCCTCCGCAGCACTGGGTACAAGGTGCTTTCGCTGATTTCCACAACCTCCCGGACGTCCTGGGTAATTTTGTAACCGTAGGTGTCCAGCTTGCTCACCGCACTCAGTACCAGGGCATCCAGTAAGGCCGCTCCGGTGTTGAATGTCACACGCTTCATCTCCCGCCTTTTTGTTTTGCGCCGTTTCCCTTGCACAAGCGCTTTTTCTTGGGTATTTCTTTTTTGTTAACAATATTATATCCTGTATAATATTGTTTGTCAATTCTTATTATAAACATTTTTATATTGTTTGCTTGATAACAAGAACGACCTTCCGGCCGCCCCGTCTTCAAGTTCTGCAAAAGTTTCTCTATACATCTATACAAAAACCAAAACTGTGTCTTGCAATCCATCGGCTTCTCCTGTATACTGTGCGGTAAGTTCAATTCCCCTACTTCGCCAAGGAGGCTCCCGGAATGTGTTCCTGTTTTTTATTCTTGCACGGCACAGCGGCATCTTTTACCGCCAAGTATAGCTAACAGCTTTCACCATTTTGGGGATGAAACGGCCATTTTTGCCTTTTCCGCCTTTGGTGGAAAGGGCTTTTTTGTCCTCATTTTCCCCTCAACGCTATGGAGGTTTCCCCCTATATGACCTATTCTTGGAAAAAGAACACGGCCATTTTTCTCGTCAGCCAGGCCATTTCCCTGTTTGGCTCCTCGCTGGCACAGTATGCCATCACCTGGTATATCGTGCTCAAAATGCAGTCCGGCCTGCACTCCACCCTCTCCATCGTCTTTGGTATTTTACCCATGTTTTTCCTCACGCCCTTCACCGGCGTCTGGGCCGACCGCTACAACCGCAAGCGCCTCATCATCCTGGCCGATGGCGGCATTGCCCTGTGCACCCTCATCATCGCCCTGTTTTTTCTGGGCGGGCACGGCAGCATTATGCTGCTGTATGGCGCGCTGTTTGTGCGGGCGGTGGGCGGCGCTGTGCAAACACCCTGCGTGGGCGCCATGCTGCCAGATTTGGTTCCCGAAGACCAGCTCACCCGTGTAAACGGCATCAATGGCACATTGCAATCTCTCATCACCCTGGCCTCGCCCATGCTCTCCGGCGCACTGCTGGGGCTGGCCAGCCTGGAGATTGTCTTTTTTGTGGACGTCATCACCGCCGCATTGGCCATTGTGGTGATGCTGGGCTTTTTCCGCCTGCCCCAAAGCCGGGTGGCCCCGCAAGCCTCCCCTGCTGAAGGGCACCCCGCCACCAGCCGTGCCTATCTGCACGACCTGCGCCAGGGCCTGCATTACATCCGCCAAAGCCCCTATCTCAAAAGCTACTTTCTCCTCTGCCTGCTCTATTTCTTCATGGTGGCCCCGGTGGCCTTCCTCACCCCCCTGCAGGCCGCGCGGAACTATGGCGGCGAGGTGTGGCGGCTTACCGCCGTGGAGATGGCCTGGTCGCTTGGCATGGTGGCCGGGGGCATTGCCATTGCCACCTGGGGCGGGCTGAAAAACAAGGTGTACACCATGGGGCTGATGGGCGGCCTGATGGGCCTGTTCACCGTTTTGCTGGGCATCCCTGTCCCCTTCGTGCTCTATGTGGGCATCATGGGCATTTTTGGCTGCACCATGCCCATGTTCAGCACCCCGGCCATGGTGCTTTTGCAAGAGCGGGTAGACCCGGCCTATATCGGGCGCATCTTTGGCATCATGGTGATGATTAACACGGGGGCCATGCCGCTGGGTATGCTGGTGTTTGGCCCCCTGGCCGACCTTGTCCCCATTGAGTGGACCCTGCTGGGCACCGGGGCGGCCCTGCTTATCCTGAGCTGGATCATGGTGAAAAGCCGCCCGCTGGTGGAGGCCGGGCGGCCCAAGGCCGCCCCAGAAGGCTAGAGGAACCCCCAAACGTAGCCACAAAGCAAGAGACTCCCGCCCTAGGGCAGGAGTCTCTTTAGTATAGTTATATTCATGAATACAAGGGTAGTGTATCCGCTACAGCTCTACCCAGTGTACCTTGTGCCCTGTGCCCTCTATCAAGCCCGCCAGAGCCTCGGGGGCCAGAAACACCGTGGCGGTGTTGTCGCCCGGGTGCACACCCACACGCGGCTGGGCCTGCAGCTCCTTGTCCAGATACACCGCCACCGCGCCGTCGGTGTCAAATAGGGCCCCCAGCGGGCTCACCGCCCCTTGCTCCAGCCGCAGGTATTTTTGCAGCCGCCCCTCCGAGGCAAAGCTCAGCCGGTCGCCCAGCGCCTCGCCCAGCTTTTTCAAGTCCACGGGCTTATCTCCGCACACCGTCACCAAATAGTGCCGCCTGCCCTTCTGGCTGTCCCGCAGAAACAGGTTTTTGCCCACCAGCCCCTTGGCCGAGATGCCAAAGGCCTCTATGTCCTCCATGGTGTGGGCGGCAGGGTGCTCCATCAGCTCATAGGCCACGCCGTGTCCGTCCATCCACGCCAAAATTTCCTGCCTGTTGTCCATCCTTCTCTCCTTTTCGCCGGGAAGTTTTCTGTCCCTCCCATTCTACCCCCGCCGCCCGCATAAGGTCAAGCAAGAGCCATTGCCGCCACGGCCGGCAAAGGCCGCCCCCCGAAGATACGGGGGGCAGCCTTTTTACAGCAAATTAACAAACGGCAGCGCAGAAATACGGGAAAAATCAGGCGCTGCAGAACAGTTTCTGGCAAAAGCTTGCTCAGAGGCTGGCCTATTTTTTCTTGAACAGGCCGCCCAGAAAGCCCTCTGCGCCTTCCACCAGGCCCGAAAGCCCTTCTTTTCCGCCGCTCATCTTGGCCTTCACCGCCTCGGCCACCGCCTCCAGCTGCTCATTCGGCAAATCCAGATGGGTGGCCTTTTCCAGCGCCGCCACCGGGTCCTTCTTAAAGCTTTCGGCAAACTCCGGGTCTTTTGTGATGTGTGCGATGACCTCTTCCACCTTTTTTACAATGTCCATTTGTTTCTCTCCTTTGGGGTTCACTATGGTAAAAGACTTGTGGCTGTAGTATACCCTCTTACGGTCCCCCTCTGCAACTTTCACGCC
>CAYRFC010000063.1:0-9733 GCA_964423365.1 uncultured Oscillospiraceae bacterium
ATTGACGACAACGCAGCCATCCGCCGTTTCTGCCAAGAACAGCATAACTCATGTTATGTTCATTTGCTCTAAGGCGGTCTTGGCCCATTTCGGCAGGCCACCGGCTGCGCTGGCCTTCTGCGGTGCTGCCCGGTGCAGCTCTCTGCAACTGTGCCGCATAAAACAAAAACCCCGCCAGTAGCAGAGGGAAGCTGCCCTGTGGGGTTGGGTGTGGTTTTGGGGGAGGCGCCTGCAGGGGTTTCCAAGCGCTAACTTTTGGGGTTCACAATATCGCGCCAGTCCAGGTCGCCGCGTTCCAGGCCGTGGATGAGCACCTCGGCGGTGGCAATGTTGGTGGCCAGGGGGATGCTGTGCATGTCGCACAGGCGCAGCAGGTTCATGTCGTTCGGCTCTCCGGGCTTTGCGCTGATAGGGTCGCGGAAAAAGAGCAGCATATCAATTTCATTGCAGGCAATGCGGGCGGCAATCTGCTGGTCGCCCCCATGCACGCCAGAGAGGAAGCACTGCACGGCAAGGCCGGTGGCCTCGGCCACCAGCTTGCCGGTGGTGCCGGTGGCAATCAGGCTGTGCTTGCCCAGGGTGTGGATGTAGGCGGTGCAGAACTGTACCATCAGCTCTTTTTTGGAATCGTGCGCAATGAGTGCGATGTTCATAGAAAAACTCCATTCGAGACGCCCGCTGCACGGGCGGTACTGGGGGAACTATTGGCAGAGCAGGGGCACATCCTCGCCCAGAATGCGGCGGGCAATGGCCTGATAAATTTTGTTTTCCGGCGTTTGGCGGCCCAGTGGGCGGCTGCCGGTGGTGGCTATCTGAATGGCGGCAGAATCTGGCACAACACCCAGCAGCTGCACCTCGGCCATGTCAATGGCCTCATCCAAATCCTTCATCACACCGCGGGCCAGGGCACGCTCGGGGTTCACCCGGTTTAGAATCATGCGCACGGGCTTGTGCTCCAGCTCCGGCTGGCGGGCCATCAGCTGCCCAATGCGCAGGGTGGCGGGGTCGGGCGTCATCACAAGCACGGCACGGCTGGCCGCTTCGGTGGCCAGGGCAAAGCCCTCGTCCAGGCCGCCGCTGGTGTCCAGCAGCACAAAATCATACCGCCCCCTGCACTCCGCCAGCATTTTGTTCAAGCTGCGCTTGCTCCAAAACCCGTCTTCATAGGGGGCGCACAGCACCCAAAAGCCCTCTTGCTGGTGGTTTTGCAGCGCGGCCTTTTCCAGGCTGCACACCCCGCGCAAAACGTCCGACACATCAAATACCACCTGCCGGGCCATGCTGGCCACAATATCGGCTGTGCGCAGCGAGGTTTTCAGCTCTACATACAGCACCTTTTTGCCCAGGCTGGCCAAGGCACGCCCGGTAAGAACCGCGGTGGTGGTGTTTCCCGTGCCGCCCTTGCCGGACACAAAGGAGAGTATGACCGTATCCATAAGGGCGAATTCCTCCTAAAACTATGCAGAGGCGGCCATGTGAACCATAAAAGAAGGACACAAGCCTCCCCAGCATACGTATATTGTTGATTATAGCAGAAAAGGGCGGGGGCGGCAAGCGCATTTTGTGTTTTTTAACCAAAATTTTGCCTGTTGCCGCGCCTTGAAGAAGGGGCGTGCCTCTACAAAAGCCCGGCCTCGCAAAGGGCCTGCCACAGGGCGGCCACGGGCAGGCCCATCACGTTGTAGTAGCAGCCCTCTATGCGGGGGATGAAGCGGGCGGCCCAGCCCTGGATGCCATAGCCTCCGGCCTTGTCGTAGGGCTCGGGTGTGGCGGCCACGGCGGCTATTTCCGCCGCGGGGATGGGCGAGAAATGCACGGTGGTGCTCTCTGCAAAGCGGCGTGCGCCGCCGGGGTACAGCAGGGCCACCCCGGTGTGCACCTGGTGGGCCCGCCCACTGAGGGCGGTGAGCATTTCTATGGCCTGCGCCTCGTGATGGGGCTTGCCCAGCACCCGGCCGTCCAGCTCCACCACCGTGTCGCAGCCAATCACCACGGCCTGATTGTTTTTTGAAAAAACCGGGGCAGCTTTGGCCCCGGCCAGCAGCGCGGCCAGCTGGGCGGGGCGGGGGGCGGTGTAGGTGCTTTCGTCCACCCCGGCCACCTGTACGGTGAACTGCGGCAGAACCAGGCGCAGCAGCTCCTGCCGCCGGGGGCTTTGGGAGGCGAGAATGTAGGAAAACATGGAATCTCCTTTTTGCGTGGTACGCGCCGAAAACGCATGTTTACAGCGCAGTAAAGCTTTTCGTGCCCCTTTTCTCGAAAAGGGGCGGCCTTTTTCCTTAGTTCTGCCGCCAGGCGTAGCCCAGATGCAGAAGGCGCACAGGCTGGCCCAGCAGCTCCACGCTGCACTCCTTGCCGGAGAGGTTCACCGCCACGGCGGCCACCTCCCCGCCGCAGCGCCGCTCAAAGGCCAGCACCCCGGGCTGGATGCTGGTGAAATGCACCCGGCCGCCCCGGAAGGCAGCGCAGCCGTGCCGCAGGCGGCTGAGCTGCATCACCAGCTCAATCAGGCGGGTTTCGCCGGAGGTCCAGTCGTAGAAAGCGCGGTTGAAGGGGTCCTTGTAGCCCTGCATGGCAATCTCGTCGCCATAGTAAAGGCAGGGGATGCCCGGCAGGGTGAACTGCAGCACAAAGGCCAGCTTGGCCAGGCGCAGGCCATACTCATAGTCCTGCGGGGCCAGGCGGCGGCCGCTCTGCCAGTCCCGGCCCCGTCCGTTCAGGGGCTCATCGGCCAGGGCGGTAAGCAGGCGCTCGGTGTCGTGGGTGGAGAGGTGGGTGGTGCAGGCGGCCAGGGCCGGGGGCGGGTAGTGCTCGCAAATCTGCATCACCGCCTCGGCAAAGGCCATGCCGTCGCCGCTGTGCAGGAAGGCCAGTATGGCATTGCGGAAGGGATAGTTCATCACGCCGTCCAGCTCCGCGCCTTGGAAGTAGCGGCGCCGCACGCCATAGGCCTCTTTATTCGAGGCATCTTCCCACACCTCGCCAATCAGCAGCTTGTCCGGGCCGTGGCGCTTCACCGCGGCGCGTATCTCGGCAATAAAATCATCCGGCAGCTCGTCGGCCACATCCAGCCGAAAGCCCGCCGCCCCGGCCTGCATCCAGTGGTCCACCACGCCGCCCGCCCCGCAGATGAACCGGCGGAACTCCGGGTTTTGCTTGTTGCAGGTGGGCAGGGTTTCAAAGCCCCACCAGCTCTCGTAGCTGCCGTCTGGGCGGAAAAGGTACCAGGGGCGGTAGGGGCTTTGGGGGCTTTGCCAGGCGCCCAGCGCAGGGTAGCGCCCCTCGCGGTTGAAGTAGAGAGAATCGCTGCCGGTGTGGCTGAACACCCCGTCCAGAATGATGCGGATGCCGAGGGCGGCGGCCTTTTGGCAGAGCCTTGTGAAATCCTCCTCGGTGCCAAGATAGGGGTCTATCCGCAGATAGTCGGCGGTGTTGTAGCGGTGGTTTGAGTGCGCCTCAAAAATGGGGTTCAGGTAGAGGTAGTCCGCCCCCAGGGTGCGCAGATAGGGCAGGCGCTTTTCTATGCCCAGCAGGTCGCCCCCGAAATAGTCCAGGGTCAGGTGGCCGTCCTCCACCTCCAGTGGCCAATAGTAGGGCTCCTTGCGCTTGTCGGGGCGGTAGATGCGCTCGTTGTAGGTCAGGGGCTTGGCGGGGTTGCCCTCGCAGAAGCGGTCGGGGAAAATTTGGTACATCACACTGCCCGCGGCGGGGGCCGGGGTGGTGAAGGCCGGGTCGTAGACCGTGAGCTGCCACAGCGGGCCCTGCCCGGTGGTGACAAAGGCCCGTCCCAGCGGGCCGGCAAAGAGCTTTTGGTAGTCGATGTACAAATCGAACCAATAGAAATACAGCCCGGCCTCTGGGGCGGGCTGGCGCAGGGTGAAGATAGTAAGGCCGTCCCGGCTCTCGGCCTGGGGCAGCAGAATCTGCCGGGCTTCGCCGCCGTCCGGCTGCAAAAAGAGGTAGGGGGTGCGGCAGCCAAAGTGGGCGGGCACGTGCAGGGTGAAGCGCAGCTCTTCCCCGGCCTTCACAGCGCCGAAGGGGCTTTTGTAGGCCTCGTCCTGGCTGCAAAAGATGGCGTGGTCCATGCTGTGCTGCCCCCTCTTTCTCCGGCTGATGTTATTTGACACTCTGCGGGCGCGCCATGCGCGCCCCTGCGGGTTTTGGTTCGCCCCTACAAACGGAACAAGCGGGAGGCTGGGGCCTTGACAGCCACGCCGAGGCGTGGCGTCATCGTCCTGCGCGGCCACCCGCCCTGCCTACCACTTCACCGGCTCTGTATGCCAGATGTTGTGGGCATATTCCAGCACCGCGCGGTCGGCCGAGAAGATGCCGCTGCCCGCGATGTTGGCCAGGCTCATTTTGGTAAAGGCGTCGCCGTCGCGGTAAAGCTTCGAGACACGGGCCTGGGCGGCGCGGTAGGCCGCAAAATCGGCCATCACCATGTAGGTGTCGGCGGTGCGCAGGTTGCCGGCAATCTCCTCAAAGTGCTCGCCGTTAAAGCCCTTCTCCAAAAAGCTCAGCACCTCCTCGGCCACCGGGTCCTTGGCAATGAAGGGGGCGGGGTGGTAGCCCTGCTTTTTCAGGGCGTCCACCTCCTCGCGCAGCAGGCCGAACTGAACGAAATTCTCCTTGCCCGCGGCGGCGGCAATCTCAATGTTGGCGCCGTCCAGGGTGCCCAGGGTAACCGCCCCGTTCAGCATGAATTTCATGTTTCCGGTGCCGGAGGCCTCGGTGCCCGCCAGGCTGATTTGCTCGCTGATTTCACTGGCGGGCATCAGCCGCTCGCTGGTGGTCACGTTGTAGTCCACAAGGTAGGTCACCCGCAGCTTGTCCCGCACGGCCTCGTCGGCCTCAATCAGCCGCCCCAGCTGCCAAATCAGGCGAATCATCTGCTTGGCCATATAGTAGCCGCTGGCGGCCTTGGCTGCAAAAATGTAGGTTTTGGGCACAAAGTCGGCGTTTGGGTTGTTTTTGAGATAGAGGTATTCGGCGGCGATGTTCAAAGCGTTCATGTGCTGGCGCTTATACTCGTGCATCCGCTTCACCTGGCAGTCGAAGATGCTATCCGGGTTCAGCAGCGCGCCGCCCTTTTTGGCCAGATGATCGGAGAAAAGGGCCTTGTTCTGGCGCTTCACCTCGCGCAGGCGGGCCAGCACGGCCTTGTCATTCAGGCTGGCCCGCAGCTTCGAAAGCTCGGCCGCGTTTTTCTGGAAGCCCGGGCCGATGATGTCCTCAAGACAGCTTGTGAGGGCGGGGTTTGCCTGCAACAACCAGCGGCGGTAGGCAATGCCGTTGGTCACGTTGGTGAATTTCTCGGGGGCAAAGAGGTAATAGTCGTGGAAGACGGTCTCCTTGATGATTTCGCTGTGCAGCTGGGAGACGCCGTTGATGGAGTGGGCGGCATAGCAGCAGATGTTCGCCATGCGGATATGCCCCTCGCCCACCAGCGCCATGTAGTCAATTTTCCCCTGGTCGCCGGGGAAGGCCTCGGCAAACTCAGCCCGGGCGCGGTTGTCCATCTCCTGCACAATTTGGAAGATGCGCGGCAGCACCCGGCGGAACAAATCCACCGGCCAGGTTTCCAGCGCCTCACTCATCACGGTGTGGTTTGTGTAGGCGAAGGTGCGCTGGGTGATGGAGAAGGCGGTCTCCCAGTCAAAGCCGCAGTCGTCCAGCAAAAGGCGCATCAGCTCGGGGATGGCCAGGGTGGGGTGGGTGTCGTTGATGTGGATGGCGACCTTATCCGGCAGGTTGTCGATGGCGCCGTACTGGTCCAGATGCTGGCGCACAATGTCGCCCACCGAGGCCGCCGAGAGAAAATACTGCTGCCGCAGCCGCAAAATTTTGCCCTCTATGTGGTTGTCGTTCGGGTACAAAACCTTGGAAATCAGCTCCACATTGGCGTTCTGGGTCATGGCGTCGTGGTAGGCCCCGGCGTTAAAGGCCTTCATGTCAAAGCCGGGGGCCTTGGCCTCCCAGAGGCGCAGCTTCGATACCCCGCCCGAGCCGTAGCCCGAGATGTACATGTCGTTCGGCACGGCCTTCACCAGGGTGGCGTTTTTGTGCTGCACATAGTGGTAGTCGCCGTCCCAGGCCTCCTCCACCTCGCCGTCAAAGCGCACGTCGATGATGGCCTCGGGGTGGGCCTTGAACCACACCTGCCCCGCGTGCATCCAGTCGTCGGCCATCTCCTGCTGCCAGCCGTCCACAATGAGCTGCTTGAAGATGCCGTATTCGTACATGATGGAATAGCCCTCGCCCGGAATTTCGGTGGTGGCCATGCCGTCCAGGTAGCAGGCGGCCAGCCGCCCCAGCCCGCCGTTGCCCAGGCCCGCGTCAGGCTCCTGCTCGTAGATATTGTCCAGCTTCACGTCATAGTCGGCCAGCACGGCGGTGGCCACCTGCTCCAGCCCCAGGTTCGAGAGGTTGTCCCGCAGGCTGCGGCCCAGCAGAAACTCCATGCATAGGTAATACACCTGCTTTGCGTTGCTGCCGTAGGTGTGGGCCATGAACTGCTTGCGTCCGTCGCTTAAAATTTTGCGGGTGAGGCGGGCCAGCGCGCGGAAAAGCTGCTCCTCGGTGGCCGACTCTAAATCGGTGTTGAACTCGCTGAGCAGGCGTTCCTGCAATAATTTTTCGAAGTCCTTTTTGCTGTATTTCTGTTTCAAAATGGTTCTCCATTTCTCTTTGGGGGTGGGGATGCCTGCCGCAGGGTGCCCGGCATTCTTCCCTGTGGCGGCCCTGTGCGGCGGCATGTTGTTGGTATTTTTACATTATACCTCACAAAAACACCCCATTGCAAGCGCGGGGGAAAGAGAGAATACAGCGTATTTACGACACAATAGAAACAAATGCGGAAAGTTTGTGGATTCTATGCAAAGACCGGGGCTGGTTTTGGCCAAAAAAACGAAAAACTGGCGAAGATGCGAAAAAGCATGGGCAAAATATGGTTTTTTTGCACAAAGGGGCGAAATAAGGCGGCAAAACTTCTTGCGCAAAGGGGGCCGGGGGGCTTTGCAAACACACCGGTTTTGTATTATACTATGGGGACACAGGCATTCAATTCTCTGCGCGGGCTGCCGCGTAAGATTTCATAGGGCTCTGTTTTGAGCGACAACGAGGAAAGAAGGGCGAGAACCATGCCATCCCAAAGGGTGAAGCTAGAGATTTGCGGTTCCAGCTACGTGGTTTCCACCAACGATTCGGCCGAGTACCTGATGGGGCTGGCCGAAAAGCTGGACGCCGACATGAACCAGGTGATGATAGACACGCCGAACGCCTCGGTGACGGCGGCGGCGGTGATAACGGCGCTGGGCTACCTGGACGAGGCCGAGAAAAACGCGTTTGGGGCCGACAATATGCGCGCCCAGATACAGGACTATTTGGAGGATGCCGCCAAGGCCCGCATGGCCGCCGAGGAGGCCCGGGCCGAGGCCGCGCGGCTGCGCAAGGAGCTGGCCTACTACGAGAGCCGGGCGGGCCGCGCCGCGCCCGCCAAAACGGTGAGGGCTGAAGCGCCGCCCGAGGAGCCGGAGGAGGACGAGACGCCCGAGCTGCCCCACCCGGAAGGCCAGATGGGGATAGAGGATTTTTAGATGCCACAGCCGGTTTTGGAAATTTTGGCCCCTGCGGGGGATGAAGAGATGATGCGCGCCGCTGTTTTCAGCGGCGCGGATTGTGTTTATCTGGGTTTTGCGGGCTTCAATGCCCGGCGGGGGGCGGGCAATTTCACCGCCGAAACCCTGCCCGGCGCGGTGGCCTTTTGCCATGCGCGGGGCTGCCGGGTGTATGCCGCGCTGAACACCCTGGTGTTCCCCGGCCGGGAGGCCGCCTTTGCCGAGGCCCTGCGCTGCGCGTACGAAGCGGGCTGCGACGCCGCCATTGTGCAGGACCCGGCGGCTGCTACCCTTGCCAAAGAGGTGGCCCCCGGCCTGCCGCTGCACGCCTCCACCCAGATGAGCGTGCACTCGCTGGCCGGGGTGAAACAGCTGGCCGCCTGGGGCTTTACCCGGGCCATACTGGCGCGGGAGCTGCGGGAGGCGGAGATAGCCGAGATTGCGGCGGCCTCCCCCATTGAGCTGGAGGTGTTTGTGCACGGGGCGCTCTGCCTGTCGGTTTCGGGGCAGTGCTATTTCAGCGCCTTTTTGGGCGGGCGCAGCGGCAACCGGGGCGGCTGCGCCGGGCCCTGCCGCCTGCCCTTCCGCTGTGGAGAGGGCCCAGCCGCGGGGGAGGGGGACGCCGCCCTCTCTCTGAAAGACCTCTCCCTGCTGCAAGAGCTGCCCCGGCTGGCGGCGCTGGGGGTGGCCTCGGCCAAGATAGAGGGGCGGCTGCGCGGGGCCGAGTATTGTGCCGCCGTGGTGGATGCGGCGGTGAAAGCGCGGGAGGGCCGGCCCTATGACGAGGCCTTTTTGCAGGATGTGTTCAGCCGCGGGGCCTTCACGGGGGGCTGGTATGCGGGCGGCACCGGGCGGGAGATGTTCGGCCGCCGCAGCGAGGCCGATGCCGGAAAGACCAAAAAGGCCCAGCCCGCCGCGCGGGAGCTCTACCGGCGCGAGCGCCCCCGGGTGCCGGTGGAGATGGGCCTGCATTTGGCCCCCACGGGGGGCCGCCTGTGGGCTGCGGATGGCGTGTGCCGGGTCGAGGCCCTGCTGCCCGGCCCGCTGGCCCCGGCAGAGAGCCCCCAGACGCAGGCCCTGCGCCGGGCCCTCGGAAAAACCGGGGGCACGCCGTTTTATCTGGCGGAGGAACCATATATAGAAGACGCTGGCCTGTACGCGCCGGGGCCGGTGGTGGCAGCGGCACGGCGGCAGGTGCTGGAAGAGCTGCTGGCCCTGCGCGGCCAGCGCCCGCAGCGCCGGGGGCAGGCACTGCCCCCGGCTGCCGGGCCGCGTAGCGGCCCGCCCCGGCGTGTGGCCGGGCTGCGGGCGCGTTTTGCACATCTTGGCGGGATGCCCGCAGAGGCGGCGGCGCTGTGCACAGAGCTTTTGCTGCCCCTGGAGGAAGCGCCGCACATCCCCCCGGCCCTGCGGGGCAAAACCCGGCTGGTGCTGCCCCGCTTTCTGGCGGGGGAGGCCGAGCGGGAGGCCGCCGCCAAGGTGGCCGAGGCCGCCACACGGGGCTTTTTGGGCTTTGAGGCGGGCAACCTGGCCCATTTGGAGCTTTGCAGGGGCCTGCCGCTGGCCGGGGGCTTTGGGCTGAACCTGACCAACGGCTGGGCGGCGGCCCGGCTGGCCGGGGCGGGCTGCACCGCCCTCACGGCCTCGGTGGAGCTGAGCGCGGCCCAGCTACGGCATCTGGCGGCAGACTGCCCGCCCGAAACCCGGCTGGACGTGCTGGCCTATGGCCACCTGCCCCTGATGCTGACCCGGGCCTGTCCCCTTCAAACAGGCGGTGACTGCCGCAGCTGCGGGGGAGAGTATGTGTTGACCGACCGCAAGGGCCGGCAGTTCCCCATGGACTGCCAAAGCGGCATGCGCAGCCTGTATAACCCGGTGCCCCTCTGGCTGGGCGACCGCCTGGACGAGCTGGCCGCCGACACGGCCACCCTCTACTTCACGCGCGAGACGCCCGAGGAGGCCGGAGAGATTCTGCGGGCCTTTGCCGCCGGAAAAGCCGCCCCGGGAGATTTTACCCGCGGCCTGCTGGACAAGGGGACGGAAAGCTAGAGGACAGTTATTTAGTGGAAAGTGGAAAGTGAAAGGGCAAAGGGCCGCCAAATGGCAGCGAAGGGAGA
>CAYRFC010000063.1:9833-13478 GCA_964423365.1 uncultured Oscillospiraceae bacterium
AGTGGAAAGTGGAAAGTGAAAGGGCAAAGGGCCGCCAAATGGCAGCGAAGGGAGAAAACCGTATGACAGTGAACATGAAAAAGCTGCGGGAGGGGGCCATGCTGCCCGCCCGTGCCACCGAGGGCAGCGCCGGGGCCGACCTCTGCGCCTGCCTGGAAGGCGAGAGCCTCACCATTCAGCCGGGGCAGCGCATGTCTCTGCCCACCGGCCTTGCCATGGCCCTGCCGGACGCCGGGCATGTGGCCCTGGTGTTTGCCCGCAGCGGGCTGGCCCTGCGCCAGGGCCTGTGCCTGGCCAACGGCGTGGGCGTGGTGGACAGCGACTACCGCGGCGAGCTGCTGGTGCCGGTGGTCAACCTCTCGGGAGAGGCCGTCACCATTCAAAACGGCGAGCGGATTGCCCAGATGCTGGTGGTGCCGGTGGCCCTGCCACAGTTTCAAATGGCGGAGGAGCTGGACGAAACACGACGCGGGGCGGGGGGCTTTGGCTCCACCGGGCGGGTGTAAAGGCACGGAATTCGGTTGTTTAGGGCGCTTTTGGCGCTTGAATCACACCGGGATGCATGGTACAATACATGTACTTTGTCCACGGGTTTTATGTACCACGAAATCTACTTTTGGAGCAGAAAGGGTGGTCTTTATTGAAAAACTTAATGGTTGCACAGTCCGGCGGGCCCTCCCCGGCCATCAATGCCTCGCTGGCCGGCGTGGTGCAGCGTGCCATGGCCTCAGACGAAATAGGCACGGTGTATGGGGCCCTGCACGGGCTGGAAGGAATGCTGCAGCGGCAGATTATCAGCATATCGGAGCAGATGAAAACCGCCAAGGACTTTGACCTGCTGGTGCACACCCCGGCCATGGCCCTGGGCTCCTGCCGCTTCAAGCTGCCAAACGACCCCTGCGAGGTGTATGAAGAAGTGCTGCAGATTATGCGGGACTATGAGATAGGCTATTTCTTCTACAATGGCGGCAACGATTCCATGGACACCGTGGCCCGCCTCTCGGCCTTCTTCCGCAGCAAGGGCGAGGACATCAAGTGCATTGGCATTCCCAAAACGGTGGACAACGACCTGGTGGAAACCGACCACACCCCGGGCTTTGGCTCTGCGGCACGCTTTGTGGCGGCCAGCTTTTCCGAGATTATGATTGACGCCTCGGCCTACCCAAACCACACTGTGACCATAGTGGAGGTGATGGGCCGGAACGCGGGCTGGCTCACGGCGTCCTCGGTGCTGGCGCGGGCCCACGGCTTCTCCGGCCCCCATCTCATCTACCTGCCGGAGGTGCCCTTCAGCCCCGAAAAATTTGTGGCCAGCGTGGATGAAAAGCTGCAAAAGGAACGCAGTGTGCTGGTGGCGGTGAGTGAGGGGCTGCGGCTGGAAAATGGAGAATATGTGGCCGCGTCAGACAGCGGCGCGGTGGATATGTTCGGGCACAAGGCTTTGGGCGGCGTGTCCGACGCGCTGGAGGGCCTGGTGCGGGACAACCTCTCGGCCAAGTACCCCAAGCTGAAAATACGCGGGGTGGAGCCCAGCGTGCTGCAGCGGGTGGGCATGCACCTGGCCAGCGGCACAGACCTGGAGGAGGCCAAAATGTGCGGCATACGCGGGGTGGAGGCCGCCCTGGCCGGAAAAACCGACTACATGGTCTGCATCAAACGGGTGTGCAACCATCCCTACCTGGTGCGCTATGAGCTGGCGCCCCTTTCCGACATTGCCAACCGCGAGAAAAAGGTGCCGCTGGAGTGGATTTGCGACGACGGCACCAATGTGACACAGGAGATGGTGGAGTATCTGCTGCCCCTGTTCCGCGGGCAAACCGATGTGAGCTACGAAAACGGCCTGCCCCACTTCTTCCGTTTCGATACCTCTAAGGTGGTGAAAAGGTAAGGCGAACCGCTTCCTGCTTCACGGGCCTGCGGTGCGGGCTTTACCCTGGGTGCGGTGCCACCTTGCAAGACGCCGGGCGGGGAAGAAAACCGCCCCAAAATAGGGGGATTTGGGAGGAACAGCATGAGAGACTATGAGATTTTTACCGATTCCAGCGCCGATTTGACGGCGGAGCTGTATGCCGAGTGGGGGGTGGGCTACCAGCCGCTCACCTTCACCATGGACGGCACCACCTACACAAACTGGGCCGATGGGCGGGAGATTTCCGAGGCGGAGTTTTACAAAAAGCTGCGCGAGGGCAGCGTTTCGGTTACCAGCCAGGTGAATGTCAACGAGTTTGTGCAGTCCTTTAAGCGGGTGCTGGACAAGGGGAAGGACCTGCTGTACATCGGGTTTTCCTCGGGCCTTTCGGGCACAGTGAACTCCGGCAGGCTGGCGGCCGACGAGCTGGCGGCGGAGTACCCCGAGGCAAAAATTCTGGTGGTGGACAGCCTGGCGGCCAGCATGGGCCAGGGCCTGCTTGTGTACCATGCGGTGCAGAAGAAAAACGAGGGCCTGAGCCTTGAGGAGCTGGCCAGATGGCTGGAGGACAACAAGCTGAACCTGGCCCACTGGTTTACCGTGGACGACCTGAACTTCTTGAAACGCGGGGGCCGGGTGTCCGGCGCGGCGGCCATGTTTGGCACCATGCTGAACATCAAGCCCGTGATGCACGTGGACAATGAGGGCCGCCTGATTCCCATGGAGAAGGTGCGGGGGCGGATGCAAAGCCTGGATGCCCTCATCGGCCACATGGAAAAAACCGCCATCCTGCCCGAAAACCAGACCGTGTTTATCTCCCATGGAGACTGCCTGAAGGATGCGCAGTATGTGGAGGAAGAAGTGAAAAAACGTTTCGGCGTAAAAAATACGGTTATCAACTTTGTTGGCCCGGTTATTGGCAGCCATTCCGGCCCGGGCACACTGGCCCTTTTTTTCCTGGCCACAGAGCGGTAAGAGCGTAAAGCGAATAGAAAAAAGCCCAAACCGGAGACCTTCCCGTTTGGGCTTTTTTCTACAGCAAATGCACAAACAGTAGCGCATGCATACGGAAAAATCAGGCGCTGCATTACAGTTTCTGGCAAAAGCTTGCTGCGCAAGCTTTTGAGAAACTGTAATATTCCGGAATACGGCCTAAGCCAGGCTGGCTCCCAGCCTGCGGGCCTGCTCCAGGGCGGGGTGGCCGTCTATGTCGCCCACCTTGTCCACGCCGCCCACCAAAAGCTGCCCCAGGTCCTTCCAGCCCAGGCGTTCCAACATGCCTTCATAATAGGCCTTCATCGGCGCGAAATTTTCCGCGGTGTCACTACCGGCAGCCACCAGCAGCACGGTCTCTTTGTAGGGGGAGTCGTCCCCGCCTCCGCCATAAATCTCCGTCACGGCATACAGGCGGTCAATGGCTACCTTTAGCTGCCCGCTGAAATTCCAGTAGTACAGCGGGGAAGCCAGCACCAGAATATCCGCCTCCTGGTAAGGCCCATAGACGGCGTTCATGTCATCCGTTTGGGTGCAGGGGTGGGTGGCGTCCCGCCCCCCTTTCAGGCAGCCAATACAGGGGTGGATGTGCATCTGGCGCAGGTGCAGGGTGGTGACGCTGTGCCCGGCCTGCTGTGCACCCTCGGCGAAGGCCTCGGCCAGGCGCTGGCTGTTGCCCCTTGGGCGGGGGCTGCCGTTCAATATCAGAATTTTTTTGCCCATGGTGTTTCCTCCTTTGGGAA
>CAYRFC010000064.1:0-13459 GCA_964423365.1 uncultured Oscillospiraceae bacterium
GGTCTAAAAGAAGATGTTTCGGGTCTGAAAGTGGATGTTTCCAGCTTGAAGACAGAAATGGTGGAGGTGCGGCAGGATATTGCCGGGCTGAAAACCGAGATGGGTGAGGTGAAGCAGCGCCTGACCCGTGTGGAGCTGACATTGGAGAACGAGACCAACCGCAACATGCAGCTTTTGATGGAAAACCAGAAGGATTTCAGCCGCCAGATGGATGGGATGCAGGCCAGCATTGAGGAGATGGCCCCCACGGTAACGGCCCTGGATGTGCTGCACCAGATGCAGCGGATGGGAAAATCCTAAGCTACGACAGCTTTATGCATGGGTGGATGATTGTAATTATTCAGGTATTTTTCATGAATTAATTTTATATTTTTTATAATATTTTTAGGAGGCTTGGAACCCTTTTTGCAAAAAGGGTTCCAAGGTCTTTGTGGGAGGGTTTTGGAATGATGAAACAGATTGCCGTACTGCGTGGGGATGGAATTGGCCCGGAGATTGTGACCGAGGCCCTGCGCTGCCTGGATGCGGTGGCCCTGCGCTTCGGCCATGAATTTGCCTACAGTGAGCTGCTGCTGGGCGGCGCCGCGCTGGACGAAGCCGGCCGGCCCCTGCCCGAGGAGACACTGGCGGGCTGCCTCTCGGCCGACGGAGTGCTGCTGGGGGCCATAGGCGGGCCCAAATGGGAGGGCCTGCCCGGCGGGCAGCGCCCCGAGGCGGGGCTGCTGGCCCTGCGCAAGGGAATGAACGTGTACGCGAACCTGCGCCCGGCCCGGCTATTGCCGCCGCTGAAGGCCGCCTGCCCTCTGCGGGCGGGGCTGGCGGAGGCGGGCTTTGATTTTCTGGTGGTGCGGGAGCTGATTAGCGGGGTGTATTTTGGGGCGCACAAAACCGAAACCCTGGACGGCCAACGGGTGGCCACCGATAGTATGCAGTATAAAGAGGAGGAAATTCGCCAGATACTGCACGTGGCCTTCCGCCTGGCGCGCACCCGGCAGAAGCGCCTGTGCAGCGTGGACAAAGCCAATGTGCTGGACACCAGCCGTCTTTGGCGGGCCGTGGCTACGGAGGTGGCGGCGGAATACCCCGACGTAGCGCTCTCGCACATGCTGGTGGACAACGCTGCCATGCAGATTGTGCGCGACCCCGCCGCCTTTGACGTGGTGGTGACGGAAAACATGTTTGGAGATATCCTGAGCGACGAGGCCAGCATGATAACCGGCAGCATCGGGCTGATTCCCTCGGCCAGCCTGGGAGACGGCGGGCGGGGCCTCTACGAGCCAATTCACGGCTCGGCCCCCGACATTGCGGGTAAGGGCATTGCCAACCCCATCGGCACCATTCTTTCGGCGGGGTTGCTGCTGCGGCATTCGCTGGGCCTGGAGGCGGAGGCCGCCTGCCTGGAGGCCGCCGTGGACGCCGTGCTGGCGGGGGGGCTGCGCACCGCCGATATCGCCGCGGGCGGCGAGGCCGTGAGCTGTGAAGCCATGGGCCGGGCTGTGGCCGCCGAGATTGCCCGGGTGGGGTAGTGGTGCTCACTTACCGTATAGGGGAACGGTGAGAAATATTTCGGGAAAATAAATAGGCAAAAAATAGAGAATAATATAGAAATAAATACGAATTAAATCGGGAGTATTTCCCCAAGGCTAGGAGGCCGCCATGACAGATTTTGTATTCAACACGCCCACCAAGGTGGTGTTTGGCGAAAACAGTGAGGCGCAGCTGGGTGCGCTGGTGAAGGAGCAGGGGGCCAAAAAGGTGCTGCTGCACTTTGGCGGCGGCAGCGTGGAGCGCTCGGGGCTGCTGGACCGGGTGGAGGCCAGCCTTGGTGAGGCGGGCGTGGGCTTTGTGCGCCTGGGGGGCGTGGTGCCAAACCCGGAGCTGGCCCTGGTGCGGCAGGGCGTGGCGCTCTGCCGCCAGGAAGGGGTGGATTTTATTCTGGCGGTGGGCGGCGGCAGCGTGATAGACTCTGCCAAGGCCATTGCCTACGGCGTGCCGGCGGCCTGCGATGTGTGGGACTTTTTTGAGGGCAGGGCAAGTGTGGAAAAGGCCCTGCCGGTGGGCTGTGTGCTGACCATAGCGGCGGCGGGCAGTGAGATGAGTAACTCGGCGGTGCTGACCAATGCCGAAACCCATGAGAAACGCGGGCTGGGCAGCGAGCTGGGGCGCTGCCGCTTCGCGGTGATGAACCCCGCGCTGACCAAGACCCTGCCGCCCTACCAAACCGCCGCCGGGGTGGCGGATATTCTGATGCATACCCTGGAGCGCTACTTCACCCCCGAGGAGGATACCCTGCAAATTACCGATGAGATTGCCGAGGGGCTGCTGCGCACGGTGATGGACAATGGCCGCAAGCTGATGCGCGACCCGGAGGATGACAAGGCGCGTGCCGAGGTGATGTGGGCGGGGGCCCTTTCCCACAATGGGCTGACAGGGGCCGGCGCAGGCGCGGGAGACTGGGCCTGCCACCAGCTGGGCCACGAGCTGAGCGCCAAATTTGGGCTTACCCACGGGGCCTCCCTGGCGGCGGTGTGGGGAAGCTGGGCACGCTATGTTTACAAAACCCGGCCCGGGCGCTTTGCCCAGCTGGCCGTGAATGTGCTGGGGGTGCAGCCGCAAAAAAGCGACGAAGCCACGGCCCTGGCGGGCATTGAGGAGATGGAGGAATATTTCTGGGCCATAGAGATGCCCACCAACCTCACCGAGGCAGAAATTACGCTGAGCGACGAGGATTTGGAGGATATGGCGGTGCGGTGCACGTTCTATGGCAAGCGCAGCATTGGCGGGCTGAAAAAGCTGGAGAAAGAGGATATTGCCGCCATCTACCGCATGGCCTGGGAGGCCGGGGCTGAGGGCTGATACAGCAGAAAAAAGAAGGCTTTCAACAATTCTACAAAAATTGCGGTATGCGGGTGCTAAAATAGGAGCAGAAAAAACGACACCACCCAACCATTGGCGTTTTTTCTACCCCCTACATTCGGTTGCTTTGTGCCAGGCATCCGAATCCTTCTTTTTTCCCTTCCTCTTCAGGAAAACGGCGCCCGCTGCATCGGGCGTCGTTTTCATTTTGCCGCACCGGCCTTTACAAACACGGTGGGGTGGTCTATCATAGAAAAACAGTGCAAGGCCCCCCTGCAGGCGGGCCGGTGTGGCCCGGCAGGGTGCGCGGGGACGCAAAAGGGAGCGGCGCCTTCTACAGCATAAAGAACAAACGGTAGCGCCTAAATACGGGAAAAATCATGCGCTGCATAACAGTTTCTGGCAAAAGCCTGCTGCACAAGCTTTTGAGAAACTGTAATAAAAGGCTTTGCTTTGTTACACCGGGCAAAAGACGAAGTGGGCGGCCAAGCGAACAGAAAGAGGAGAACAGAATGCGGCAACAGACGAAAACACGTTTTATGGTACAGTTTGCTATTTTGCTGGCCATAGAGGCCATTTTTTGCTTTACCCCGCTGGGCTCTCTGCCCGCGCTGGGGCCCATAGTGGCCACCCTGGCCCATGTGCCGGTCATTCTTACGGCCATTGTTATGGGCACCGCCGCCGGCTGCCTGATGGGCCTGTGCACCGGTATTTTCAGCCTGCTTATCTGGACCTTTATGCCCCCCGCGCAGAGTGTCATCATTGCCTTTGTGTTCAGCCCGGCGCATTCCTTTGGTGGGGTGCACGGCAACCTGGGAAGCGTGCTTATAAGCATAGTACCGCGTGTTTTGGTGGGGCTGGTGGCGGGCCTTGTGTACCAGGCCATGAGCCGCCGCGGCGCGAGGGACTGGCTGCGCTACGGCCTGGCCGGGGTGCTGGCCAGCCTGGTGAATACCCTGGGTGTGATGGGGGGTATCTGGCTGTTTTTTGGCAGCGCCTATGCCGCCATTGTGGGGCAGGCAATTCTGCTGGTGGTGGGCAGCACCGTGCTGTTCAGCGGCATTCCCGAGGCGGTGGTGGGGGGGCTCTCGGCCCTGTTCATCGCCCGGCCCCTGCAAAAAGCGCGGCAAAAAGCGGGAAATTAAATAGCATAAAAATCGGAAATAATCAGTAAAAAATACGACGGCACCGTCGCCTATAATCATCCAGAAAAAATAGGACAGAATGGGTGTCTGCCGCCTAAGCCGCAAGGCGGATTAGGCAGCAGGTGTATGCGCACCATGACAAAAAAGGGGAGTGGCCCGTACGCTTTTGCGGGTTGGGCGGCTGCCCCCTCTCTCCTTCTCCCGGCAGCTTCGGCCAAGGCCCGCGTCTGGCGTCAGGGCCTGCCGGCAAAGTATTGACCGCATTTTGCCGCGTGGCCGGAGCAGGTTTTGGGCTGTATTCAATTTGTCCTATTTGCTTTTTCATTTGCCTTTTCGTATAATAGAAAAGCCATATTACAGTTTCTCAAAAGCCTTTGCAGCAAGCTTTTGCTAAAAACTGTTATGCAGCGCCTGATTTTTCCCATGTGTATGCGCTACAGTTTGTTCATTTGCTGTAAAACTGCCTGCCTTTCCGGTGGGCCTAAAACAGGAGGGTTTTCCGTGTCTTTTTATACAAACCGAAACCTCTACGCCACCCGCAACAGCCTGGGGGCGGACTATCTCTTTCGCTTTACCTACCCCTGGGAGGCCCTGGCTGGGCTGGGCGAGGCCATTCTTGCCATTGGCGGCAGCCTGTCCTTGGAAGAATTCGACAACCCGGCGCCCGATATCTGGATTCATCAGGACGCCAAGGTAGCCCCAACGGCCTTTATTGCAGGGCCCTGTATCATCGACGAGGGGGCGGAGGTGCGGCACTGCGCGTTCATTCGCGGCAATGCGTTGGTGGGCAAAAATGCCGTGGTGGGCAACTCTACCGAGCTAAAAAACGTACTGCTGTTTGATAATGTACAGGTGCCGCACTTCAACTACGTGGGAGATTCGGTGCTGGGTTACCGGTCTCACCTCGGGGCGGGGGCCATTACCTCCAACGTGAAAAGCGACAAGAGCCAGGTGGTGGTGAAAACCCCGGACGGCCTTTTGGAAACCGGCCGCAAAAAGGTGGGGGCCATGCTGGGCGACGAGGTGGAGGTGGGATGCAACAGCGTGCTGAACCCCGGCACGGTGCTGGGCAGCGGCTGCATGGTGTACCCCACCAGCTGTGTGCGCGGGGCGGTGCCGCCAAACCACATTGTGAAGGACAGTGGCGTGGTGGTGCCCAAAATGTCACGTTAATACGATTTTGGAAAGAAAGAAATTCCGTAATTTCCTAATATAGCATGGAAGTTCTTATTAGGAAAAATGAAGATAAAATAACCAAAGAGGTGGATTTGATGGCAAGACTATTTGGAACGGACGGCATTCGCGGCCTGGCGAATGAGGATATCACGGCGGAGCTGGCCATGAGCATTGGGCGGGCGGCCGCCGCCGTGCTGACCAAGGGCCGCCGCCGCCGCCCCATTGTGCTGATTGGCAAGGATACCCGCATCTCCTCCGACATGCTGGAAAGTGCGCTTGCCGCAGGGCTGTGCTCTGTGGGGGCAGATGTGTACTGCGTGGGGGTGGTGCCCACCCCGGCGGTGGCCTATCTGGTGGGGCAGTACAAGGCCGATGCGGGCATCATGATTTCGGCCAGCCACAACCCCTACGCTTACAATGGAATCAAGCTGTTCAGCGGCGACGGATTCAAGCTGCCGGATGATTTGGAGGACCGCATTGAGAGCATCGTGCTGGACAAGGAGCAAAAAACCCCGCTGGCCAGCAACGACAACCTGGGGGCTTTGTCTTACAAAAAAGACGCACTGAAAGACTATATTGAGCATTTACACAGCACCCTGCCCACCAGCCTGGAGGGGCTGCGCATTGCGGTGGACTGCGCCAACGGCTCGGCGGCCAAAACCGCGCCCCTGCTGTTTGAGGAGCTGGGGGTGGAGGCCGCCTTTATGGGCTGCGAGCCGGACGGGGTGAATATCAACGAAAACTGCGGCTCTACGCACATGGAACGGCTGCAGCAGTTTGTGAAGGACGGCGGCTATGACGCGGGCATTGCCTTTGACGGAGACGCCGACCGCTGCCTGTGTGTGGACGAAAAGGGCAATATTGTGGACGGCGACTTTATCATGGCGATTTGCGCGCTGGACATGAAGCAGCGCGGCAAGCTGCGCGGCAACACCGTGGTGGGCACCATCATGGCGAACATGGGCTTTAACAAATTTTGTGAGGAGAACGACATTCGGTTTGTGGCCACCAAGGTGGGCGACCGCTACGTGCTGGAGGAGATGGAGCTGGAGGGCTACCGTTTTGGCGGCGAGCAGAGCGGCCACGTGATTTACCGGGATTTTTCCACCACCGGCGACGGGCAGCTTACGGCCATACAGCTTTTGTGCCATATGCGCAGCAGCGGGAAAAAGCTCTCGGAGCTGGCCAAGGTGATGAAGCGTTACCCGCAGGTGATGAGCAATGTGCGGGTGTCGCCCGAGGGCAAGCTGGCCTTCTACAACAACGATGCAGTGAAAAATGTGATTCAAAAGCACAAGGAGGCCCTGGGCGAGGAGGGCCGCGTGGTGGTGCGTGTTTCGGGCACCGAGCCGCTGATTCGTGTGATGGTGGAGGGCTCAAGCCACAAGTCCATCCAAAAGGCCGCCGACGAAATTGCCGATGTGGTGAAGAAAGAGCTGGTGTAATAGCAGAAGGCCAAGGCAAAGACCTTGGCCCCTTTCTTAGAAGAAAGGGGCCAAACCACCCAAGAATTTTGCTGCCCGAAACATAGGTTTCGGGCGGTTTTTTGTGTATTTACTCTGGATATTTTGAGGATTTTATAGGGATTTATTGAAGGATTTTATCCTGCCAGAATAAATCCCTAATAAATAGAGAAATAAATAGAAAAAAACGCAAACCGCTGTATGCGTGTTTGCGCTCATCTTTGTATTATGAAAAAGTTTTTGCGGGGTTTGGGGTGCTTTTTTCAAAAAGCGCCCCAAGGTTTTTTAGGCGCCCGAAGCAGCTGGGGCAACACTGGCCGTGGCTGTGGGCGGGGCGGCCATGCTGCCGGAGGAGGCGCTGGGGCTGAGGGGCAGCCCGCCCTCCAGCACCCGGCCCGGCTCTAAAATATACATATTTTTGCCGCCCGCTTCGCCCGCCGCGCCGCCTGTGGCGCCGCGCCGCGTGAAGCTATCGCCCGAGCGGGACATACCCAAGGGGGCGCTGTTATACACCAGCTTGCTGCCATCTACGGTGAAGGAGAGGGAGCGGATGTCCTGGCCGAGAAAATCGGTGCTGTCGCAGTACATCACATCCAGGGAAAGGCCGCCGCCGCTGCTGGTGTAAGTGCCCGTCATCACGGCAAGCCGCCCGTCGCCCAGGTTAAAATGCAGCACAAAGCCGCCCTTGTCCGAGAGCTCCAGGTAGGGGGCGCGGTCGTCGGGGTAGCGGGCGGTGTCGTAGGCGTTGTAGGTGCCCGCGAAGTTTGCGGCGGGCGCTGCGGCCTGGCCGGTTACCGCCATATCGGCGGGGGTGCCGGCGTTTGTGCCGGAGGCACTTGCCGCACTGCCCGAAGCGGCGGTGGGAGCCGCCGAGCTGGCTGGAGCGCCGGAAGCGGGCAGGCTGCTGCCGCTGGCAGAAGCCGTAGAGCCAGCCGTGCTGGCAGAGCTGGCCGAGGTGGCAGAGCTGCCGGTGCTGCCAGAAGCGGCCGACACCGAGGAGCTGTCTCCCGCCTTGTTGCAAGCGGCCAGCACCAGCGTGAGGCTGAGACCCATAGCCAGAAGGATTGCTATTTTCTTCATATTTTCACCCGATTTTTTATAAGATTGATTCTGGAATTTCCCATGATTTACTGCTGTGGCCCGGCTAGAAAATAGACATACTCATATCTATACGGCAGAAAAAGAAAAATCTTTTGCTTTCCTTCCTCTATCAGTATATATTCTATAATATTCCGTGAATAAAATCGTGAAAAAAAAGAAAAAAAGAAATTATGATTTGCCAAGACCCCGCAAAAAGCAAAGCAGACCACCGGGCTCGCCTTTGACACGGTGAAGGTCCTTGGCAGGCTGCCAGAGACGCTTTTTGCCGTCCAGCTGCAGGGCGCTGCCTTCCACACCGGTGAGGGCTTTTGGCAGGTTGTCGAAGTGGGAGGGCTGCCACACAATTTCGCCGTTTGCGGCCTCGCCCCAGAGGCGGGCCACCAGGCCGGCGGCCTCGCCGTAGCAGTAGCGTTCCAGCAAAAGACGCCCGCTGCGGCAAAGGGTAAGGCAGTCGCGGTAGCGGCTGTGGCCCTCCTGCTCATAGAGGCGGCCCGCAAGGCCCTGCTGCTTTAGCTCCTGTACCAAGGGGGTAAATTCCATACCACACTCCATCGCTTCCGCCGGGGCCAAGGCGCCCAAAGGTGGAAGGAAACACAATTTTCCCCAGTATAGCACATTGGCCCGCCAATTGCCACAGCCCAGCGGGGGATACCGTGGTATGGATAATGGGCCGCACAAAGGGACGGAGGTATTCAAGGGGGAAATAAAAATCAAAGTAATCCTAAAATTCGTCAAAAATGGGTTCTTATTTTTGACAGAATTTTTGCATGAGACGCGCGGCAACGTCACTATGTTGCCGCTTTCCATAGAAATGGGTTCATCATTTCTATGGAAGATTAGTATAAAATAGCAAAAAAAGCGGTGTAAATGCTGGGTATGCAAAATGAATGGGGAGGCCAGGGGGGCCGAGAGACCAAAGGCAAGAAGAATTTTGATGAATTAAATGGAATTTTAGAGAGATTTTTCAAAGACAAAATCATCCATGACAAAGCCGCCTCCAATGTCCACCACCTGCTGGCGAAGGAGAGACATGCCCGCCTTTTTATAGGCCGCAATGGCCCTGGCGTTTTGCTTGTTTACCGTGAGCCAATAGCAGTGGCAGCCAAGGGCGCTTGCCTGCGCCTGCACAAAAGCCATAACCCTGGGCGCATACCCTTGCCCGCGAAACCGGGGCAAGAGATAGAATTTGCTGAGGTAAAGCTTGCCCGCCTCGGCCTGTAAACCAAGGTAACCCAGAAGCTGGTTTTCCTCTTGCAGAAGATAGTAGTGGTAGCCCTGGTGTTGAATTTGCTTTTCGATGGCCTCCTCGGATTGCAGGTGGAGAAGCATGTAGTCCAGCTGCTCCCTAGAGAGGATGTCCCCGTAGCATTCCCGCCAAATTTCATCGGCCAGGCGGGCGGCAAGAGAGATTTGCTCATGTGACAGTATATCGATAAATTGCATAGTAAATTTCCTAGAGTTTCCTCTGATTTCCTAAGTTAAATTTCCCGAATATTTCTAGCGCTTGGCCTTGCCGGAGATGTGGTTTACCTCCAGGCGAAGCACCAGAGTGGCGGGCAGAGAGTGCTGAATATCGCCGGGGGCCTTGTCCATATGGCCGGGCAGGTATTTTTGGCAGAGGGCCATGAGGGCGGCTGTTTTTTCGGCTTCGTCGTCCACCTCTATGGCGGTGCAGTCCAGCACGGCACTCTCGAACAGGGTGGTGAAATTCTTTTGGTAAACAGGCTGGCTTGGCCCCACCACCACAAAGCAAACCTGCGGGTGGGCACGCAGATAGTTCAGCTTCCGCCCGGCCAGGGCAGAGTGGAGATAGAGCTTGCCTTGCATAAGAACGTAGGAAATGGGGACGGCATAGGCTTCGCCGCCCGGCCCACACAGGGAGAGCAGCCCCACCTGCCCCTCCTGTACAATCTGCCAGGCCTCAGCCTCGGAAATTTGGCGGTCTTTGCGGCGCATGGGCCAGGTGTTTTCTTCCAGCATGGAACCCCCCTGAAATAATGACGTAGTATTGCATAGTAAAAGAAGAATATGGAAAATGGGAAAAGGAAAGGCCCCCCGAAAAAAGAAGATAAGCCGAGGGAAAACAGGGCGCATCGCCTGTAAGGCTATTGTATGCCGGGAGGGCGGGGCTTGTCAAATCATCTGTGGTATAATGAAGCAAAAAGAGAGCGTGCGGGAAGGGTGGAGCGAGGATGAAAAAGACAGGGATAACGGCTTTGTTGGTGGGGCTGTGCCTTATGATGGCCGTGGTGGGCTTTTTTGTGCTGCCCGGTGAGCTGCACACACAGCTAAACCTGGCGGGGCAGCCCAGCAACCAGATGCCAAAGCCGCTGGCCCTGGCAATTCCCCTGCTGATAACGGGCTTTTTTGGCTACCTGTACTATAGCAAGCGGCAGAAGGCACAGTATCTGCTGGGGGCGCTGGTGGGGATATTTTGCCTTGGCATGCTTTTTTGGCTGAACCTGTGAGCCGCTGGTATGCCGGCGGAAAACGGGATATAGCGTGCACGCGTAAAGGCCGCCAAGCGAAAGCTGGCGGCCCTTTGTGATGTGCTGGGGTCAATCGTCAATGGCATCAATGTCGTGGGCATCGCCCTGGGAAAAACGCATGCGGCGGGGGCGGCCGGTGCGGGTGGTCTTCTTTGGTTTTGGGGCTGCGGGTGTACTTTCCGCCTCGGGCGCAGAGACAATGCCCAGGGGGTTGGCGGCGTCCTGGGGGCCAGCCTTGGACGGGGCGGAAAACATGCGGGCAATGGCGTCCATTTCGGCGGGGTTGATGGGTTTTTGGCTGGCCCAGCTCTCGGCATTGGTGGGCGGCAGGGGCTCCGCCACGGGCGGCGGGGTGTGGCTGGCCCGCCTTTGGGCACGAAGCGCGCGCTTCTGGGCCCGGCGCTCGGCCGGGGTGAGCTCCTCGGCCATCTCAAAGTCCGGGTTGAGGGTGGCGGCGTGGGGCAGAGCTGCATCTACGCCGGCCGCCTGCCTGGCCTGCAGCTTGCGCTGGGCACGCTGGTAGGCCTTGGTATCGGGCGCGGGGCCGGCGGCCCGCATGGCAAAGAGAAAGCGCAGCACCAAAAAGGCGAGCAGGCCCGTGATGAGCACCAGCAAGAATTGGCCGAAGGCAGCGCTGCCAAGCAGGGAGAGAGAGCCGCCGGAGCCGGGAAGCTGAGGGGGGAAGGCCGCGGCCACCGGGCTGGGCAGAGCGCGGGAGGAGCCGGCGGCTGCCGCAGAGTGGGCCGAGGAAGGGGGCGGACTGGAAGACGGCCCCGTTTGGGCGGGGAGGCTGGAAACAGGAGCGCCGGCCCCACTATTGGCGGAAACAGTGCTAGAAGCAGGGGCAGACGAGGCGCTGGCAGAGGAGGCCGGTGGGGCGGAGGCTGCCTTGGAGGAGCTGGAGGAGGAGGAGGAAGAACTGGAAGTGGCGTTTTGAGAACGGGAAGAGCTGGAGGAGGAGCTTTGCGAATGGGAGGAACTGGAGGAGGAGCTTTGAGAACGGGAAGAACTGCTGGAGCCGGCGGCGGCGCCGCCGGCAAAGAGGCTGTCCAGCGCGGCGGTGCCCTTGCCCTCCAGCTTGTAGAGGGCCTCAAAATAGGCCCGCAAATCACTGTTTTGGGCAGAAGTAAGCTCGGCGCGCTGGCTGGCTGTGAGGGCCTTGTAGTCGTCCAGCAGGGCCTGCACCAGGGCCTTGTTGGCCTCAATGTCCGGGGGCCAGGCGGGGTCTATATGGGCGTTTTGTAGGGTGGAAAGCTGGCCGAGAACCGCCTGCACCGGCGGGGAGGGCGCGGCCTGCACCACCAGTGCGGCCCGCAGGCAGAGCAAAACCAGCAGCAGAAGCGCGGCAAACAAAACCCGCAAAAGGCGGGCCGTTTGGCGGCGGGTGCTGGCTTGCTGCATAAGGGGGCTCCTTGTGGGCATACAAGATTTATGCGGAGTGGGTTTTGTAGATGTGGTAGAGGCCGTCCAGCAGGAGGGTGGGGCAGATTTCAATATCGGCCTGGCAGTGCGGCACCACCACGGGGGCGGCCCCGCCGGTGGCTACGATGCTGCGCAGGGGGCCCAGCTCTGCCGCAAAGCGGGCCAGCAGGCCGTCCAGCATGGCCGCCGTGCCCAGCACCACCCCGCTTTTCATGCTCTCGGCGCTGGTGCGGCCGATGACAGAGGCGGGTGCCTCCAGCGGGATGCCCGCCAGCAGGCTGGCGCTGTGCACCAGGGCCTCCAGCGAGACAAAGAGCCCCGGCGCGATGGAAACGCCCCGCAGTACGCCGTTTGCGTCCAGCGCGGTCAGCTTTGTGGCGGTGCCCATGTCAATGACCACGGCGGGCAGGGGGCGGCTGCATTGCACGGCAATGGCCGTGCCCAGAATATCCATGCCCAGCTCTTTGGGGTTTTCGATATCCACCCGCACGCCGCCCGCGTGGGCCAGGCTGAGCAGCAAGGGGCGTACTTTGGTGAAATGGGCGAGGGATTGCAGCAAAATGGGGGTGAAGGAGGGCACCACAGAGGAAATGACCACCCCTTCTATACAGCGGCTCTCCACCTGATACAGCGAGAAAATGCCCGCCAGCTCTACGGCAAACTGGTCGGCCTCCAGCCGGGTGTTGGTGGCGGCACGGGCCGTGAAGCCGATTTTGTCGTTCTCATAGCCGCCCAGCACTATGTTACTGTTGCCGATGTCGATGGCAAGAATCATGGATACCTCCGGTGTACCGAATGTCTTTTCACGGCCATGTTTTACACGTTTTGCAGGTGGGCAACGTATTCCTCCAGGGTGTGCATGCCCAGGCGGGTGTACTCGGCGGCATGGTTTTGGCCCACAAAGCGGTAGTGCCAGGGCTCCCAGTTGATGAAGGTGACGTCCACATATTCCTTGGGGTAGCGGTAGATGAAGCCATACTCCACACAGTGCGCCTGCAGCCAGGTGTAGGCCGGGGTATTGGCAAAGGCGTCGTCCACCTGGCCAATGTCCATGGCAAGGCCCATCTCGTGCTCGCTGGTGCCGGGAATGGCGTAGTATTGCTCGGTAAGGCGGGTGGCCTCCTCCTTTGAGTAGCCCTGCCCGAGGTAGCTTTGAACGCTGGCGTTGTAGTTGTTGGTCTGGCGCTCCAGCGTGCGGTAGCCAGAGACCGGGGTGAGGGTGATGCCATCGGCGGCGGCGGCCTGCTGCATGGCCAGAAAAGCGGCGGCGGCCTGGGTTTCCATCTGCTGCCCGTCGCTGCCCACCGGGGCCAGGGTAAGGGCGGCGCGGTCTGCATCGGGAATGGGGCTGTTGCGGTTATACAGCGCCGGAATGCCGGCAACATCCATAGGGCCGGTGGCCTCTGGCAGGAGAGGGGCCGTGCTGGACGAAGGGGCCGGGGCGGGCGCGGCGCTTTGCATGGAGGAGGAGGGCGCCGCCACCGGAACGGCCGAGGAGGCGGGGGGCTGCCCGGCGGAAAGAGCCCGGACGGTGAAAAACGCGATGAGCCCCAGCACGGCCACGCCAAAGACCAGCACCACAAAGGTGCGTATGCTGCGGCGGCGCTTGCGGGCCCGGGTGGCCGCGGCCTGCTGCTGCACCGAGGCGGCACGCATGGGGCGGCGGGACTGGTTTTGGTGGTTTGGCTGTTGTGGCAAGATGGGCCCCTTTCTATGGGACAGGCGGGCTGCCTGTGGAGGGTTTTGTGAACAGTAAGTTTTCTATTTTATTCTACAAATAATTACGGAAAAACGCAAGAGAAGAAAA
>CAYRFC010000065.1:0-3732 GCA_964423365.1 uncultured Oscillospiraceae bacterium
GGCGTCCTGCAAAATGGTATACTGAAGCTGGGCGCCATTTCCAAGGGAACCGCCTTGCCGCCCCCAGCACCATGCCTTAAATTCATAAAAAGAACGCAAAGAGGAAACCATGACGGAAAAAGAAATCGCAGAGCTGCGCAGACGGTTCAAGCCGAACAAAAACAACATTTCGGCCATTCGCGGCTGCTATGTGAATGAAAAACAGGAGATTCTCTCTGAATTTAGCCAGTCCCTTGCACTCATGCCCGAAAACGAGGCGGAAAAACTGCTTTCCATCTTAAAAAAGGCCCTCTCCGGCACGCTGGACAAAAACCTGCTGAGCCTGGAATTCACCACGCAGCAGGTGGTGGAGGGCGAGGAGCACAAGCTGATGATGGCCCTGCGCAAGTCAAAGCTGCAAGACGAGGAGGCCGTGCAGGCTCTCTTCAAGCTGATTATCGCTTCCGTGCGGCTGGAGGACAACTACTTGATTTTGCTGGCCCAGGACGCTTACGACGTGCCCTACCACACCCAAAACGGTGAGGAGCTGGAGGATGCCTCGACAGATGTTTTCAGCTATTTTGTCTGCTGCATCTGCCCCGTGAAGATGACCAAGCCTGCCCTCAGCTACCATGTGTACGACAACGCCTTCCAAAGCGCCGTGATAGACCGCATTGTATCCCCGCCGGAAATGGGTTTTTTGTTCCCCGCCTTTGACGACCGGGCCGCCAATATCTACGGCGCCCTGTATTACACCCGTGATACGGCGGATAACCACGAGGATTTTATGCAGGCAGTGCTGCAATGTGAAGCGCCAAAGCCGGCCGCCGTGCAAAAAGAGCTGTTCGGCGACCTTTTGGGGGACACGCTGACAGAGGATTGCCGCTACGATGTGGTGCGCGCCGTTCATGGGCAATTGCAGGATATCATAGAGGTGCATAAGGAAAACAAAGAGGAAACGCCGCTTCGTGTCACAAAGGGCACCCTGCGCCAAATTCTGCACGACAATGGCGTAGCCGAAACAAACCTCGCCTCCTTCGACGAGCATTTCGACGCCAAATTCGGCGCAGACACCAGCCTCAGCCCCAAAAACATCGTGGACGCAAAGAAAATTGCCGTAACAACACCCGATGTCAGCATCAATGTGGCGGCAGGCCACGATGATCTGGTGGATACACGCATCATCGACGGCAAAAAATATATACTCATCCGCGCCGAAGACGGGGTGGAGCTGAACGGGGTGCCCATCCACATTCTGTAAAGGCGCCATACGGCGGAACAAGGCGGCAGCCAAACCCCACCCGGCGGGAAAGGCAAGGGGCACAATTGTGCAAAAAACGGCAGGGTCTGCTATCCCCGCTGCTTTTCCCTGCCCGCCGCCCCGTCCTTTACCAAAAGCTTTTTGTAGCTTGCGTCCAGCAGGGCGGCGCCCAAAGGGGCCGTGATTAAAATAGAGAGCACCGCCACCGTGAGAACCATCTCCCCGCAGGCAAGCCCCATTGCCAGCGGCAGGCCGCCAATGGCGGCCTGCACCGTGGCTTTTGGCAAATAGGCCAGGGCACAAAACACCCGCTCGTTTCTGCCCAGAGTGGTTTTGATGAGGCAAACCCCCACACCCGCCATGCGGAACAACAGCACACAGAAGATGAGAGCCACAGCGGCCAGCCCTGCCTTCAGCGCATAGCCGATATTGACCGTGGCCCCCACCAGAACAAAAAGCAGAATCTCCGCGCCAACCCAGAGCTGGGAAAATTTCTCTGACAACCGCCTGGCACTCTCACCGCTCCGCCGCTGCAAGCCAGCGCCCATGGCCATCACCGCCAGCAGGCCCGAAAAGCCAACGGCCCCCGTCAGGCTGCGCTCCACCGTCACCAGCAAAAACGAGACGGAAAGAAGAACCACCACCTTGCCGCTGTCTTGGATAGGCAGCCTGGAAAACAGCAGTGCCAGAAGCAGCCCGGCCAGCAGGCCGCCCAAAAGGCCCAGCGCAATAGAGGACGGAATGGCGAAAAAGCGGACAGCTGTGATGCTTCCCCCCTTTGCCAGCCCCGTGAAAGCGGTGAAGAGCACAATGACAAAAACATCATCCACCGACGCCCCCGCCATTATCATCTGCGGAATGCTTTTCCCTGTACCATAGCCGTTTTCCATCAGCTTCAGCATCTTGGGCACAATGACGGCAGGCGAAACGGCGGCAACCGCCGTTCCCATAATGGCGGCTTCCAGCAATGTAACGCCCAGGAATGGGGGAGCCAAAAGCAGCATTCCCGCAATTTCAAAACAAGCGGGAACAAAACACAGAAGAACGGCGGGGCGGCCCACCCGTTTCAGGTCCTGAAGGTTCAGATTGAGCCCCGCCCGCAGAAGAATGATGATAAGCGCCATCTGCCTCAAATCCGGCGATATTTGAAGAAGCGCCGGGTCGAGCAAACGGAGGGCATAGGGGCCAAGCAGAATGCCCGCCAGCAGCATGCCCAACAGGCCGGGCAGCCGCAGCCTCTGAAAGGCACCGCCCAGTGCCATGCCGCAGAGGAACACCAGGGCCAACGATAGCAGCATATCCCGTCTCCTTCTCTTGCGCAGCGCACAAAAAAAGCTGATGCGTCTGCGATTTTCTAAAATCACAGAAGTCATCAGCTTAAAAAGCGGTTTTGGAATACTCCAGGGGAGAACTTCATTCCCTTGTACCATAGCTTACTATAGAGCAACGAATTTTGTCAAGCCTGCGGCAGGCAGCACCGGCCTCCTCCGCACCGCTTCGGGCCCTCTTTGGCGGGCGGTGAAAGGGCGGCTATGGCTCTGCGGCGCTGGTTTTGGGCTTGGCGGCGCCCGCCATGGTGATGAGGGTGACGGCTGCCAGAATAAAGACACAGCCCAGCATTTTTTTGGGGGTGATACCCTCCCCCAGCAGCAACACCCCCAATGCCACAGCCGTAATGGGCTCCAGCGTGGAGAGGATGGCCGCCGTGGTGGCGCCGCACAGGGTGATGGCCAGCTGCAGCAATGTGAATGCCCCAACGGCCACCAGCATGGAGATGAGAAAGCTGTACAGGTAGCCCAGAGGCTGTATGGCAAAAGTCAGGTTCCCCGTGCACAGGGCCAGCCCACCCGAAAACAGGCTGGCGCAGAGGGAAAAATAAAAGGTCAGCTTGAGCTTTGGCATGGAAAACAGGCTGGTGCGCTCCACACCCAAAATATACACAGAGTAGGTGACGGCGGAAGCCAGCGCCAGCACCGTGCCCAGCAGCCCCGCCTGGCCGGCCCCCTCAAAAAACAGCAGCACCCCCACCATGGCAAAGCCCAGTGCAAGCAGCTTGGCGGGGCCAATTTTCTGCCGGTAAAGCAGCACGCCCCCCAGGGTAACCACCACCGGGAACATGAAATGCAGCACCGTGCCAAAACCCACCGGGATGTACACAAAAGAGCCATACAGCAAAAGACCTGTGGGGGCAAACCCCAAAAAACCCACCAGCAGAATATCCCTGGCCTCCCGCCTGGACAGACGGAGAGAGACATGGCGCAGCCTTAGCACCAAAAACAACACCGGCAGGGCAAACAGGGCGCGCAAAAAAGTGAGCATGACGGGATTTGAACCATAGAGATAGGTCCATTTTGCCAAGATGGCCGTTGAGCCGAACAGAAAAGCAGAAAGCAGAGCCGCCGCCATTCCACCATATTTTTTCATCCACTTCACTCCATTGTCTCTGCCTTGCCCAGGCTGGCGCGCCGCCGCATTTTATGCCGTCAATACCC
>CAYRFC010000065.1:3832-6194 GCA_964423365.1 uncultured Oscillospiraceae bacterium
GGGCCGGGCGCTGTTTTCCTGCCTGTATTGTAGCATTTTTGGGCCATGCTCTGCCAGCCAAACCTCCAAATTTCCTTTTTTCCACCGGCGGCTTCTGCTGTTCCGGGGGCCACACCGCACAGGGAGCCCCGGCCGAAGCGCCAAGCGGATTTTCCGGGCAGCTTCCCCATAGGCGGGCCGTGCAGCACACCATGCTTGTGCCGCCTCCCGCGATGTGCTACACTCAAAATAAACGCCTGCGAAACCGTGGACGGTGCAGAAGGGAGTGACGGTATGCGGGGCCCCACCATCAAAACCATCGCCAAAGAAGCCGGGGTGTCGGTTGCCACGGTGTCCAAGGCCCTCAACAACATGCCGGATATCTCCGACAGCACCAAGGCCCACATTTGCGAGATTGCACAAAAACAAGGCTATACCATCAATTCCAATGCCCGGGAACTGGTGAAGGGGCATTCGCATTCCGTGGGGGTGATTCTGCCGGACCTGGCCCACCCCGGCCACGCGCAGTTTGTGAAAGGCCTGCACGACCGGCTGAAGGCCGCCGGCTTTTCGCTGTACCTGAACAGCAGCGGCGGCAACCCCAAAAACGAAATTTTGTATACCCTGGAAATGATGCAGAACAGGGTGGGCGCCCTGGTATTTCTGCCCGGCAATCCAGCCTCCATGCAGCATGTGGAGGATGCCGTGCAGAAAAAAGTGCCCTTGATTTATGCCGGGGTGGCCCCCCTGACCCAGCAGGCCTGCACCGTGGCCTTTGATGACGCCGAGGGGGGGCGGCTGGCCGCCCAGTACCTGTGGCAAAAAGGGCACCGCCAGTGCCGCGTGTTCACCCCGGCCGGTGCCGAAACCGCCCACAGCGAACGGGTGCGCGGCTTTGTGGAGAGCTTTAGACGAAATGGAGGCCAGGCCGACACCCGCCAGGCCCCGGCGGGGCTGGCAGAGGAGGCCGGCGGCATGTATCTGGCAAAGCAAATGCTGGAACGCCAGCGCCCGCACACGGCCATTTTTGCGGTGAGCGACGAGATGGCCCTGGGCACCCTGGCGGCGCTGGCGGCCGCGCAAAGCCCCGCCAGAACACCCGTGGCGGTGGTGGGCTTTGGGGATATCCCCGTGGCCTCCATGGCGCTGATAAACCTGACCACACTGGCCCTGCCCTACAGGGAGATGGGCATCCACGCCGGAGACATGGCCGCAGAGTGGCTGCGGGGCCTCTCCCCCTCGTTGCAGCATGTGCTGCTGCCCCCCACGCTGGTGCAGCGGGGCACTGCCTAAACCCAATGGCGCCTGTACACCGCCATTTTTTGCTGTTTTACGCAATATTCTACACAAGGCTCAAGCGCAAACGCCCCCTGGTTGCGCTTGAGCCCTTTTTTACTCATACAGGCGCCCCAAAACCCCCGCGCCCCCTCTGCGTGCAGGCCTTGCCAAGGCGGGCACGCCTGCGCCCCTGGGCCCGCCATAGCCAAAATAAGAATTTTACACAGTAACAGTTGACATCAGGACGGTTAATTGCTATACTTTGCTCAACTTAAACGTTTTCGAAACGCATTTTTGGCACCATGCCAACTTTGGCAAAACAGGGGGGGCACTATGATTGGGTATGCAAGCATCAGCAGGCCCGGCGAGCGGGCGGTGAATGAGGACGCTGTGGCCGCCCTGGAAGGGGAAGGCGGCCAGCTATTTGTGCTGTGCGACGGCCTGGGAGGGCACGGAGGCGGGGAGATAGCCAGCGCCCTTGCCGTGGAGGCCGCCAGCCAGGTATTCCTGGAGGAAAGCCTGCCGGCCGGCGAGCTGCTGGAAAGGTGCTTTGCTGCAGCGCAAGAGGCCCTGCTGGGCGAGCAGCAACGAAGTGGCCGGACAGAGGAAATCAAAACCACCATGGTGCTGCTTCACATCCAAAACGGGCTGGCACGCTGGGCCCATGTGGGAGACAGCCGCCTCTACCTTTTCCACAAACACAAGCTGGCCGCCCGCACCCTGGACCACAGCGTGCCGCAGATGCTGGTGGCCCAGGGGGAAATCAAGGAGCAGGCCATTCGTTTTCACGAGGACCGCAACCGCCTCACCCGGGTGCTGGGCATGGCCGGGGAAGCGCCGCGGTTTGCCAAAAGCGAAGAACTGGCCGCCGGGCCACCCCAAAGCTTTTTACTTTGTAGTGATGGTTTTTGGGAATGGATAACAGAAAAGGAGATGGCCCGCCTTTTAAAAAGCAGCGCCACACCGGCTGCCTGGCTGGCTGCCATGGAGCAGGCGCTGCGCGAAAAAGGCGCGGGCCATAACATGGACAACTACTCAGCCATTGCGGTGTTTTTGCGCGACGAATAGGCGGTGAAACCGCCTTGGCGGCGTGAGGCGGCGGGCA
>CAYRFC010000065.1:6294-13423 GCA_964423365.1 uncultured Oscillospiraceae bacterium
GGCACCTGCCGCGCAAATGGCTGGAAATGGAGCAAGGAGGCGGCCTATATGGCGGTGCTGCGCTGTGAACAGGGGCATTTTTACGACGGGGAGAAATTCAGCGAGTGCCCGCATTGCAAAAACCCACCGTCCAAGCGGCGCCCCCTGGCCGAGCAGATGACCGAATACCACCCCTCCTCCCCGCCGCCCCGCGCCGGAAGGGTGGAAATAGCCCTGGGCAGCCCCCGCCCCGGTGATGAAAAAACCGTGGGGGTGTACCGCACCGCCCTGGGGCGGGACCCCGTGGTGGGCTGGCTGGTTTGCCTGCGGGGCAAAGAGATGGGCCGGGACTACCGGCTGCACGCGGGGAGAAACACGGTGGGCCGGGCGGTGCAGATGGATATCTGCCTACCGGACGACGAGAGCGTGAGCCGGGAAAACCATTGCTCGATTGTCTTTGAGCCAAACGAGGGAAAATTTTTGCTGGCACGGGGCCTTGGGGAAACGGTGCTGGTGGAGGGGCAGCCTCTGGCGGGCTCCTGTGCGCTAAACGGGGATGAGACCATCGAAATAGGCGCTTCGGCCTTTGTCTTCGTGCCATTTTGCAGAAAGGGGCGCTTATGGTGAAGCGGTTTTGGGCGGCGTTTGGGGCGGTGACGCTGGGGCTTTTTGTGCTGGCCGCCGCACCGGTGGCCGGGGGCCAAAGCTCGGCATCCGGCGCGCAGCCAGGCGGCGAAAACAGCCTGCGCCTGGAGCAGGTGCAGGCCCGCCTGCCCCAGCTGGCGCTTTGGTTTTACCCGGGAAGTACCCCAAAGGACCTAAGCGCCAGCCTGGGCGGCCAGGCCCTGGCCCTGGAGGAGCTGCGGCAGGCCGACGCCCAGGACCCGGTGCAGTATTACTTTTTGGTGGATTGCAGCACCTCCACCAGCTATGGGCAGATGGAGGCGGTGAAGGCCGCCCTGCTGGAATTTGCAGACGCGCTGCCCGAAGGGGCCGGGGTGAACCTCATCGGCTTTGGCACCGGGGTGGAGCTGCTGCTGCAAAACAGCCGGGATGCCGAAGCCCTGCGCGAGGCGGTGGCAAAGCTGGAGGCCAACCAGCCCGGCACCCTTTTTTTCGATGCGGTGGCCCGGGCCGTGGCGCTGGCCTCGGCAGAGGAGCTGGCCCAGCAGCGCAAGCTGATGTTTGTGTTTTCGGATTCTGTGGACTACAACCTGGGCGGCTACACCAAGGACGAGGTGGACGCCCTGCTGGCCGGGGCCCAGCTTCCCCTCTACGCACTGGGCTTTGAGAGCGGCAACAAGGCCGAGCTGGACAGCTTCGGCGCGCTGGCCCGGGCCTCGGGCGGCGGCATCGCCATTGTGAACGAGCAGACCCTTGGGGAAAGCCTGCGCGGCCTGCTTGCCCAGACAGGCTCTGCCTGGATGGCCCGTTTCACCGCCCCGGGCAACCGGGCGGACGAACCGGCTGTGCTGCACCTGGGTGTGGACGGCCAAAGCGCCGAGGCCCTGCCGCCGCTGCGCCACTGGGTGCCGGACACCGAGGCCCCCCGCCTGCTCTCGGCCACCCAGGCCGGAGAGGACAGCCTGCTGCTGCAGTTCAGCGAGCCGGTGGCCGGGGCGGGCAGCACCGAGAGCTACCTGCTGAAAAACGAGACGGGCGGCCTGCTGGGGCTGGCCGCGGCGGCTTACGACGAGGCCTCCCTCACCGCCACCCTCACCCTGGCACAGCCGCCCGCAGAGGCACAAATTACCCTGAGCTGCCCCGGCGTGGCCGACCTCTCAAGGGAGGAGAACCCGGTGGCCGATACCCTAAGCTTGGATTTCACCGGCCCGGCTGTCTCCACCACCGCTGCCCCACCAGCGCAGGAGGAGGGCGTACCCATGGCCGCCTGGGTGCTGCTCACCCTGGCCGGGGTGGGGGTGCTGTTGGCCGTTACCGTGGCCATGGTGAAAAAGCGTGGCGGCCTGGCCGTGCAGGAGGGCAAGCTGCACTTCGGCGGCCAGCCGCCTGTGGAGGAGAGGGCGGAACTGCCCGCCGCACCGGGGGGCCAGGTGCATTTTGTGCAGGGGGAGCTGCCCCTGATACGCCTCGATGTGACAGGTGCGGCCGGCCCGGCCAAGCGGGTGGAAATCCCCATAAGCGGCAGCCTGTTTGTGGGCCGCAGCGAAATGTGCGATGTGATGTTTGACGACCCGGCCATGAGCCGCCAGCATTTTGTGATTGAGGAAAAAAACGGCGCCTACACCCTCACCAGCCTCAGCCAGAGCAGCGGCACCCTGCTGAACGGCGTTCCGGTGGAAAAGCCCCGCCCCCTTTGTGATGGCGACACCATTGAGGCAGGGCGGATGCGGATTGTTTTCCACCCCGCCGGAACAGGGGGCCCGCCATGACGGATTTCTGCCCGAACTGTTTTGCCCGGGGCTTTGCCGGGCGCTGCGGGGCCTGCGGCTACCTGGCCTTGGCCTCGGCCGAGAACCACATGGTGCTACGGCCCGGGCTTCTGCTGCACGGGCGCTATACCCTGGGCCGGGTGCTGGGTGCGGGGGGCTTCGGCGTCACCTACCTTGCGCTGGACGGCCACAGCGGCCAGAAGGTGGCGGTGAAGGAATATCTGCCCGCCAGCCTGGTGGTGCGCGGGGCCGACGGTCTCTCCGTCTCGCCGTCCAGCCGGGAAAACCACCCAAGCTTTGAGCACGGGCTGGCGGTGTTCAGCCGGGAGGCGCAAACCCTGCGCCAGTTTGCCGGAAACGACACCGTGGTGGAGGTGCTGGACTGCTTTGCCGCCAACAACACCGCCTATTTTGTGATGGAGTTTCTGGACGGGGTGAACCTGGCGGGCCTGGCCCGCAACATGGGTGGCCGCCTGCCGGTGCCCCACGCCATGGAGGTGCTGAAGGCCACGGCCAACACCCTTTCCGCCGTGCACGCCAAGGGCCTGCTGCACCGGGACGTCAGCCCCGAAAACGTCTTTGTCGTCCGCTCGGGCCAGGTCAAGCTCATCGATTTTGGGGCCACCCGGTATTATGTGGGCGAGCGGAGCCGCAGCCTCTCGGTGGTGCTGAAGCCGGGCTTTGCCCCGCCGGAGCAGTATTCCAGCAAGGGCAACCAGGGCCCCTGGACGGACGTATACGCCCTATGCGCCACCTTTTACGCCGTGGTGTGTGGCAGCCGCCCGCCCGATGCGCCCGACCGCCTGGCCGGGGCCGGCCTGGAAAACCTGACGGCCTATGGCGTGAGCCCCGCTGTGGCCGGGGCGGTGGAGCACGGCATGCAGCCGGACTACCGCCGCCGCCCCCAGAGCATTGCCGCCTTTGCCGAGGGGCTGTGGAGCGCCCAGCAGCAGCCCGCCGCCCCGCCAGCGCCCCCCAAAGCCGCCCCTGTGCACGGCACCCCCTTTGTGCAAACGCTGCAAAACGGGCAGCCCGGAGACCGGTGGATACTCCCCAAAAACATGTCCATCACCATTGGGCGGCAGGCCGAAAAATGCAATGTGGTGCTGGACGACCCCAATATCAGCCGGGTGCACTGCGAGATACGCTTTGACGAAAAGGCCGGACTTTTTTACCTCACCGACCTCTCCACAAACGGCACCCTGGTGGAGGCCGGGCGGCTGGCACAGGGGCGGCCCCACGCGCTGGCCCCGGGGGAACGCTTTTACATTTTATCGCGTGGCAACACAATGGAGGTGGGCCTTTGCTGATGTTTGGACGCAAAAGAAACGGCCAGCAGGCCGCAGTGCGCTGCGACGAGAAAACCGTCCGCATCACCCGCCCTTTCCCACAGGCTCTTTGGCTGGACACCGCCATGGCCTCCCACATAGGCACCCGGGAATACCAGCAGGACGCCGCCTATGTGAGCGAGCCCCTGGAGGAGGCGGGCATGGCCTTTGCGGTGCTGTGCGACGGCATGGGCGGCATGGAGGCCGGTGAGCTGGTGAGCGCGGACGTGGTGGAGTTTTTTGCCAACCGCATCTCCGCCCTGCCCAAGGACGCCGACATTCCCGCATTTTATGCCAGCGCCCTGTTTGACGCCAACGAGATGGTGCTGCGGCGCTATTTGCAGGAGGGGCACGAGGGAGGCACCACCCTGGTGAGCACCCTTGTGCGGGGCCGGGCGCTGTACTGGGCCGCCGTGGGCGACAGCCGCATCTACATTCTGCGGGGCGGTGAGATAGCCCGGCTGACGCGCGACCACAACCTGGCCATGCAGCTGCAGCAGCTGGTGCAGGAGGGCCGCCTAAGCCAGAAGGAGGCCGACCAAAACCCCCAGAAGGAGGCGCTGGTGAGCTACCTGGGTGCGCCGGTTTTGGAGATTATCGACGTCTCCCGCGGGTCCTTTGAGCTAGAGGCGGACGACCTGATTTTGCTGTGCAGCGACGGACTGACCAAAAGCCTGCCGGACGCGCGAATTTTGGAGCTGCTGCAGCCTCTGCCCGGCAACCTGGCCGAGGCCGCCCACGCCCTCACCATCCGGGCCATGGATGAGAGCCCCGGCGGGCAGGACAACACCACGGTAATTCTGATGCGCTACTTTGGCGAGGGCAGCCCTTCCCTCTCCCCCATGCCCCCCGGCGGGGAAGCGGAGGAGATGGAGATTTTTGGAGAGCTGGAGTAAGTGACAGATAGACAGGATAAAAAAAGCACAAAATATTGGTAAGGAGTGAGGAACGAATGAACCTGGTAAAATGCGAGAACGGACATTTCTACGACGAGGAACGCTACCAGAGCTGCCCACACTGCGCCGCCCCCGCCCTGCGGAACGACAACCTGACCCAGCCTGTGCAAAGCAGCCCCGCCAACGACGCCGTGACCGTGGCGCTGGACCAGAGTGAGGCCACAAACGCCCTTGGCGCGGCGGCCCCGGCTGCTGCGGCGGCGCCGCCTGCCTCGGCCTCTTTGCAGGACGCCGTGAAGGCCGCCACCCAGGGCGCGGTGAACGCCCCGGCGCTGGACGGAGACAAGACCGTGGGCTTTTTTGCCAGCGCCATGGGCAAGGAGCCGGTGGTGGGCTGGCTGGTGTGCACCCAGGGCGAGCACTTTGGCGAGGATTTCCGCCTGAAAAGCGGGCGGAACTTTGTGGGCCGGGCCCCCAGCATGGATGTGCCTATTGTGAAAGACCCCACCGTGAGCCGGGAGCGGCACGCCGTGCTGGTGTATGAGCCAAAGGGGAACGTGTTTCTGCTGCAGCCCGGAGACAGCAAGGAGCTGTGCTACCTGAATGGCGACGTGGTGCTGAGCCCCATGGCACTGAACGCACACGACCGCCTGCTGATGGGGAAAACCGAGCTGATGTTTATTCCCTGCTGCACGGCACAGTTTAGCTGGGACACGGCAAAAAAAGAGAGCTAGCAGGCGGGCAAGAACCCACCAACCACAGCCGGTGGCAGCCGGCAAAAGAAAAGTATAAGTAGGAGGAATAGACGATGGACTTATCAAGTTTCGGTATCACCAATATGATAGAGGGGGGCCTGCAGGCCCTGGTCACCACCATCACATCCAGCATTGTGGTGGTCATTTTGGTTCTGGTGGTCATCTTTGGCGCCTACTGGACGCTTACGGGCTTTAAATGGCTGTACATTGGCCGGAGGGCCGGGCTGGACAAGGACTGGATGCCCTTTGTGCCCTTTGCCAAGGCCATCTACCGGCTGAAGATTGTGGACGAGAGCTGGTGGAAGATGTTCTTTCTGGAGGGCTGGTGGCTGTATTGCGGCCTGCTGTACTGGATTGTGGACGCCATTTCCAGCGGCCGCTGGAGCACCTTTGGCACCATTCTGGCCTCGCTCTACGCCCTCTGCTGCATCGCCTACAACGTCTACTGGCGCTACAAATACTACACCGCCTTCGACATCCAGCCCCACATGGCCATCGGCATTCTCATCCCCCTCTCTGGCGGGCGCCGCCGCGGGCTGGACTACCGCGTGGCCTTCACCGACCATTTTGCCTATAGCGGCAAAGGGGCCGACCGCACCGTGGCCGGCACAGCCCGCAATGTGGTAAGCGTGCCCAAGGGCGGCCAGCAGCCCGCCGCCCCCGTGGGTGGGGCGGGCGCGGCGCGCGGCGGCTCCATCACCGGGCTCTCCGGCATGTACGCCGGGCAGGAGCTGCCCCTGGCCGCCGGCGACGAGATGATTATTGGGCGGGACAACGCCCTGTGCAACCTGATTGTGGACCAGAACGCCGACAAGCTGAGCCGGCGGCACTGCGGCATTGTGTTCGACGCGGCCCGCGGGGTGTATATGGTGACCGACTACAGCACCAACGGCACCTTCATCGACGGCGGCAGCCGCCTGGTGGCCAACATGCCCGCCCAGCTGCAGCGCGGCACGGTAATTGCCCTGGGCAACCGTGAAAACCGCTTCAAGCTGAACTAAGGCCATGGAATTCAGCGATATCTGCCTGCACTGCTTTCAGGCACGGGGAAGCTACGAGGTGTGCCCCTACTGCGGCCGGGTGGACGGCACCCCGAACCAGCCCGCCTATCTTCTACAGCCGGGCACCCGGCTATGGGGGCGGTATATCATAGGCACGGTGCTGGGGGTGGGCGGCTTTGGCGTGACCTACCGCGCCTGGGACACCCGCCTCGCCACCCTGGTGGCCATCAAGGAGTTTTTCCCCCAGAACCTGGCCAGCCGCATACCGGGGGAAACCAAGCTGCGCGTTTTTTCGGGCGACAGCCTGGATGCCTATGCCCAGCAGCTGGCCCGCTTTCTGGACGAGGCCAAAAACATGGCCAAATTCAACGGCGACGCCCATATTGTGAACGTCTTCGACTCCTTTGAAGACAACCACTCCGCCTACATTGTGATGGAGTTTCTGGACGGCGGCACCCTGAAAGAGTATCTGGCCGCCAAAGGGGGCGCACTGCCCCCCCTGGAGGCCGCCGCCATCATGGAGGGGCTGCTCTCGGCCCTCTCCTCCATCCACCAAAAGGGCATTCTGCACCGGGACGTGAGCCCCGATAACATCTACATTCTGCAGGATGGACGGGTGAAGCTGCTGGACTTTGGCGCAGCGCGCTTTGTGGCCAAGGAGGAATGGACCCAGAGCGTGGTGGTGAAAAAGGGTTATGCCCCGCCCGAGCAGTACCGCAGCAACATGAAGCAGACCGAGCGCACCGACCTGTACGCCGCCGGGGCCACCTGGTACAA
>CAYRFC010000066.1:0-5474 GCA_964423365.1 uncultured Oscillospiraceae bacterium
TCACACATGCATCAGCGGTTTCACAAAGGCCAAATCCGTGGTGTCCTGGGCCAAATTCTTGTTATAGTAGGGGTCGCCAGCGGCCAGCTCGGGCATCCAGCGGTGCTCAAAGCGCGCCACCTCGCTCTTGTGCCGCTCCATCCGCTCGGGGGTGGTGTCGGGGCCGCGGGTCTTGCTCTCGTGGTGGTACAGCTCTGCAAAGGGGGTGTAGGTGATGAGATAGCCCGCCTGGCGGATGCGCATGCACAGGTCCACATCGTTAAAAGCCACGGTGAATTGCTCGCTGAAGCCGCCCAGCTCCTCATACAGCGCCCGTCGCATCATCAGGCAGGCCGCTGTGATACAGCTCACGTTCCGCGCAAAGTTCACATTGCCCATGTAGCCCACATTCCGGCGGGCAATGCCCATCTGCCAGTGCGCCGCCAGGCCCTGCATCCCTATCACCACCCCCGCATGCTGCAGGGTGTCGTCGGGGTAATACAGCTTCGCCCCCACCGCCCCCACGTCGGGCCGCTGGGCAAACATCAGCATCTCCTCTATCCAGCCAGGGGCAATCACCTCGGTATCGTTGTTTAGCAGCAGCAGGTACTCCCCTTTTGCCCGCGCCGCCGCAAAGTTGTTGATGGCCGAATAGTTGAACTCCTTGTCCCAGGTCATGATGCGCACCCGGGGGTCCTTTTTCAGCTGAGCATAGCGGGTAAAGGTGCGGTGCTGGGTGCTGCCGTTCTCCACCACCAAAATTTCAAAGTTCTGCCAGGTGCTTTTTTCTAGGATGGACTGGATGCAGGTGGTCAGGGTGTCGGCCTCATCCTTATTCGGAATGAGGATGGACACGAGCGGCTGCCCCTCTATGGCATAGCGGATGCGGTACATGCTCTCCAGCCCGGGGGCCACCTCCACGGTACCGGCCAGCCCCAGCCGAGCCAGATGGGCCGCGATGGCGCGCTGGGCCGCATCAATGGCATAGGGCTTGGCCGAGGCGCTGGACGCCACCGAGTTCTGGTGGCTGCGCCAGAAATACAGAATCTCGGGAATATGCACAATTTTCTCGGCCTTCTCGGTCATCCGCAGCACCATGTCATAGTCCTGGCTGCCGTCAAATTCCGGGTTGTAGCCTCCCCCGGCCTTCTCCAGCAAATCCCGGCGAAACACCGTGAAGTGGCAGATATAGTTGTTGGAGCGCAGGGTGTCGGGCGCGTAGTCCGGCTTATGGTGCTGCACCGTCACACGGCTTAGGTCGTCGTCACAGAAGGTGATTTCATCCGAATAGAGAAAATCGGCCTGTTGCTCCGCAATGGCCCGCCGCATCTCAAACAGGGCGTTCAGGTTCAGCAGGTCGTCGTGGTCCAGCATGCCCACATAGTCGCCGGTGCACATGGCCAGCGCGGCATTGGTGTTGCCGGCAATGCCCAAATTGCTCTCCAGCTTCTGGTAACGGATGCGGGGGTCCTTTTTCGCATACTCCCCCACCACCTGCCCCACATAGGCGTGTGCGTCGTCAGAGCCATCGGCAAAGCAAAGCTCCCACTGGGAATAGGTCTGCCCCTTCAGGCTTTGTATCAGCTCCCGCAGGTAGGGCTCCGGGGTGTTGTACAGGGGGGTAACCAGGCTGAACAGAAGCGGCGGAAAGGCCGTTTGCTCCTGCGCCTCCAGCTCCGCCTGGGGGGGAATGGCCGCCGAGCGTGGACCCTCCAGGGTGCCGTAGTGCTTTTGGTTAAACTGTACCGTGTGCAGGCCCATATGCCGCACCGAGGTAAACCAGGGGTAGAAGCGGCGTAGCCCAGGCAGGCGGCAGAGGGTCTTCACCAGCGTGCGCCCCGCCCGCAGGGCAAACCGCAGGGGCTTGCCCGCCTTCCAGGAGAAGGAGTGTGTCACCGCGGCATACTGCGCCTCCAGTGCGGCCCGCACCTCGGTCAGCTGGCTGGCGTGCAGCTCTGTGTGGTAGACCTTTTCCCGCAGAAATTTGATGAGGGCATCCTGGTTTTGGGTGTGCTCCTCAAAATAGCGGATCCGGGCCTCCAAATCCGGCACCCGGTCGGCCTGGGTGCGCAGGCTCACCAGCGGGCCCACCAGATAACCCGCCGTCAGCACATGGATGGTGCCGCTGATGTGCAGCGAGCACGGCGCTTCCGGCACCGGCGATACCTTCATGTACACCGGCTCATTGTGCAGCATCAGCGGGGCCGCTGCGGGCAAGGGCTGTCCCCGGCCATCCAGCACCGCCAGGCCGTTTGGCCCGGCCCCGGCCACCAGGTTCTCCGCAATACAGCGGGCATTATGGGCCGGGTACAGCACAATTTCCCTCACCCCGGCGGGCAGGGTGAGGTGCCAGTCCAGCTGCTTGCCCACCGTGGTGTGCAGCAGACAGTCGTCCTCGGCCAGGCCCTCGCCATAGTCAAACACCATGGCAGTGACAAAGCTGGGGGCGGGGGCCAGCCAGCTCGTTTTAAGGAGGCGGAGGCGGTGCTCATAGTCCTCCACCATCCGGGGAAGACTCAGCTCCTGTTTCCGAACAAAATAGATGGCATCGGGCGCCACCGGGCTCACGTCACAGGCATCGGAACGAAAAAGCCCCTGTTTGGCAAACATCTGCACCCAATATTCCGGCTGGCGCACGTTTACATGGGTTTCCTCGGTGATATCGTGTGGCGAAGAGGAAAACAGGATATGGTCGGAAAAAGAACAAAGCATCTGCAGGGCCTGCTCAGTCTGGTCCTCGTAGAGGTGCTCCAGCACCTCTATATTGGTCACGAGGTCAAATTTTCCCGGGATGCCCTTGGGCCTGTCCTCATCCAGCAGGGAGTGTACCTGCAAATACGGACGGATATCCGGGCGGCAGCGGGAAATGGCAGCGGCAGAAATATCCATGCCATAGGCCTCCACGCCCAAGTCCCGCAGGGCGGCCACCAAGTAGCCGGTGGCGCAGCCCACATCCAGCACCGTTTTGGGGTTCAGCTTGTCCACAAGCAGGCGCGCAAATTCTGCGAAATACTGCTCCCAAACCTCGGCTTTTTCGTAGTTTTCCCCACAGTGAGACATATAATAGCCCCAGTTGTATACTTCATCCATTGAACATGGTTCCTCCCTTTATTCTACACACGCCGGGCCGGGCCAAAAGGCGACCCAAACACCCCCGCGCCAAACAACATAAGACGGTACCAGTATACCATGGGCCGCGGGGTACCGCAAGCCGGCCCGCCCCGCCAAAACAACGCCTATCGGCGCTTTGCCCCCTCCCCTGCCCCAGCCTCGGCGAACAGGTTGCCGCGTGGGCAATAGTCAAAGGGCAGGCTAGCCCCGGCGGGGCCATTTCTGTTTTTCAGAATTTTCAGCTCCAGCTCGCGGGGGTCGGCCTGCTTCATACCCTCCAGCATTTCGGGGGAAAGTTTGTCGGCTCCAGGCGGCAGGCGGAATTGCAGCCCCAGCAGGACATCGCTGGAATACTCGATGGCGCCGGACTCCTTAAAGGCCGACATGCTGAGCCGTGCGGTGTAATTCTCCCGGTTCAGGGAGGATATGGCGAGCACCGGGGTGTCCAGCTCCCGGCTCAGGCGCTTGAGCTCAAACACGGCGCGGTCGGTGTTTTGCTTGTCTGTGGCGCGCATGTCCAAGGGGGCTAAAATTTGCAGATAATCCAGAACCACCACAGGGGTACAGCCTCGCTGTTCCCGGTGCCGCTGTACGGCCGCCCAAACGGCCCCCACCGTCATATCGGGGCCGCCCTCCACAAAATACAGCTGCGGGGAAAACGCAGCATACGCGGCCAGTGCGGCCCGTAGGGCGGGGTCATCTCTCCTTCGCTGGCCCGAAAGAAGCTCCCGGGCTGTGGGTGTGTTAGCGTTTTCGCTCCCATCGTTTTGGCAGGCGAGACGGCTGAGGCTTTTGGCCATCAATTCGTGACGGGACATTTCCAGGGAAAAGAACAGCACCTCCTGCCCGGTGGCGGCCATCTGGTCGGCCAGTTGCAGGGCGAAGGTGGTTTTGCCCAAGGAGGAAAGCGCCCCCAAAATATAAAGCCCGGGAAAAAGCCCGCCGCCTAAAGCGGCATCAAAACGGGAAAAACCCGTGCTGCGCCGGGGCTGGCTTGCCGCCTGTGCAAGGGCCTGCAGAAAGCCCTCCGTTTGCCCGGCGGCGCTGTGGGCCAGCTGGTACTCTTGCCGGGCGGAAGCGGCAGCCAGAGACAGGTGGGCCAATGCCGCCTCGCCCTCCTGCAAAACGCGGAGGGCAAACCGTTTGCCCTCCCGCTGCAAGGCCTCATTCGGGTCCTTATATCCCCCGGCGGGGTTGGCCAGGACAAAGGCCTGGCCCCGCTGGCGCAGCTCGGCCGCCAGCTTTTCAGCGGTCTGCCGGCCCCGCTCGTCGTTGTCCAGCGCCAGGGCCAGCACCAGCCCCTCCCCTGCCCCCGCCAGCGCCGCAAGCAGGGTACCCGTACCCGTTCCACCCAGGGCCACCGCCCGCCCCCCCGCCTGCCGGATGGAGAGGGCACAGAGCTGGCTCTCTACCACAAAAACACAGCCCGGCTGGGCCAGTGTCTCCCCGCCGAAAAGCGGCTCCGGCCCATATTCAGCGGTGGGCGGTTTAAAATACCGCTTGCTTTCCCCAATAGAGCGGCGGATAAAATAGCCGTCGCCATAGGGAATGACAATCTGCTGGGCGGTTTCATCATAACCAAGAGAAAAGGCACGGAGAGATGCCTCCGTAAAACCCCGTGCTTGTAAATAGCGAAGTGCCTCGGGGTGAGCCCAAAGTGCCGCGGCACAGCGGGCCAAATAGGCACGGGAATCCGGCGGGGGTGTTAGTGCTTTCTCCACCCTGCGGCTGGGAAAGGGCGGGGTACTCTGCCCCAGAAGCAAACGCGTTTTTTCAAAAACCGCCACGCCGTCCAAAGAAAACTGAGCGGCGACCAAATCGAAGATATCTCCATAAAAACTGCATGAAAAGCATTTGACATGAATCTTATCCGGGCAGAGATGAAGGGCCCCGGTTTGGTGTTGCCCCTGCCCGCTGCCGCAAAGGGGGCAACAGTAAAAACCCTTGTTTTTGGCAGGGCTGAGAAGCTGGGTGATTTGCTCCCGCATACGGCTGGTCTCGCTGTCCATGGGCACTCCCTTCTTACAGGTGAGAGAGATTTTCTGTATTATACCCCGCTTGCCGGGGAAAAACAAAAAAGCAATACAAGGCCTAGAAAGGCTTATATTGCTTATAGAATTTCTGCGGCTTGGGAGAATAGGCGGTGGGCGTGCCTTGGAGAGGGCTTTTTTACAAGAGAATGTTAGTCTTTTCTCCCCCTTACGTTAGCCCATACGCCCCGAAGTGTTAGCCCTTTCGCTCCCCTTCGGCATAGGATTCTCCCCCAGGTCTTTTATTCTTCAAGAGAAGGGAATGGAGGCGTGATATATACAATTTGTATATTATTGGCAAAGTATACTTACAAATTGTCTGATTTTCGGATGCCCAGGAGAGATGAGTATTAG
>CAYRFC010000066.1:5574-8792 GCA_964423365.1 uncultured Oscillospiraceae bacterium
AGTCTATATGGATGGTGACACTATAGTATTCTGCCCCTCGGCGGTTTTCGGTATACCCGGTAATAAAATGCTCGGCAGCCCAATAATCGAAGATGCTTTTCATATGGCCGCGTATCTTGCTTTTTTTTAGCCGCAGGGCGCCGGGGCTGGCAGCGGAGATATTGAGATATTTATAGACGGTGTCGTACAATATATTGCGGCTGAGGTTGCTGCCTTTCATCGAGAGGATGCGCCGCTGTAGGTAGCCCTGCATGGTGAGGATTTCCTCGGTTTTGTTGATGGGGGTGTCCAGCAATTTTATGTCAACACGCCCAATCTGGTTTTTGAGGCTGGCGTATTCATAGAGCACGGGTTGGCGCAAAATATGGATGCTGGCGGTGGTTTCCCCATTGATGGTGGCGGTGACACGCTCGGCAGGAATGAGGTTGCCGTCGTAGCGGAATTCCTCAAAGCCAAAGGCACGGGCTTCCTCGCTGGCGTCTATGGTAACACGGCTGTACATACATTTGGAGATGCTCTCATTGATGGCCACCGCCTGTTTTGGCATCAGACGGGCATTTTTTCGTCCCGTCATGGTCTGGTAAATCATCTGCGGCGTAATGTATTCATTCCGGCCATCCACAAATAGGGTCACAATGGCGTCGTGTACCTCGCGGTCATAGGGGGTCAGCTCCTTGCGGCCCATAATTTGCACCGTCTCCCCCAGCTCGTCGAAATTGATGCTGACAAGGGTGGTTACCTCCCGCTTGCTGCCGCGGCGTTCCATGGCCAGGCGGTAGGTGGTGGCATCCATCAGCTCGCCGCTAAAAAGCTCCCGGCTGGCCTTGTCTATGGGGGTAACGAATTGCTCGGGAAAGCGGGTATTGACGACGGCGGGCGCACCCAGTACAGAATCCCGCATACGGTCGGCAAAGAGGAAGAGCGCCTTCTTCTCCTTGGCCGTGAGCTTCGGAGGCGACTCTTGAATGTTGTGTTCTTTCAAAAAGGCATCCAGTATATCATGAAGAAACGAAAGATTCACCAGGGAGGAGGCTTCGGGTGGCCATCCATCCATTTTGCTTGCCAGAGGCCCCACATACACCCGGTATTGGCGGGCATAGGCGCTAAAAACCCCTTCAGTGGGCAGATTTTGCAGGAGAGCGGCCAAACTTTGGCGGCGCTCCCCCTCCCCTGCCCGCAAAATTTGAGAGAACTCTGCAAAGGCGGTGTCTCCCCAAAAAAGATGATTTTCCCCTGTCTCCACAATCTTTCCCTGTTCGTTTAGGCCCAGCTGGGAGAAGTCCTCGAAGGAGCCTTTGCCGGTCATAGGGCGGCATCCTGTTCAGCCTGGAAGTAGAGGTCCAGCGCGTCCCGCACAATGGAGGAACGGTCCACTCCCTTCATCACGGCCGTGATGCCCAACTGGCGCACCTGTTCCTCGGTGAGATAATAGCCTTTTTGCACCAGCTTTTTGGCTGGAGGCGCCTCTGGCTCGGCAGCAGCAGCAGCCGCGGGAACAGCAGAGGCGGCTTGTATCGGTTCAGCCGGGGGGGCAGCCGCTAGCGCAGTGGTTTCGGCGGGAGTCCCCTCCCCTATCTCCTCTTTGGGTGCAATTCCTACAATGGCATTGAAGGCGGCGTTTGGGTCAATTCGTTTGGTTCGTTTGGTTGCCATGGAAGCCATCCTTTCCTATCACTTGATTTCCGTTTTCTCATTCTTGGGCAGCAGGCATTGCCAGAAATGAGTTTGAAGAGCCAGCATGTGTGCATGCAAATATATTAATATAGTAACAAGAGAATATAATCATAATGAATTAAGTGATTATGCTAATAAATATATAGAACACTAAAACATTATATTCATAAGACCAAATAAGAACAAATCACTATAACCGAAAACGATTATAGGGACAAATAACTATAATGCTATAAGCTTATAATGATAAGATGATATATGATTAAACACACTTGCCATTTTACACTTGTGCAGCCTCCTGCGCCAGAAACTCATCCACAAAGGCACTGTAATCACGTGCCACCGTAGAATAGGCTTTGTGGCGAAAGATATCCACCTTCTTTGCCTGGGCCTCCTCCACCGCTACCGAGCTGCGAATGTGCGTATGAAACAGAGGTGCGTTAATATGGTCGCTTAGCAGTGAGGTAAGCTGCTGCATATCCCGGCTGATGTTGATTTGCGGGTTATATTTTGTGAGTAAAATGCCCACAATTTTCACTTTTGGGTTGCAATATTTTTGAATGTTTTGTACGGTGGTATTAAGCTGCTGTATACCGCTGGCGGAAAAGATGCCTGGCGTGGTGGGCACAATGATAGAATCGGCCGCGGTGAAGGCGTTTACGGTGAGAATGCCGAGAGAAGGCGGGGTATCAATCACAATATAGTCATATCTGCCGGCAACGGTCTCCAGCTCCTCGCGCAGGCGAAATTCCTTGCCGGTTTGGGTAAATTCCTGTTCGGCCCCCGCCAATAAAATACTGCTGGCAATCAGGTCGAACACACCCAGCTCCTGAATACAATCCTCCGCAGTTGCGTCTCTTTTCAGCAAATCATAGAGGCCGTTGCTGTCCTGCGTGTCGGCCCCCACACTGTCCGACAGGTTGGCCTGTGGGTCTGCGTCTACCACCAGCACGCGGTAACCACGGCGCACCAGCTCTGCGGCAAAAGAGGCCGCTGTGGTGGTTTTTGTTACACCGCCCTTTTGGTTGGCAAAAACAATGGTTTTGGGCATTGGCTCACCTCCTGTTGTTCCTAATGATGATATAATCAAAACCATATGTTATTATAGCAATAAAGGTGAATATAGTCAAACGGATAAGCACATAAAATCATATAACCATAAAATTGTATATCTATAAATACATAAATGAACAAATAGATATAATCATAAATGCTTATAATTATATATTAACGTAAACGCTTGCTCACAAAAGGCAAGGGGAGCAGCCGGGGTCTGGCGCGCCGCACGCCGCGCCGTACATAGCAATTTGGCATAGTGGCTTGATAGAATAGAAAGAGCATGCTATAATGTATTTTATCGACAATAGTCTGGTCGTTTAGAGGAAGGACTATTGCTTCACCGTATGTAAAAGTGAGGGAATATGAAAAAATCAAGGCAATATTTTTCTACCGTTCTTGCAAGCCTCGCCGTTTTATTTATGGTATGTATAGTAAGCGGGCAGGATGTCTTTGCCGCGGAGGCTTTGCCCCCCGAGCCGGTGGAG
>CAYRFC010000066.1:8892-13413 GCA_964423365.1 uncultured Oscillospiraceae bacterium
GATGAGGCCGCTGTGGCTGCGGTGCCTGCCGAGAGGGCCGGGCAGGAAGCAGCCCCGGTGGCTGCCGAGGCGCAAGCCGAAGCGGCCGCCTATGTGGGTGAAGCCGCGGCGCCTGCGCCAGATGCTGTGGCAGCCGAAGATAGAAGCCTGCAAAACGACATGCCGCAGGCGATGCGGGAAAACGAAAGCCCTGTGCTTCCCACCCAAGGCATAGAAGGGGAGATGGCAGAGGGTGAGAATGGCTTGACCCTGGTGCCCCTCATGCAGGGGGATGCTGCCCTGCCGGATGCTTCTGCGGGTGATGCAGAGGAAAACCTGAACGGCCAGGCCGATGAGGGACGCTGGGCCTGGGAAAACGGGCAGTGGTACTACTATAAAAATGACGGCAGCCTGCAAAAGGGCTGGATGTATGACGGCAGCAGCTGGTTTTTTTTGGATTACACAAGCGGCCAAATGGCCACGAACTGGATGTATGACGGGAGAGACTGGTTTTACCTAAACCCCGCCGACGGCCGGATGAAAACCAACTGGCTGCTGGAGGGCAGCACCTGGTATTATCTGGACACAGCCGATGGCCGGATGCACCAGGGCTGGCTGCAAGAGGGGAACCAGTGGTATTACCTCACTCCCGGCGGCGGCCAGATGAAAACCGACTGGGTGTGGGATGGCGCCAGCTGGTATTTCATGAATGGCAGCGGCCAGATGCAGACCAACTGGCTGTGGAAGGACAACAGCTGGTATTACCTCACCCCCGGCAGCGGCCAGATGAAAACCGACTGGGTGTGGGATGGCGCCAGCTGGTATTTCATGAATGGCAGCGGCCAGATGCAGACAGGCTGGCTGTGGAAGGACAACACCTGGTACTACCTAAGCCCCGGTGGCGGCCAGATGAGAACCGGCTGGTTCCATGACGGCAGCGCCTGGTTCCATTTTGCCTCCGGCGGCCAGATGCAAACGGGCTGGCTGCAAGACGGCAACAACTGGTTCTACCTGCTGCCCGCCGGGCAGATGGCCACAGGCTGGCATTTGATTGACGGCAAGCAGTATTTCTTCAACTTCGGCAGCGGCGTTATGGAGCAAGAGGAAAACTTCACCGTTCTGCGCGGCATTGACGTCTCCTCCTACCAGGGAAATATCGACTGGGCCGCCGTCAAGGCCAGCGGCGTCGATTTTGTCATCATCCGCATGATGACCTGGGCAAACGGCGACTACGCCATAGACCCCTTGTTTGACTACAATGTGCGGCAGGCCAAGGCGCACGGCCTGATGGTGGGTGTTTACCTTTTCTCCTACGCCTACGACGAGGCCCGGATGGCGCGGGAAATCAACTTCTTCCTCAATCACCCCACCATCAAGCAGCACCAGGCCGAGGGCATTGTCTACGACCTGCCGGTGTTCATCGACTATGAAAACGACAAGACAGAGTATATATTAAAACAAAATACCAGCTATGAAACCCGCACCAACGCGGTGCGCACAGGCATGAACATGCTGCGCGCAGGGGGCTACAAGGCGGGCTTCTACGCCAACAAAAACTGGGCCACCAATGTATTCAATGCCCGGCAGCTGCAGGCGGAGGGCTATGATTTCTGGCTGGCCTACTACCCAAATGCCAATTACTACGATGTGAAACCGGACAGCATGGGCGGGTGGAGCCCGGAGGCCCAGATTTGGCAATATGCCAGTGATGGCCGGGTGCCGGGCATCAACGGCAATGTGGACATGAACTACCTGTACAAGAGATACTAGTCCTTTCGGGTTTGGCCGTCTGCCGGGCCGTTTTTGGCCCGGCGGGCGTTGAGATATGGAAAATCCAGAAAAGGAGGAAATGTATGAAGCCTTGGAAGAAGTTTTTATTGACCTCGGCCTTCTTTGCGCTGGCGTTCAGCTTGGGAACCTTGAATGTCTTCGCGGCAGAGCCGGTTTCTGCAGAGGGCACAACGCGGACGGCGGATATCCAGGCGGCCCCGGAAGGCCCTGTGCTTCCGGTGCAGCAGGATGTGCCGCCGGAGGCGGTGGAGCCCGAGACCCCGGCAGCGCCGGAAGCTCCGCCGGCAGCGGAGGCAGAAGCCCCGCAGCCTTCCGCAGAGCCGGAAGAGGCGGCAGAGGCGGCAACGGCCAGTGAGCCCGAAGCGCCGCCCGAAGGGCAGGTGGACGCGGCAGGCCAGGAGGCCCCGCTGGCGGCAGAGAGCGCAGAGCGGCAGGCCCCGCCGGCAAGCCCGGAGAGTGCAGCGCTGCCTGTGCTTGACACAGACACAAACGAGAGTGGGGAAGGGCTGCAGCCCGAACTGACGGTGCTTGCCTTAGGGCAGGATGCCCAGGTGCAGCCGGAGCAAAGCCCTGCGGCAAACCAGAGCGGCTGGCAATTTACAGACAATAGCTGGTATTATCTCAACCCCGAGAACGGCCAGGCACAAACCGGCTGGCAGTTTGTAGACGGCGCGTGGTATTACCTGAACCCCGAAAACGGCCAGATGCAAAATGGCTGGGTTTGGGACGGCGCCAACTGGTATTACACCGACGGCAGCGGCCGGATGCAAACCGGCTGGGCCTGGGACGGGGCCAACTGGTATTACACCAATGCCAGCGGCGCCATGACCGGTGGCTGGCAATATGTAAATGACAAATGGTATTATCTCACCCCCGGCAGCGGCCAGATGCTGACCGGCCAGCAAATCATCGACGGAACATCTTACTTTTTGGATGAAAGCGGCGCCTGGCTGGATGATGCGGCGCTGAGCGGCATGGCGGACGGACGCTGGGAGCTGAAAAACGGCGTCTGGTACTACTACGATGCGAGCGGCAGCCTGCACAAGGGCTGGCTGCTGGATGGCGGCAGCTGGTTTTTCCTGGACTACAACACCGGCCAGATGCAGACCAACTGGATGTTTGACGGGAAGGACTGGTTTTACCTGAACCCCGCCGATGGCCGGATGAAGATTGACTGGCTGCTGGAGGGCAACACCTGGTATTTTCTGGACCCGGCCGATGGCAGGATGAAGCAGGGCTGGCTGGAACGCGGCGGCTGGTTCTTCCTGAACTACGGCAGCGGCAAAATGGCCACCAGCTGGATGTATGACGGGAGAGACTGGTTCTACTTAAACCCCGCCGATGGCCGGATGAAGGTGGACTGGCTGCTGGAGGGCAGCAACTGGTATTACCTGAACCCAGGCGATGGCCGGATGAAGCAGGGCTGGCTGTACACGAACTCCTGGTACTACCTCACCCCCGGCAACGGCAAGATGATGACCGGCTGGCTGCAACAGGGCAACACCTGGTACTATCTGAAGCCGGAAAATGGCTCAATGGTGACCGGCTGGTATGAGGTGGATGACTATAACTACTACTTCAATGCGGGCAGCGGCGCCATGGAGCAGCAAATTCTGCTGCCCCCCGGCCAGCGGAAAATCACGGTGTTCGACATTGCCACAAACAGCTATGTCACCGGCACCTTCGATGATATCATCTCCCGAATTGTGGAGGCAGAGGTGGGCGGCTTCAACAATATGGAGGTGTTCAAAGCCCAGGCCATTGCAGCCTACTCCTGGCTGCTGTATAACCGTGAGCATTACCCGGGCATCACCCCCAGGGTTTACCTGCGCAACCCCCGCCAGACGGCCATCGACGCCACCAAGGCGGTGTCTGGGCAGTACCTCTCCTATGGCGGCAAGGTAATTTTGGCCATGTACACGGCCTCCTCGGCGGGTGTGACCAACAACGCACAGAGCTACTTTGGGCTCAATCTGCCCTACCTTGCCCAGGCGCCAGACCCCGGCGGCGCCACCCGCACGGGTCAAGTATCGCAGTGGACACAGCAGCAGATGTCCGACGCCATCTTTAAGATGACCGGCGTGCGCCCCACGGGCGACCCCTCCACCTGGGTGCAACTCTATGGCGTGGGCGGCTACATCACCAGCGCCACGGTGGCAGGCAAGCCCATTACCGCCAGTAAGTTCTACGATAACCTCCTGGGCCTGTATTCGCCCTATATCACCTCGTTCACCTACGACAAGACCACAGGCAAGTTTGTGGCCAATACCAAGGGCGATGGGCACGGCCTGGGCATGAGCCAAACCGGCGCGAACTACTATGCAAAGCAGGGGTATAGCTACACCCAAATTTTGCAGCACTACTATACCGGAGCCGGCATAGTCAAAATGGACTAGCAGAAAGCTTCTACTTTTTGGGAAACCCCGTGCAAGCGGGGTTTCCTTTTGCATGCCACGAAAAAGAGCTTCCCTGTGTGGCAGCAGGGTGACCGCATTTACTTTCTTATGGTCTGAAAGACTATGACCTTGACCTGACTTAACATCCCGAGCCGCGGCAAAACGCACATGTCATTCTTGCTGTTGTGCGTTTTGCAGGCGACAAGGTGAATTGCCCGCAGGGCAAGAGAGGGGCCCCTGGGGGCGGCGACCTATAGCGCTAGGGGGTCCGGGGGCATCTCCGCGCTAAGCGCCTCGCTATGCTCGGTTGCGCTCCGAAACGCTCGCTGCGGCTCGCAGTCGCAAGCCCCCGGCG
>CAYRFC010000067.1:0-13261 GCA_964423365.1 uncultured Oscillospiraceae bacterium
GGCCGCTTTAGAAAAATGGCCAGGGTCCGCTTCCTCTCTGGTTACTTCTTCAAAATGCCAAACAGCCCACGCACTATGCCCTTGGTCACCTCGCCGCCCACCACGTTGATGGCGGTGTTCTTGATGCGGCTACCCATGCTGCTGCTGCGGGCGTAGGAGGCGTGCGGCAGGGCCGCCTTGGCAATGCGCACCAGGCCGCTTTCAAATTCGTGCTCTATTTTCTGCGAGCTGCGGGCCTTTTCCTTGGCCTCTTTTTCCGCGTTCTTTTCCTCGGCCGCCTTCTCCTTCTCCGCCTGCTCTGTCTCAGCGGCTTTCTCGGCCTCCTGCTGTGCTTTTTCGGCCTTGGCGCTCAAAACTTCAAACGCCGATTCCCTGTCCAGTATCTCGGCATACTTGCCGTTCATCTCACTGCTTTTCCACACGCCCTTCCAGGTTTCCTCCGGGGCGGCCCCCATGCTGCTTTGCGGCGGCAGAATGAAGCTGCGCTCCACGGGGGCCGGGCGGCCCTCCTCGTCCAAAAAGGACAGCACCGCCTCCCCGGTACCCAAATCCATAATGGCCTCTTTGGTGTCAAAGGCGGGGTTTTCGCAAAAGCTCTCCGCGGCGGCCTTCACGGCTTTTTGCTCGGCAGGGGAATAGGCGTGCAGGCCGTGCTGGATGCGGTTGCCAAGCTGGGCCAGAATATCGTCGGGGATGTCGGTGGGTTTTTGGGAGATGAAGTAGACCCCCACCGCCTTGGAGCGGATTAAGCGCACAATTTGCTCTATTTTTTGCAGCAGGGCCTTGGACGCGCCGTCGAACAGCAGATGCGCCTCATCGAAATAGAAAATCATCTTGGGTTTGTCTAAATCTCCCGCCTCAGGCAGCATCTCATAGAGCTCTGAGAGCATCCACAAAAGGAAGGTGGAATACAGCAGCGGGTTTTCGTAGAGCTGCACCGCATCCAAAATATTGATGACGCCCTTACCGCTTGCATCCGTGCGCATCCAGTCGGCCATGTTCAGGGCCGGTTCGCCGAAGAACTTGTCGCCCCCCTGGGTCTCCAGCTGCAAAAGCCCCCGCATGATGGCCCCCACGCTGCTGGAGGCTATGTTGCCATACTCGCCCTTCAGCTCGCCGGCATGCTCCGACACATAGTTCAGCACCGCCTTCAAATCCTTCAGGTCCAGCAAAAGCAGGCTCTCGTCGTCGGCCACCTTAAAAATGGCCTCCATCACCCCGGTCTGGGTGTCGTTCAGGTCCATCACGCGGGACAGCAGCACCGGCCCCATCTCCGAAATGGTGGTGCGCACCGGGCAGCCCTTTTCCCCGTACACGTCCCAGAACACGGTGGGGTAGGCATGGTAGGCAAAACCCGTGCTTGCAAGGCCAAATTTCTCAATGCGCTTCTGCATGTTCTCGCTGTCCTGCCCGGGCACGCACATGCCCGAAAGGTCGCCCTTTACGTCGGCCAGGAACACCGGCACACCCATGTCGCTGAACGACTCCGCCATCACCTTCAGCGTGATGGTTTTGCCCGTTCCGGTGGCCCCGGCAATCAGCCCATGCCGGTTTGCCATTTTGGGCAGCAGAAATTGCTTCTGCTCATTTTTTGCCATCCAAATCTTGTCTTCAAAAACCATGTGCACACCCCTCCGGTCTCTCATTCTTTTCCTTAATCATAACATGCCCAGAAGGCTGCTTGTGCACAGCTTTTGTTCCTTTTCCCACCAACTTTCCCCATGGCAGAGGCACTTTGTGGCTCTCTCCAGCTTTTTGGCAGCCATCGGCTTTTACAAAAGGTCTTTTACCTCCAGCATATGCTGCCAGTAGCGCTTGGGCATATGCCCCATGCGGCAGCGCGGGTTTTCCCGCCCCTCTATTGATATGGTGTTGTAGAAGCGCTTCCACAGCGCCTCCCATTCGGCCTCCCCCTCATCGGCCGGGGCGGCCTCCAGCCCTTCCAGCGGCAAAATGGCCTGCCTCCCTTTTTCATACACCAGCGCCGCGCCATGCGCCTTGTCGTATATCAGAAAATCCTCCCGGGAAAAGCGCTCTATAAAATGCTCCGCCAAAAAAGGCAGCACAAAGTTTTTGGGCTCTATGGTGGCCACCAGCCGCCCACAGCGCTGCGAAAAGCGGATGAAGCCGCGCAGCAGGTGAATTTCTCCCATCATGTGCTGCTCTGCCTTGAGCAGTGGCTGCACCAGCGGGTGCCCGAACATCCAGGGCGTTTTGCTGCCCTCCTGGTAGCCCAGCAGCAAGAAACGCAGCATGGCCAGCTCCTTTTGGGGCAGGCAGCTTAAAAAAACACTTTGCAGCAGCTCCATGGCACGGGGGCTTATTTTTGTTGGCACGCTCGCCCGCACGCGTTCGGCCTTCCCGGCCTCGGTTTCTATCCACTTCACCCGGTAAAAGCTGGGCTGGGCCTCGTCCTCCGGCCATATGGCCAAGGGCCGTTCTTTTGCATACACACACTCATACACGCAGCAAAAGAAGCCATCCCAGCCGCCGTCATAGTGGTATTCCAGCTCGGCTGGGGGCGGCTCTACAAAGCCTTTGCCAGGCATCTCACCGCCTCCTCCGCCGCCTCCGATACCGTCTTCACCTCACCCGGCCCCGGCAGAGCCAGCGTCTTGCCGGGCAGGGCCAGGCTTGGGGCGCTTTCCCCTCCCGCCCCACCCAGTGCGGCCGGGGGGCCAAAAAAGGTCAGCTGCTCCACCTCGGCGCTGTAGATGCCGGGGTCAATCAGTGTCCTCACCAGGCTCTCGGCAGCTATTTTTACGCTGGGGCGGCAGTCGCGTGCCACAATGAAATACCGCGCCCGTTTGAGCACCACCCCCATCCTCTTCAGCTCGGCCAGCCCCAGGCTTCCGCTGCGCCGCCCCACCATCACCCGTGCCACGCTGGTGGGCCCCATCCCAGGAACCCGCAGCAGCATCTCGCGCGGCGCTTTATTCACATCCACAGGAAACAGGTGCAGGTTGTGCAGGGCCCAGTTGCACTTCGGGTCTAAGTAGGGGTTGAAATTCGGCGTCTCCTCACTCAATATTTCCTCTGCGGCAAATTCATATTTCCGCATCAGCCAGTCTGCCTGGTACAGCCTGTGCTCCCGCAGCAGGGGCGGCTTGGTGTCTCGGCTGGGCAGCAGGCTGTCCTCCACCACCGGGATATAGGCGGAGTAGAAAACACGCTTTAGCTCATATTTTTGATACATAGCAGAGGCCAGCCGCAGGATGGAGTAGTCGCTTTCCGCACTCGCCCCCACAATCATCTGGGTGGCCTGGCCCGCCACGGCAAACTGCGGCGCGTTCTGGTAGAGCGCCAGCTCCCGGCTGTTTTGCTGCCGGGCCCTGTGAATTTGCGCCATGGGCAGGAAGATGCTTTTTCGTGTTTTGCCCGGGGCCAGCCGGCGGAGGCTGTCCTCGCTGGGCAGCTCCACGTTCACGCTCAGCCTGTCGGCCACCAGGCCCAGCTGCCACACCAGCTCCGGCGAGGCGCCGGGTATGGTTTTTGCATGGATGTATCCCCAAAAGTCATACCGTTTGCGAAGAAGCTGCAGGGCGCGAATCATCTGCTCCATGGTGTGGTCGGGGCTCAGCTGCACCCCGCTGGAGAGAAACAGGCCTTCAATGTAGTTGCGGCGGTAAAATTGCACGGTCAGCTCCGCCAGCTCCTCGGGGCTGAAGCTCGCCCTTTGTATATCATTGCTTCGTCTGTTTACACAGTATTTACAGTCGTGGATGCACTCGTTTGTGTACAGCACCTTCAGCAGGGTGACGCAGCGGCCATCGGCCGAAAAGCTATGGCAGCAGCCGGCCAGCAGGGTGCTGCCCAGGCCTTTGCCGCCCGGCCTGGCCGCGCCGGAGGAGGTGCAGGCTGCGTCATATTTTGCCCCGTTTGTCAAAACCGTCAGCTTGTCCATCAGCTCCACGCGCCCACCCCCCAAAACAGCATACAAAACCAGGCCCCTTTTCCCGCAGGCAGAGGCATTTCCCGGCTTTACTCTTTTACCAGCGCGCTTTGGTTTCCACCACTTTGCCCGCTATATACAAGCTTTCCAGGTCTTCGCCCGCCACCACAATGGGCTCGTAGGCGGGGTTGAAGGGCTGCAAAACCACAGCATTTCCCTTGCGCAGAAAGCGCTTTAGAGTGCCCTCTCCATGGCCGTAGATGACCACACCCAGGTCGCCGTCATCCAGCACAGGCTGGCGGCGCACCAGCGCCAGGTCCCCCTCGTGTATCCGCGGCTCCATCGAATCGCCCTTTACCACCAGGTAAAAATAACTGTCCGGGTCCTTCACCGTGGCGGGCTCCTCGCCCAAATCTTCCTCATAGGCCAGCGCGCCAAAGCCTGCGCGCACACTGCCCACCACCGGCACCATGCTCTCAAAGGCGGGCAGATAGGGCTGCACGTCCCCCACCTGGCCCCCCGCACGGCCCAACAGGGAATCGATACTCACAGAAAACAATTCCGCCAAGATAAGCAGGGTCTCATAATCCGGCGTAGAGCGGCCCGTCTCCCACTTTCCCACGGCCTGCTGGGTGACCCCCAGGCGGGCAGCCAGTTCATTCTGCGTTATTCCCCGTTCTTTTCTCAACTGTCTCAGACGTGTTCCAAACATGGTCCGCCTCCTTTTATCCGTCACATCTCTGCCAAAAGTCTGTGTATGGTTTCTGCGTTGATATGTATGTCGTTTTTAGTATACAACCCTATGTTGTGTTTGTAAATACCAAAACAATATATTTTTGTTTTTTCCTTGACAACAACCTCTCGTTGTGCTATGTTTGTGCTACGACAACTCGTTGTGTGGAGGGTAGGCAGATGAAAACCGCAGCCAAACTATTTGTATATAAATGCAGCATCATCATTTCTTTGTTGGCCGCACTGGCCCTTGCGGATGCATGGCTGCTGGGTATTCTTCCGTTCATAGGTGCCTTGTGTCTGGCTCTGCCCTGTCTTTTGTCTGCCCTTCTGCTGGGGCAAAAAATACAGGCCCCAAAAAAGAAGGCAGCGCGGGCGGTTTGCCATATGCCCCGGCCCCTCCCCCACAACAGGGCGGCCTAACACGGCGCCGCCCGCCTGGCATGTGGGATAGCAAGCCAAGGCCAGGTCTTCTTTAAACGATTTTAAACGACTACCGCTACTATAGAGAGGGCAATTGCCACTGGGCGAACCCTGTCACGCGCCACATCTAGGTGCCATCCGCCCACAGGGGGCAGGCCATTTGCCCTGGTTTACCGGTTTTTTTACTATGGTGTGTAAACATGCCGCGGCGCTCTATTCGCTTATAAATAAAAGAAGCTCCAAACAAATTGCTTGGCGCTTCTTTTACCGTTTGCTGTAGCTGCTATTTCTTCCCGTCTTGAATCCGCTGTTTCATCAGGCCGCTTGCTTTAAAGCCAGGAATGCTGGTGGGTGCCAGACGGCTGGACACCTTGGTTTTGGGGTTGGTGTACGCTTTGGTCTTGCGGTCGCGCATTTCAAAGCGGCCGAAACCGGCAATCGTCACTTTCTCCCCATGCTGTAGCGATTCGATTACGTCATCAATCATGGTTGAAATTACGTTTTCCACCTGTGCAACCGGCAAACCCGTTTGCCTTGCCACCTTGGCAATCAATTGCGATCTAGTCATACTTTCTACCTCCCGGAGTGTTTTGCTTATCAACATCTGGTTTTTTAACGTCTATAAGCATTTCTATTATAAAAGGAACGCCCGAAGAATGCAATAGCAAAATTATAGTTTCTTATTTTCCTAGTGGGAATATGGGAAACAGGCTATATAGGCATAAAATTCCTTTAAATTGCGTATTTTTGACTTATTATGACTAATTGCCGGTCATTAGTCTATTTTTTTTATTTCAAAAACTGACCAATAATTTGAATTTTTGCACTTCTTTTGTGTCATTCTGAACGAACTTTTCTGGATTTTTTTCTTTTTTTGCACTTCTCTTCCTCAAAAATGCCCCTGGTGGGCGTACAAAACGGTTGCTTTTTTGTTTTCATCTGGGTATGATGGTAAAAAACTAACCCCTCAAGTCTTCGGGTTTGACGAGTATTTGCCAATTTATTCTTTGTTAAGGAGAACCTCATGCCACTCATCATCCCCAGGGAGCTGCCCGCCTACACCGTATTGCAGGATGAAAACATCTTTGTTATGACCCATGAGAGGGCGATGACGCAGGACATCCGTCCGCTGGATATTCTCATTGTCAATTTGATGCCGGATAAAATCAGCACCGAGACGCAGCTGGCGCGGGTGCTGGCCAATACGCCGCTTCAGGTGCGGCTCACCCTTTTGCGCACGGGCACCCATGCCTCCCGCCACACCCCGCAAAACCACCTGGCCGCCTTTTACAAAACCCTGGACGAGGTGCACAAGGAACGCTTTGACGGGATGATTATCACCGGCGCCCCGGTGGAGCATCTGGATTACGAGGCCGTGGACTACTGGCCCGAGATGCAAGACCTGATTTCCTATGCGCACAGCAATGTCTACTCCACCATCTATCTCTGCTGGGCCGGGCTGGCGGGGCTCTACTTTAATTATGGCATCCCCAAAATTGTTTTCCCCGAAAAGCTGCACGGTGTGTTTGAGCACCGGGTGCTGCGCCCGGGCAACCCCCTGATGCGGGGCTTTGACGAGACCTTCTATGTGCCCCACTCCCGCATTGCCGGCGTGAGCACCGAGCATGTGATGAACCAGCCCGCCCTGCGCATCTTGGCCGACAGCGAGGAGGCTGGCATCCACCTTCTTAGCACCGAAAATGGGCGGGAAATTTACGTGATGGGGCACTCCGAATATGATAAGGAGACCCTGCAAAACGAATATCTGCGTGATGTTGCCAAGGGCATGCAGCCGCCGCTGCCCAAGCATTATTTCCGCAATGATGACCCCGAGGACGGGGTGCTGTACCGCTGGCGCAGCCACGGCAACCTGCTGTTCACAAACTGGCTGAATTACTATGTGTACCAAAGCACACCCTACGACCTGCAAAGCCTGTAGGCCCAGCCCGCCGTTTGTATACGGCAGGGGTTCAAAATTTTCCTTCACCATTTCCCGGCACCCATGGCTGCAGGCATCTCTCGCCAGCCATGGGCCTTTTTTGCGGGCAGGGGGTTTTTGGTCAATTTTCGGCTTATGGTTTTGTATCTCTTAACCCGCCCCGCCTGTTTTTTTCAAAGTAATTGCTTCAAAAAATGCCCAAAAAATCTTGGCAAAAACAAAATCATTATTTTTCAGAAAAAAATTTTAGACCACAAGACTTTGTAGGGCTTCTATTTTCCCCCACCACCTCTTGTGGAAAAAAATAGCAAATAAATAGTTTACAAATTGTTATATTATCTTTTTTTGCCGTGCATAGGCATTTTTAGGCTTGCAAAAGCTATACAATATGTTGTACTATACAGTTGCGGCTCCTTGGCCAAGGGGCTGCGCGGGGTTTGCAGCCCTTGTTGTATACCGGGCTATTTAAAGGACAACGCAAAGGGTTCTTTTCTATACCATTTGTATTTAATAGGAGGCAAGCATGGATGTGAGAAGGAGAAATAGCAGGCGGCTTCCCCTGCGTGTGGTGGCAGCCCTGTGCGCACTGGTGCTGCTGGGCAGTGCTTTCCCGCTTTCCGTTTTTGCGGAAACCGCGGAAGAACGCTATACGCGGCTGAAGGGTGAGCTGGAGACCCTCTCCGGGCAAATTTCAGAGGCAAAAGAGGACCGCAGCGCCGCCGCCAAGCTGCGAGACTCTCTGAATGCGGAAAAGCAGGTAATCGACGAGTTGATTGCCATAAACAAGCAAGAAATAGCGGATGCGGAAAAGACCTTGGCCGGAAAAGAGGACGACCTGGCGCAGAAGCGAGAGGCGCTTGTGGAAACACAGGACGCGCTGGCGCAGCGGCTGGTGGCCATGTATACCATGAATACCTCGAATACCCTTTCGGCCCTGTTTTCTGTAAGCAGCTTTACCGAGTTTTTGCAGATGGTGGACGCCATGAAGCGTATCTCCAGCAAGGATGGCGAGCTGATTGACACCCTGCACAAGCAGCAAACCGAGCTGGAGCAGGAGCAGCAGGAAATCAACCAGCTGCTGGAAAAGCTGAACACCACCTACCAGGAGCTCTCCGGCAATGCGGATTCCCTGGCCGCCAATATCCGCACCCAAAATGGGGAGATTTCAGAGCAGGACGCGGTTCTGCGCGCCAATGAAACCGCCTATGGCAGCACCGCCGCCGAGGCCGAACAGGCTTATCAGGAGATGATGGCCCTTTCCAACTCCATCTCCGGAATGGGCTCTGCCCCCGGGCAGGGTGTGCCCGGCACCGAGCAACCGGCGCCGGAACAGCCCGCGCCCCCACCCGAAACCCCGGCCCCGCCGGCGGAGCCGCCTGCCCCGGAGGCCCCCAGCGACGGCACAGCGCCTCCGCCGGAAGGCAGCCCGGAGGCCCCGGCACCCGAGGCACCCCCGCCGGAAGCTCCCCCGGCGCCCCCGCCGGCCCCGCCCGTAATGGGGCAAATCACCACCTGGCCGGTGCCCACCTCGCGGCGCATCACCTGCTACTACGGCCAGCCAGACCCCTCCGGCAAGCCCCACCTGGGCATGGATATTGCCGCCCCTTACAACACCCCTATCGTGGCCGCAGGATATGGCACGGTGATTGTGGCCGGCAGCCATTCCAGCTACGGCAACTATATCATCATCGACCACGGCAACGGCCTGAAAACCCTGTATGCCCACTGCAACAGCCTGCTGGTGGGGGTGGGGGCGACGGTGAACGCGGGGGAGACCATTGCACTGATGGGCAGCACCGGCTATTCCACCGGCAGCCACCTGCACATAGAGGTGCATAACCCCGGCCGCCAAGACCCCCTGGGCTACCTGCCCTAGCGGCGCCAAAAAACACAGCCAAAGAGCCCGGATCCAGCCGCAAGGCCAGTTCCGGGCTCTCTTTATTTTTTCCTATTGGGCTGCCGTGCCGGCCAGGCCCAGCTCCGCGGCGTGGGGCTTCATGCCCTCAATGCACAGGGCAATCAGGTCGCCCAGGTCCATCTTCAGCATCTCCGCCCCCTGGCGAATCACCTCGCGGTCGATTTTGGCGGCAAAGGCCTTGTCCTTGAATTTCTTCTTCACGCTCTTTGGCTCCAAGTCTGCAATGCCCGCCGGGCGCATCTTGGCGGTGGCTGAAATCAGGCCGGTGAGCTCGTCCACGGCGTAGAGGCTTTTTTCCAGCTCGCTCTCCGGCTTCACCTCGTTCAGCAGGCCGTAACCGTGCGCCAGGATGGCCCGGATGCTCTCCTCATCCACCCCTGCCTCGCGCAGCGGCGCCTCGGTGTGCTGCAGGTGCTCGTCCGGGTGCTGCTCATAGTCGTAGTCGTGCAGAAAACCCACGGCCTGCCAGTGGGCCACATCCTGGCCAAAGTGGGCCGCCATGGCCCCCATGGCGGTGCTCACGGCCAGGGCGTGCTGCAGCAGGTGGGGCTCCTTGGTGGTTTCACCCAGCAGGGCGCGGCTTTGCTCCATCGTCAGTTTTTCCATTCTTTTCCTCCTATAGAGGCCCGCTGTTTTTGGCGGAACGGGCAAGCCAGAGCGGGCTTTTGCAGCTTCCAGAGCCCTATCGGCTGAACAGGGCCTCTCCTGGCCGCCGCCCGATACAGAGACAAAGCGGCCACTGTATGCTATACTAATGGAAATATTTGCGAATTTCAAGTTTCTGCCATAAAAGAGGCGTCCCTTTGCCGGAAAGGTGGAATACCATGACCTTGCAGCATCTTACAGACGTGGCCGCGGGCCGCGAAAAGGCCGACCTTGTGTTTAAAAACGCCCAAATTGTGAATGTGTTCACCGGGGAGCTGCTGGCCGGTGACCTGGCCGTAACCGACGGAAGAATAGCCGGAATAGGGCAATACAGCGGCAAGGAGGAACGGGACTGCACCGGCCTTGTGCTCTGCCCGGGCTTCATTGACGCGCACCTGCACATTGAGAGTGCCATGGTGCTGCCCGCCGAGCTGGTGCGCACCGTGCTGCCCAGCGGCACCACCACCCTGGTGGCCGACCCCCACGAGATTGTGAACGTGAGCGGGGCCAGGGGGATGCAGTTTATGCTGGACGCCAGTGAAAAGCTCCCCTGCAACATCTATTTCATGCTGCCCAGCAGCGTGCCCGCCACCCCCTTTGAGACAAACGGCGCCCGCTTCACCGCCGCCGAGATGCAGCCCTTCCTCCGCCACCCCCGGGTGCTGGGGCTGGGCGAGGTGATGTGCTACCCCGACGTGGTGGCCGGGCGGGGGGATATTTTTGAAAAGCTGGCACTCTTTCCCGGTGGAAATATAGACGGGCATGCCCCGGCCCTGCACGGGGCGGCACTACAGGCCTATGCCGCCGCCGGGGTGCGCACCGAGCACGAGGCCACCAGCTTTGCCGAGGCGCTGGAAAAGGCACGGGCGGGCTTCGCCATTCTGGTGCGGGAGGGCAGCGCCGCCCACAACCTGGTGGCCCTTGTGCGGGGGCTGGCCGAGAGCGGCCTGCCCACCGACCGCTTTATGTTCTGCACCGACGACAAGCACCTGGACGACACCGGGCGGGACGGCCATATCCGCTGGAATGTGAAGCTGGCGGTGGACACCGGCCTGCCCGCCATAGAGGCCATACGCATGGCAAGCTGGAACACCGCGCAGGTGTATGGCCTGCGGGACCTGGGGGCGCTGGCCCCGGGCTACCGGGCCGACATTGTGCTGCTGAAAGACCTTGGGAGCATTGAGGTGGTGGACGTTTACAAGGACGGCCTGCCCTGCCGCGCTCTGCTGGGCAGCCCCCTGCCCCCGCCCCCGCAAAACGAGGCCGTGCTGCACAGCGTGCACCTGCCCCCCCTGGCTGAGGACAGCCTGGCGCTGCGGGCGGGCCCCGGCGAGAGCGACGTCATGGGCCTGGTGCCCTACCAGCTGGAAACCCAGCACCTGCGTGAGACCCTGCCCAGCCAAAACGGCCTGTTTGCCCCCGGCGGAGACTACATCAAGCTCTGCGTGGCCGAGCGGCATGGCCGCAGCGGCGGGGTGGCCGTGGCCGCCCTGAAGGGCTTTGGGCTGCGCGGCGGGGCCATTGCCACCACCGTGGCGCACGACAGCCACAACATCATCGCGGCGGGCGACAACGACGCCGACCTGCTGCTGGCCATGCGGCATCTGGCGCAGATGCAGGGCGGCTATGTGCTGGTGCAAAACGGCCGGGTGCTGGGCGATGTGCCGCTGGCCGTGGGCGGGCTGATGAGCCTGCACGACGCCGAGACCGTGCGGCGGCAGGTGGGGGAAATTCTGGAAAAGGCCCATGGCATGGGTATTCCCCGCCATGTCGACCCCTTCATCACCCTCTCCTTTTTGGCCTTGCCGGTCATCCCCGCCCTGCGGCTGACCGACCGGGGGCTCTTCGATGTGGAACGCTTTACCCTCCTGTAAAAAACATAGCGGCCACACCCTTTTGCCTCATTATTATCGAAAAACCGAGGAATACTACATGAAATTTTCAGAGATGCCCTACCAGCGCCCCGACCTGCCCGCCGCGGCGCAGAAGCTGGAAGCATTGGCCCGCCGGGCGGCAGAGGCCCAAAGCGGCGAGACCCTGCTGGAAATCTTCCGCGAGGCAGACGCGCTGGCCGCCGAGGTGGACACCGCCGCCACCCTGGCCTCCATCCGCCACACGGTGGACACCCGGGACGCCTTTTACACCGCGGAAAACGACTATTTTGACGAGCAGGGCCCCCTGCTGGCAGACCGCCAGCTTGGCCTTTACCGCGCCCTGCTGGCCTGCCCCCACCGCGGCGCGCTGGAGGAAACATACGGGCCCATCCTCTGCCAAAAAATGGAGCTGGCGGTGAAAAGCAGCGATGAAAGGCTGATTCCCCTGCAGCAGGAGGAAAATGCGCTGGAAACCCGCTACGAGGCGCTGTATGCCTCGGCCCGCATCCCCTTTGAGGGGGCGGAGCGCACCGTGGCCCAGCTTAGCCCTTTTATGCAAAGCCCAAGCCGCGCCCTGCGCCGGGCCGCCTTTGCGGCCGAGGGCGGCTTTTTTGAAGGCCACCGCGAGGAGCTGGACGAAATTTACGACAAGATGGTGCAGAACCGCACCCGGCAGGCCAAGCTGCTGGGCTTTGCAAGCTTCACCCCGCTGGGGGATATCCGCATGGGGCGGCTGGGCTATGGCCGCCGGGAGATAGAGGCCTGCCGCCGGGAGGTGGCCGCCGCCGTCAGCCCGCTGGCCGCCCAGCTCTACCAGCGGCAGGCCGCGCGCATAGGGGTGCCCCACTTCACCTTTTACGACAGCAAGCTGGAGTTCGAAGACGGCAACGCCACCCCCAAGGGCAGCCCGGAGGAGATATTGGCCGCGGGGCACACCATGTACCGGGAGCTTTCGCCCGAAACCGCCGCCTTCATTGATTTTATGATGGAGGGCGGGCTGTTTGACGTGCTGGCCAAACCCGGCAAGGCCCCCGGCGGCTACTGCACCTACCTGCCCGCCTACCAAAGCCCCTTCATTTTCTCCAATTTCAACGGCACCTCGGGGGATGTGGACGTGCTGACCCACGAGGCGGGCCACGCCTTTGCCGCCTTTCTGGCCGCCGGCCAAAAACTGCCCGGCGAGCTGCGCAGCCCGGGGCTGGAAAGCTGCGAAATCCACTCGATGAGCATGGAGTTTTTAACCGAACGCTGGCACCGCCTGTTCTTTCAGGAGGACAGTGCCAAATATGCCCTGTCTCACGCGCAGGACACCCTCACCTTCCTGCCCTACGGCTGCCTGGTGGACGAGTTCCAGCAGCGGGTGTATGATGAGCCGGGCCTTAGCCCCGCGCAGCGCTGCCAGCTTTGGCAGGAGCTGGAAAAAACCTACCGCCCCTGGATAGACTATGACGGCCTGCCCTTCTACAGCCGGGGCGCGGGCTGGCAGCGCCAGCTGCACATCTACACCTCGCCCTTTTATTACATTGACTATGTGCTGGCCCAGGTGATTGCCCTGCAATTCTTCCTGCTGGCCCAGCGCGATTTTGCCGGGGCCTGGCAGCGCTATCTGGCCCTGGTGCGGGCGGCCGGCAGCCGCAGCTACAGCGGCCTTGTGGAGGCGGCGGGCCTGCGCACCCCCTTCCAGCCGGGGCTGATGCAGGAGATAAGCGGCGAGATGGCCGCCTGGCTGAAAGCCCAGCCGCTGTATTAGCAAGGGCAAGGGCAAAGGCCGCCCCTTTTTGAAAAAAGGGGCACGAAAAACTTCAAATACCAAGTTCCACTGCCCCCACTGGGGGGCA
>CAYRFC010000068.1:0-13173 GCA_964423365.1 uncultured Oscillospiraceae bacterium
GCAGAGGGCGGCGCCGGTTTGGCGCCGCCCTCTGCCTATTGGTATTATGTAACTGGAGCCGAATCTGCAACTGCGGTACCCTCAGCAGTCCATGCATGCCAGAAAATGCTCGTACCAGCGTTCTTCCCCTGCCGCCCGCCCAAGCAATAGCTGGCTCACCGCCTTCACAGCATCTTTTGGGTGATGGCCTTGGTGGTGGCCTCGCGGTTCAGCATGGTTTTTTCGGGGTTGCGGCGGCAATACTCGTTAAACAGCACGTCAATCAGGAACAGCTGGGCCACCTTGGCGGCAATGGAGCCCATTTGCAGCGGCCCCTCGCTGGAGCCGCAGAGCAGCACCACATCGGCAAACTGGCTGCCCCCCACATTGGGAAAATGGGTAACCAGAATCACCTTGACGCCATTCTCCCGCACCAGCGGCAAAATTTCCAGCATGTCCCGGGTGGAGCCGGAATAGGAAAAGAACAGAATGGCGTCCTTAGCCCCGGTGAGGGCGGCCGTCATGGCCTGCATGTGGTTGTCGGCCACATGGTGGAAATGGGGGGCCGCCGTGATGAACCGCCCCCAGGCCTCCATGGCCAGAATGGACGAGCCGCCCTGCCCAAAGCAGAACACCCGCTCGCTCCCCGCCAGGATATCCACCGCCTGGGTCAGGGCTTCGGGGTCTATCTTTTGCAGGGTCTGGGTCAGCGCCTCAACCTCAGAATTGTACAGTTTTGTGCACATATCGGGGATGCTGTCGCCCGGCTTCACCTTGCCGTAGATGTCGTAGACCGTATCGCGGGACTGCTTGGGCACCGTGGATTTTGCCAGCGAGAGCTTGAACTCGTTGTACCCGCTGAGGCCCAGGGTTTTGCAAAAACGGAAGATGGTGGCCTCGGCCACCATGCTGGAAGCGGCAAGGTCGGTGATACTCATATACTGGGCTTCCAGGGAATTGGTCAGCACAAAGTCCGCCACCCGTTTTTCCGCTTTGGTCAGGCTGTTGTACTGTGTGGTAATCAGTTCGAGAATGTTCGGTTTGCTCACGCTCTCACCTCAGCTCAGGGTTCCATTTCCAGGAAAAATTGCAGGGTCATGTCCATCTGATAGGGCAGATACTCGTGGGCGTACTCTGGGTATACATGCAGCTGCTTTGGCGCGGGGATGGAATTATACAGGGCAAACTGGGTGGACGGGGGGCACACCTTGTCCATCAAGGTGGCAAAAAACTGGGTTTTGGCCCGGATATACCGGGCGAGGTTGTGGGTGTCGATGTAGCCGAGCCGCTGCCAAAACCGCTCCTCCCGGGCATGCAGGGGGTCCCGGGTGCGGAAATAGATGCTGAGCTCCTTGTAGGGCTCCGCCTCCTTGTCCAAATCCATGACGGACACACGCTGGTAGTCCGACAAAAAGGGCATGGCCAGAGAGAGGGAATGCAGGCCGGGATATAGCGCCGCGCAGGCCGCCGCAAGGCCCCCGCCCTGGCTGGCCCCGGCGGCCCCCATGCGGGCGGCGTCCACCTCCGGCATGGCGGCCAGCAGGCGGGCAAGCTGGGCGCAATCCAAAAACACATTCCGGAAAAACAGCCTGTCCGGGCTCTCGTCGTCCATACCGCGTACAATATGCCCCCGGTGGGTGCTGCCGCCGGTGGCCGCACAGTCCTCGGAGGGGCCGCCCTGGCCCCGCACGTCCAGCGCGGCCACCACCATGCCGCTCTGGGCAAAGGGCAGCTTTTCAAACCAGCCCCCCGCCGAACCCTGGTACCCGTGAAACAGCAAAACAGCCGGAGCGGGCCTTTCCAGCTTCTCTGGCCGCAAAAACTGGGCGTGCACGGCAGCCCCGCCCACCCCGGTGAACCAGAGATGAAAGCACTCCACCCCCGGGGCGCTGAATTCCGCCTTCTCCAAACGGTAGCCCATGGCCTGCGCGTCCAGCGCCGCCGTGGCCCGCTTCCAATACTCGTCAAAATCGGCCGGGCAGGGGTTGGTGCCCCGGTAGGCCATCAATTCTTCCAGTGGCATGTCAAAAGCAGACATGGCGCCCCCTCTTTCTCTCTGTATGTCTTCGATGAAGTCTTGTGCTCTTTCTGCCAGAATAGCACATTCTAATGGGGAAAGCAACAAAAAGGATGAAATTTTCTTTAGTTTGTTAAAATAAAAAATATTTTCATTTTTCTATTGACTTTGCTCTTTTCCGTTGCTATACTGGCCACAAGATGAATGGGATGACAAAAATTATTTAGGTAAATTGCACAATAGGCGGTGCTATGAGGAAGGGAGGCCCCCGGGTGAAGCCAGCAGATAAGCGCTATCCTCCCCATGCCATCACCACGGTTTGCGTGCCCTGGGACGAGGAATACCGGTTCCAGCGCGGGGTGTTTGCCCAGGTGGTGGAAAAGCTGGTGGAGGCAAAGCTGCCCGCACTCTACCTGTTTGGCACGGCGGGCGAGGGCTATGCGGTGGACGAGGCCCAATATCTGGAAATCACCCGGGCCTTTTTGCAGGACTTGCAGGGCACCGGCGTGGAGCCGATGGTGGGGGTCATCAGCCTGTCGGCCTCGGATATCATACGGCGCATTGGGCTGGCCGCAGAGCTTGGGGTGCGGGATTTTCAAATCTCCTTCCCCTCCTGGGGCATGCTGAGCGACGAAGAGGCCTACCTCTTTTTCCACCAGGTGTGCGACCCCTTCCCCAGCCTGCGTTTTATGCACTACAACAACGGCGGGCGCAGCAAAAAACTGCTGAACCACAACCACTATGCCCGGCTGGCACAGGAAATTCCCAACCTGGCCGCCGTCAAGTATATGAACGACTCCATTGAGGACATCATCAGCATCCAAAGCGCCCGGCTGCCCATCCAGTTCATCCTCAGCGAATACGGCTACGGCGTGGGCGCTTTGTACGGCGAGTGCGGCATGCTGTTCTCCAGCTCGGTGATGTGCCCCAAGGCCGCCTGGGCCCTGTATGAGGCGGGCCGGCAGAAGGATGTGGAGGCCATTGTGCGGCTGGAACAGGAGATTGCCATCACCCAGCAGGCCCTGTTCCGGGCCGTTCCCCAGCCCATCATGAACGCCGGGTACGACAAGATGTACACAAAAGCCCTTCTGCCTGGGATGCCCCTGCGCCTCTATCCACCCTATCTGGGGCCCACTGCAGAGCAATACAGCCAGTTTGCGGCGGAGCTGAAGCAGCGCCTGCCCCACTGGAGCCTTGCCTGACGAACCACTGCCTGAACCCGCCCACCCCTGCTGCCCCATTTGCCCAGTGGCGCGGCTTCGCCTTTTCCATGCTTGGCTGAACGTCCCGTTTTTTCTTTTCTTTAAGGTATATGAGGAGGAGGATATCGTTGCTGAAAAAAAGGAAGCGGCACCCCCTGAACAATCCACTCACCGGGTTTGCCTTCATTCTGCCCCAGTTTCTGTTTTTTGCGGTTTTCACCCTGTATCCCATTGTAGAAGGGCTGCGCATCAGCCTGTTCCGCACCACCCCCAAGGGCGACACCTTTGTGGGGCTGGGCAACTACATCCAGCTGTTTACAGACAAGGTGTTCCTGCTGTCCATTGCAAACACCCTGCTGCTGGTGGTGGTTGTGGTGGGTACCATGCTGGTGGTCGGCTTTCTCATCTCGGCGGCCATCTTCGACAAAAACCCCAGGTACATCGCCTTCATCCGCTCCTGCTACTATCTGCCGGTGGTGGTGTCCTCGGTGGTGATGGCGATGGTGTGGAACTTCCTGCTGAACCCGGCCTCCGGCCTTGTGAACTATATTCTGAAAACCTTCGGGTTTTCCGTCTCGAACCCACTGGGAAGCAAAACCACGGCGATATGGGTGATTGCCTTCGTCACCGTGGTGGCCACCCTGGGCCAGGCCATCATCATGTATGTGGCCTCCATGATTGGCATCCCCGGCGATATTTTTGAGGCCGCCGAGGTGGACGGCGCCAGCAAGTGGAAGCGCATCATACACATCCTGCTGCCCATGACCAAGCCCACCAGCCTCTACCTCGCCGTCATCAACACCATTGCGGTGCTGAAGCTCTTCGTCATTGTGCAGCTGCTAACCGACGGCGGCCCCAACAACGCCACCATGACCATGATGTACTACCTGTACCGCAACGCCTTCGTGTTCGACAAAACAAACCTTGCCGCCGCCATTGGGGTCATCATGTTCATCATCGCCTTGGTGATGGCCATTCCCCAGTTCCGCGCGTTCAGCAAGCAGCATTAGGGGGGCGGGTATGAAAAAACATGGCAAACGCCTGGAAAAGCCGGACATCGCCCTAAACATTGTGGTGATATTCTTCGCCATATTGAATCTGTTCCCGCTCTACTGGCTCTTCACCAGCACCTTCAAAACCTCGGCGGGCATCTTCAAAATGCCGCCGGACTGGTTCCCCACAAACCCCACCCTGCAAAACTACATAGACCTTCTGGGCGGGCAGCCCACCCTGCGCTGGGCCTTCAACAGCCTGTTCGTCTCGGTGGCCACCACCCTGCTGGTGGTGGTGTGTGCCTCCATGGCGGCCTACGCCTTCTCTAAGCTGGACTTCCCCTTCAAAAAACCCCTGTTCCTGCTGCTCATCTCCTCGCTGATGATACCGAAGGAAATTTTCATTGTGCCGCTGTTCAAAATCATATTGAATCTGGAATGGAGCGACAGCTATGCGGCCATGATTTTCCCGAACGTGGCCACGGCCTTTGGGGTATACCTGCTGTTCAATTTTTTCGACACGGTGCCTGACTCGATTCGGGAATCCGGCAAGCTGGACGGTGCGGGCGAGCTGCGGGTGTTCACCCAGCTCATCCTGCCCATGGTGAAGCCCGGCATAGGGGCCCTGTTCATCCTGAATTTTGTGAATGTGTGGAACGACTACCTGTGGCAGATGCTGATTGCCCGCAGCCGCAATATGATGACCCTGATGGTGGGCACAGCCAGCCTGATGCAGGAAATTAACCCCAATTTCGCCTACAAAATGACGGGCGCCACTGTGGCGGCCATTCCCATGCTCATCATTTTCCTGCTCTTCCAGCGGTATTTTACCGGAGGACTGACCATGGGTGCGGTGAAGGAATAGCCGCTGCGCCCAAACGCAAAAAAGAAGGAACGCCGGGCAGCAGCTGCCCGCGCGAGACAGCCACGGGAAGGTGGCTCTGGTTTTGTGCGCCCCTTGGCGCAGCCCAGCATGGTTGGCATCCGTTTTTGCAGGCCGAAAACGGAAGAGGATATCTACAGCATGGAAACAAATGCTGTAAGCGAAAAGTAGGAGGATTGTAATGAAAAAGCTGATTGGTCTATTGTTGTCTGGTTTACTGCTGGCGGGTGCGCTTGCCGCCTGTGGAGGCGGTGGTTCGTCTTCGGCCCCTCCCGCGGCGGGCAGCGGGTCGGGCTCCGCTTCGGGTGCCGCCTCCCCTGCCGCCACCGGCGAGAAGATGGAGCTGGTGATGTGGCTGACCCCCCAGTGGCAGGGCGTTTTCAGCGCCACAGAGGATGGCGCCGATTACGACTCTTTCTTTAAAGAGGCCGCCCGCCGCTATAACGAGCTGAACCCCAATGTCAGCATCTCGGTGGAGGTGATTCCCGGCGAGGGCCGCGACGAAAAGCTGAATGTGGCCATGCAGACCGACACCCTGCCCGACGTTTTCTTCGAGGGCGCCTTCACCATGTCCAGCTTCATGCACAAAGGGGCCATGGTGCCGCTGAACGACATCGTCTCCGACGAGGACAAGGCCGACATCTCCGAAGGCATCTGGGACAACTGCACCATCAACGAGGAAATTTTCGTCTTCCCCTTCAACCACATGCCCGGCACCCTGATTTACAACGCCAACATGTTCCGTGAGGCGGGCCTGGATGAGTACATCGGCGAGGAGTACGCAATCAAGACCTGGACACCCGAGGAGTTCAAAACCCTGCTGGAAGGCCTGAAAGCCGGCCTGCCCAACGTATCCCCCATGGGCCTGTGGGCCAAAAACAACCAGGCCGACACCTGGAACCTGGCCTATCTGCGCATGTTCGGCAGCCCCTTCTTTGGCGAAAATGACGAGCTGGTGGTGAACGACGCCAAGGGCGTGAAGGCGCTGGAATACATTCTGGACCTGTACAACGCCGGCCTGACGGTGCCCGGTGCCGAGAGCCTGACCTCGAACGACAACAACGCCATGTTCATCAATGGGCAGCTGGCCGTCAGCTTCACCAACACCGTGCTGTTCCAAACCCAAATCAAGGAGATGGAGGCCATCGACCCGAACTTTGATGTGCGGCTGGCCAACATCCCCGGCGACCCAAACCCCCTGACCTTCACCTATGTGTCCGGCGGCATGGTGATGAACACCGGCGACGAGGCCCGCATGGCCGCCGCCAAGGATTTTGTGAAGTTCTTCTCCACCGACCCTGAGCTGGTTGTCGCCTCCAAAAACGGCACCCCGGTGCGCGCCTCTGTCACCGAGCAGGTGAAGGCTGAGATGCCTTATCTGGCGGCCTACAACGAGAACGAACAGTACATGTTCAACTTCTCGAACAATGTGGCGGGCTACAACGAGCTGCGCACCGTGCTGTTCCCCGAGATTCAGGCGGCGCTTACGGGCGAAAAGACCGCACAGGAGGCGCTGGACGCCTACGTGGCCGCCGGCAATGAGATTCTGAAAACCGCCAAGCAAGATTCCGTGATGTATTGATGAAATAAAAGTCTTCACGGGCGAACCCGCCACCGGAAGCCCGGCGGCGGGGCGCCTGTGGGCTATGAGGAACCGACCGTGGTGTATGATTTGCTTTCCGCCGCCCCGCGCTACCCCTTTGCAAGCAGCCAACTGGAACAGGCCTTCGCCTTTTTGCAAAGCTGCCGGCAAAGCCCGCCCAAGACCGGCCGCCACACCCTGGACGGCGAGGAGCTGTATGCCAATGTGATGGCCTACGACACCGCCCCGCCCGCACCGGACGCACCGGGCGAGGTGCACACTGCCTACATGGACCTGCAATTTGTGGTGCAGGGCCGGGAGGACGTATACTGCGGCTTCCTGCCCGAGATGGAGCGGCTGGTGCAGGCCCTGCCAAACGAGGACACCGAGACCTACCAGGGGCCCCTGCGGCCCCTGCGCCTGAGCGGAGACGAGTTTTTGCTGCTTCTGCCGGGCGAGGTGCACCGCCCCGGCGGCGCCTGCGGCGGCCTGCCGCAGGCCGTGCTAAAGGTGGTTGTGAAAATTAAGGTATGAAGCAGCACAGCGTGCTGGCATGCCGCAAACTCTTGCGCGCTAAGCGGCGCATAAAAGGAGCATATCTGTGAAAGATACTGGCAAATACAAAGGCATTTTCCCCGCCTTCTACGCCTGCTATAACGAGGCGGGCGAAATAAGCCCCCAGCGGGTGACGGCACTGGCGGAGCGGCTGGTGGAAAAAGGGGTGCAGGGCGTGTATGCCTGCGGCTCCTCCGGCGAGTGCATCTACCAAAGCGTGGAGGAACGCAAAAGGGTGCTGGAAGCCCTGATGGAGACCGCCAGAGGAAAACTGGTGGTGATTGCCCACGTAGCGGCCAACAACACGCGGGACAGCGAGGAACTGGCCCGCCACGCCGCCGCGCTGGGGGTGGACGCCGTGGCCGCCATTCCGCCCATCTATTTTCATCTGCCCCCCCACGCGGTGGAGGAATATTGGAACCGCATCAGCGCAGCCGCGCGGGGAACGGACTTCTTCATCTACAACATCCCCCAGCTCAGCGGCACGGCGCTTACGCCGGACATGGTGCGGCGTATGCGCCAAAACCCCGACATGGTGGGGGTGAAAAACTCCTCCGATTTTGTTTTGGACATCTGCGCATTCAAGCAGGCGGGTGGCGAGGGCACGGTGGTGTTCAACGGGCCGGACGAGCAGTATGTGGCGGGCCGGCTGATGGGGGCAAACGGCGGCATTGGCGGCACCTACGGCGTGATGCCCGAGCTGTTTTTGCAGGCCGAGGCTTACATTGCCCATGGCGACATCGCCAGGGCCAGAGCCATCCAGTACGACATCTGGGACATCATCAAGCTGCTGACAGGCGGCGAGGGGCATATGTATGCCATCATCAAGGCCGTGCTGCGCCGCCAGGGGCTGGACATTGGCGGGGTGCGCGCCCCCATGCCGGACGTCACCCCGCGCGACGCCGAGCTGGTGGAAAAAATCTACCAAAGCATCGAGGATACCAAGGCAAAATACCGCTAGGCGCAGCCTGCCCTTTCTCTGTGCATCCTTTGTGAACAGGGAGAGGGCATCTGCCTGCCGCCGGAAAAAAGTGGCGCAGGGGTGAGAGATATGACAGAGCTTTTGTGCATCGACATTGGCGGCACGGCCATAAAGAGCGCCAGAATGGCCGGGGACGGGCTGATGGACCTGGCGGAGCGGCCCACACCTGCCAGCGCCGAGGGCATTGCGGCGCTGGTACGGGAGATGGCGGCGGCCTGCCCGGAGACCAAGGCGCTGGGGGTGGGAACGGCGGGCGAGGTGAACCTGGCCGACGGCAGCATCCGCCTGTCCGATAACATCCCCGGCTACACCGGCTTCCCCCTGCGCCAGCGGCTGCAGGAGGGCACCGGCCTGCCCACGGCCGTGGAGAATGACGTGAACGCCGCCGCCCTGGGGGAGCTGCATTTTGGCGCGGCACGGGCGGCGGGGCTGAACAGCTTTTTGATGGTGAGCTACGGCACCGGCATTGGCGGGGCCATTGTGCGCGGCGGCAGGCTGGAACGCGGGGAAAACGGCTCTGCGGGGGAAATTGGCGGCCTTGTCACCCACCCCGAAGCACTGGAGCCGGGCAGGCAGGGCAGCGGCAGCTACGAGCAGTATGCCTCCACGGGGGCGCTGGTGCGGCGGGCTTTGGCGCTGGGCCCGCATCTGCACAGCGGGCGGGCTGTCTTTGCCCACCGGCAGGAGGCCCCGGTGGCCGCGGTGGTGGAGGCCTGGGCCGACGAGATAGCCCTCGGCCTGGCCGGGGCCATCCACCTGCTGGACCCCGGCGCCGTGCTGCTGGGCGGCGGCATTATGCAGGAGGCTGTTTTGCAGGAGATGCTGGCCCGGCGGCTGCGTTTTTTGCTGAAGCCCAGCTTCCAAGGAACCCGGCTGCTGCCAGCCGCGCTGGGCAACCAGGCCGCGCTGTATGGCGCTGGGCAGCTGGCGGCAGAGGCCCTGCGGCGGCAACACCCGTAAATAGACAGGAGTGGCACGATGAACAAGCAGGACTGGGAAAATATCCATGCGCAGGTGAAAAGCCAGCTGGACGGCTGTGTGCGCTTCTGGCTAAACAACGGCATGGACAAGACAAACGGGGGGGTCTATACCTGCCTGGATGAAAGGGGCGCGGTTTACTCCACCGATAAATCGGTGTGGATGCAGGGGCGCTGCGCCTGGACCTTTGCCCACCTTTGCAACCGCTACGGCCCACAGGAGGACTGGCAGCAGGCCGCCAAAAGCTGCCTGGATTTTCTAGAGGCCCATTGCATCAACCGCGAGAAGGGAAACCGGATGTATTTCACCGTAACGGCAGAGGGCGCGCCGCTGCGCCAGCGCCGCTACTGCTTCTCCGAGGCCTTCTACACCATGGCCAACGCCGAGTATTACGCCCTGACCCATGAGCCGGTATACCTTGCGCGCGCCCGGGCGGCCTATGAGCTGATATGGAAGCTGAACAACGGCCTAGTGGAAGACCCGGTGGGCCTTGGGGCCAAAACCATGCCCGAGACCCGCAGCGGCCGTAGCCTGGCCGACCCCATGATTTACCTGAACCTGTGCAGCGTGCTGCTGCGCTGCGACGACACCCCCGAGCACCAGGCCCTGTACCATGCGCGCGCCCGGCAGAGCATCCAAACCGTGCTGGACTACCACCACAAGCCGGAGCTGGGCATGACCCTGGAGACGGTGGGCAAAGACGGCGAATTCTGGCCCGAGCTGAGCAGCGGCCGGGTGGTGAACCCCGGCCACGACATGGAGTGCGCCTGGTTTATGCTGGACTATGCCAGCGCCCAGGGGCGGGAGGACTGGTGCCAAAAGGCCGCCGAGATTTTCGACATGGCCTACCAGGCGGGCTGGGACAGGGAGTACGGCGGCCTTTTGTACTATGTGGACGCACTGGGCAAGCCGCCCGAGGCATATGAGCACGACATGAAGCTGTGGTGGCCCCACAACGAGATGGCCATTGCCGCCCTGATGCTCTACCAAAAAACCGGAGAGGCACGGTACCGCGATATTTTTGCCGACACCTGGGCCTACGCCATGCAGCACCTGGCCGACAACGAAAACGGCGAATGGTACGGCTACCTGCGGCGGGACGGCCAGCCCACCCGCCCTGCGGCCAAGGGCAGCACCTTCAAAGGCCCCTTCCACCTGCCGCGCATGCTCATCCTGGTGGACAGGCTGCTGAATGACATTGTCTCCAGCGCGGAATAAAGGCAGCCCGGCTGCAAGCTGGGAAGGGGATGGACGTCCCCGCACCTCCCACAGAGCTGCCTTTCCGTTTTGCAAGCTCCCTCTTGCCTCCACATGGTTAAAAAGTGCGTTCCCAGGCCCTGGGAACGCACTTTCCATATATGCGCCGCCTTCATGTATCCAGCGCCAAAAACTGCTTGCACGGCTGCCCGCTTTAGCGGCGATTTCTTTGGCCGGCAAGGCGCCCTTTCCGGCCAGCTTCGGCGTTGCCGCTTTGCCTCCTCCATGGTTCGGCCTTGCCTCCATAGCCCCCGCCCTCTTACATAAGCGGCGCAAAAATACGCACCACATCATCAAACAAACGGCCAAAAAAGCCACGGTCATCGTCATGCTCACCCACCTCCCGGCAGGCCTGCAGGGTTTCCAGCACGTCGGCTTTTACATCGGCCACCGTGCTGGTGCCCATCAGCAGGGTTGCACACTCGAAGTGCAGGTAAAGGCTTCGATAATCCAGGTTGATGGTGCCTACCACCGCTATTTTGTCATCCGACACAAAGCATTTGGCATGGAGAAAGCCCGGAGAAAACTCAAAGATGCGCACGCCGGCCTGCAACAGCGGCTTGTAGTGGCTGCGGGTTTGCAGATACACCACCTTTTTGTCCGGCACACCGGGCGTCACCAGGCGCACATCCACCCCTCTCTGCGCCGCCAGCGTCAGCGCGGCACGCATCTTATCACCCATTATCAAATAGGGGGTGAAGATGTACACATAGCTCTGGGCCTGGTTCAAAATGTCGATGTATATATCTTCCCCTGTGCTGCTTTCGTCCAGCGGGGTGTCGCCATAGGGCTGCACAAATCCGTCGCTGGTCATGGTTTCTGTGGCATACACATCCGGCGCATACCCACACAGCTTCTCATGCGGCACCGGCGCCTTGGAAACCGCGTTCCATGTCTCCAGAAACATCATGGTGAAGTTCTGCACCGCATCGCCCTTCAGCATCACGCCGGTGTCTTTCCACACACCCAGCTTGTGGTTCTCGTTGATGTATTCATCTGCCAGGTTGATGCCGCCATTGAACCCGGTGTGCCCGTCAATCACCATAATTTTGCGATGGTCCCGGTTGTTCATGCGCAGTGCCAGAAAGGGCACCACGCGGTTGAACGCCACGCACTGAATGCCCAGCGCCTGCATCTGCCGGTCAAAGTTTTCGGGAAGCAGCATCAGTGAGCCGGCATCATCGTACAGCAGGCGCACGTCTACGCCTTGCTTCACCTTGCGTTTCAAAATATCCAGAATACCGTCCCACATTTTGCCCTCATCAATGATGAAGTATTCCATGAATATAAAGTGTTCGGCTTTTTCCAGTTCAGCCAGCATGTCGGCATACATATCCTGGCCAAAAGGGTAGTATTTGGTAAGGGTGTGTGCATAGGCGGGGTAATTCGTGTTCCGGTTCAGGTAGGTTACGGCACCTGCCGCCCGCGCATCAAAGGCCTGAATTTCTTTCAATACCTCTGGATTCTGCCGCAGGCAGCCCGGGCAGGCGTCATGCTCTCTTTTGAGGGCAAGCTGCAGCTTTTTGGCCGGAAGCTTGGTGCCAAACATCAGATACAACACACCCCCCACCGGCTGCAACAGCATCACCAGAATAATCCAGCCAATTTTATAGCCGGCCTCATCCTCCTTCTGGATGATTTGCAGCAGCACCAAAAGGCTGAAAACACCCATCAACGCCGAAAGCAATGGCGCCCACTTGACGAAAAACAAAAGCACAAGGGCAAACGCCGCCACCTGAACCAAAATGAGAAGCACGGTGAGAAACACACGCAGGATGATGTTGAATTTTGTTTTCATAAAAAACCTCCTGATGGCAATGGGTGTTTTCAGCCGCAATGCTCGGGTTGTCCGGGCGGGTCAACCAAATCCAGCTTTCCTGATTCAGGATGGATTAAAAAACCTTGCACGCAAATATCTTTCGGAATCAACGGGTGGCTTTGGATAGTTTTAACCGTCTCCCTCACAGCGGCAATGGGGTCCTCAAAGCCTTTCAGCCACTGGTTGATATCTATGCCTATATAGTGCAGCATCTCCATGTCTTTTTGCTGCACCCCCCGCCCCATCATTTTTTCTATGATGGCACCTGTGTTGATGTTTTGCATGCCACAGTCATAGTGGTTGATTACCCAAATTTCCTCTACGCCCAGCTCGTAAATGGAAACCACCAAGCTTCTTGCCACGCTGCCAAACGGGTTGCTGATAAAAGCGCCCGCATTTTTTATCATTTTCACATCGCCGTTTTGCAGGTTGAGGGCTGCGGGCAACAGCTCAGTCAGCCGGGTATCCATACAGGTAAGGATGGCAAGCTTTTTGCTGGGATATTTGGTTGTATCAAATTTTTTGTAACACCTGTTTTCCACAAAGGTGCGGTTAAAGGCAAGCGTTTCTTCTATCTTCGACCGGGACCCTTCTTCCATGGTACAGCACATCCCCCTACACTTGGGTTCACGCCCAAGAAATTATCGCCCATCATGCTATCGTATCTCTGCTTATACTTCGGCGGATGCAATACACAAACATGCCCGCCTTGCACCATCCGCCTGTGGGCATGTTGGCAGCTTTGTTCTTCCCTCTTCCCGCGTTTGCTTGCAAAGGGCGAGAGGCAAGATTTAGAGTGTGGTGCTAGAGAATAAATTTTAATGGTTTTGCTTTGCTGTGTAAAGCGTTTTGTGTCAATTGGCATCTGCGGGCCACGTCACCCCAGCAAGAGACCAAAGGTTTGGCGCCGTCATTGTAGAATCGGTT
>CAYRFC010000069.1:0-13089 GCA_964423365.1 uncultured Oscillospiraceae bacterium
GGCCGCCATGGTGCGCTTTGGCACCTATGGGCAGAGGCAGAGCCATTAGCCATCGGGGTAGGAAAGCGGGCGGAGCAGAGCCCCGCCCCTACGGAGGCAGGATGGCGCGGGCGATTTGTTTTGCGGGCGGAGCGGGCGGATATAGAATCCGCCCCTACAGGCCGCCCATTTTAGGTGCCTTTGCCCGGCGGGCGGATATGGAATCCGCCCCTACAGGCCGCCTGTTTTCGGCGCCTTTGCCCGGCGGGCGGATATGGAAGCCGCCCCTACTTTCCACTTTCAACTCTCAACTTTCCACTTTCAACTCTCAACTTTCCACTTGACAGAACGCCGTTCCCTGGCGGGAACAGGACAGAATCTCCCACAGGAACGGGGGAAGGACCATGGGAAGCAAGGAACGGGGCCTGGCCATTGTGGAGTATCTGAAATGCCACGGCTATGCCGATGTGACCGGCCTCAGCGAGATGCTGGGGGTCTCGGAGATGACGGTGCGGCGCGACCTGGACGCGCTGGAAAGGCGGAACTTCCTGCTGCGGGTGCACGGCGGGGCCCGGCTGGCCAGCCAGAAGATGTATGAGCGGCCACGGGACGAGCGCCTGCGCGAGCAAAACACCGAAAAGCAAAGTTTGGGCCGCTATGCCGCCTCTCTGGTGGAGGACGGGGACGCCATCGCCATCGATTCCAGCAGCACCACCTTTGCCATGCTGCCCTTTCTGCGCGCCGAGGTGACGGTGATTACCAATAACATCACGGTGGCCACCGCGCTGGAGACAAACCCGAAGACCCAGGTGATTCTGCTGGGGGGCGCTTTGTGCAAGCCCATTATGAGCCTGCAGGGGCCGGACGTGGCCGCCATGTGCCGGGGCTATTTTGTGGACAAGGCCTTCCTCTCCAGCAAGGCGGTGGACTATGCGCACGGGGCTTCGGATTCCTCGGCCCCCGAGGCGGAGACCAAGCGGGCGCTGCTGGCCGCCGCCAAGCAGAACTACTTTCTTTTTGACCACACCAAGCTGGGCACCACGGCCTTTTGCTCTGTGTGCCCCACCGAAAAAATAGACCACGTGATAGTGGACAAGAGCGCACCCTTCACCCGCCAGCACCGGTATTTTTTGCAGCAGTGTGCCGAGAACGGCCCGCAGCTACACTACGCCGACGGCTGGGCCGGGGCGGAGGAGAGCTCCTGAAGCACAGGCGGGACGGCAAATAAGCCGGATGATACGCATTTCTCTTGGACAGGCCAAAGGAAAGGAGCGCGGCAGTATGGAAAAACGGATGAGCGCCGGGGAGATTATAGAGACCCTGCGGCTGGAGCCGCTGGAGGTGGAGGGCGGGATGTTTGCCAGCACCTACCAAAGCCCCGGCATGGCCGGGGCGAAGCACATGGGCAGCGCCATTTACTTTTTGCTGAGCGGGGGGGCCTACTCCCACCTGCACCGGTTGCCCACCGACGAGCTATACCACTTCTACATGGGCGACCCGGTGGAGATGCTGACCCTGCTGCCCGACGGCAGCAGCGAGGTGCGGCTGCTGGGGCCGGACCTGGCCGCCGGGCAGCGCCCCCAGATAGTGGTGCCCGCAAACTGCTGGCATGGCAGCCGCCTTTTGCCGGGCGGGCAGTATGCCCTGCTGGGCACCACCATGAGCCCCGGCTTTGCCCCCGGAGACTACGAGCACGCCAGCCGCGAGGCCCTGCTGGCCGCCTACCCCGGCCAGGCGCACCTGATAGAGGCATTGACCGGGCCGGTTTGCTACCAATAGAGAGAGCGTTGATTGAATTATACGAGCAGTAAAAAAATAACTATTGTTTCCCGAAAGTAAAGGAGAGATTGCCATGAGTACACCGCATAACGCTGCCCAGGTGGGCCAGATTGCCAAAACCGTGCTGATGCCCGGCGACCCGCTGCGGGCCAAATTTATTGCCGAGACCTTTTTGGAGAACGCCACCGAGTTCAACCACGTGCGCGGGATGCTGGGCTTTACCGGAACCTACAAGGGCAAGCCTGTATCTGTGATGGGCAGCGGCATGGGCATTCCCTCCATCGGCATCTATTCCTACGAGCTGTTTACCCACTATGGGGTGGAGGAGATTGTGCGCATTGGCTCCTGCGGGGGCTATGACGAGAAGCTGCAGCTCTTTGACGTGATTTTGGTGAAGGATTCGTACAGTGAATCCACCTACGCGAAGATTCAGGGCGGCTTTGCGGGGGACACCATTCCCGCCAGCGACGAGCTGCTGGAAAAGCTGCGCCAGAGCGCCCAGCGCCTGGGCGTGCCGGTGGTGGAGGGGCGGATACACAGCGGCGACGTGTTCTACCACGGGCCGATGCCCGAGGGCGCGGAGCCCGGCTGGAAAAAGCTCTTCCGCGAGAAGGGCTGCCTGGCCGCCGAGATGGAGAGCTTTGGCCTCTTCCACAACGCGCGGATGACCGGCAAAAAGGCCGCCTGCCTGCTGACGGTGTCTGACTCCTTGGCGAACCACCAGGAGACCACCGCCGAGGAGCGGGAGAAGGGCTTTACCCAGATGATGGAGATTGCCCTGGGCGTGCTGTAGCCGCCTAAACGGGAGCAGAAAACCCGGCTTTCTGTGGCAGAATAGCAAAAAGGACGAAAGGGAGGACAAGATGCAAGAGCTGAACCGCATGGTGGACGAATCGGTGGCGTATCTGCGCAGCCGCACCAGCCTAAACCCCGAGATTGCCCTGGTGCTGGGCAGCGGCCTGGGGCCGCTGGGGGAAAACCTGGAGGACCCGGTCTTCATCCCCTACGAGGAGATTCCACATTTTAAGCTATCCACCGCGCCCGGGCATGTGGGGCGGTTTATCATTGGCAAGCTGCTGGGCAAGACCGTGCTGTGCATGCAGGGCCGCCTGCACTTCTACGAGGGCTACACCATGCAGGAGGTGACCTACCCCGTGCGGGTGATGAGCGCCCTGGGCATCAAAACCCTGATTTTGACCAACGCCTGCGGCGGCCTGGACGAGAGCTACAAGCCCGGCGACCTGATGGTGCTGACCGACCACATCAACATGATGGGCACAAACCCGCTGATTGGCCCGAACGCCGACCGCTTTGGCACCCGCTTCCCCGACATGACGCGGGTGTATACCCGGGAGCTGGTGCAGCTGGCCAAAAGCTGCGCCGCCGAGCAGGAGATTGACCTGAAGGCCGGGGTGTACATCTCCTACACCGGGCCCAGCTTTGAGACCCCGGCGGAGATTCGCCTGTTCCAGCAGTTTGGCGGGCAGGCGGTGGGCATGAGCACCGTGCCCGAGGCCATTGTGGCCGCCCACTGCGGCCTGGACGTGCTGGCCATTGCCTGCATTGCCAACCTGGCCGCCGGAATTTTGGATGTGCCGCTCTCTGGCGAAGAGGTGATAGAGGCCGCCGGGCAGGCCAGCGAGAAATTTATTCGCCTGCTGCGGGGCATTGTGGAAAAGCTGTAGAAAGCAAAGCGCCAAAGCCCGCCCCTTTTCGAGAAAAGGGGCACGAAAAGCCGGCAGCGTGTCAGTCTTCGACGGGTTAGGGGCTTTGCCCCTAACAACCCCAAAGGCCAAAGCTTTGGCGGATATTTTGCAATGCATGCGGCTTCTCTGCTGAAACCACAGGGAAACAGCATGCACACTATGGATGTGCCATTTTCTATATTGTCATCATACTGTACATGTTTTTTGCGGATGATTTATGCTATGATAGAGAAGCACAGAAAGGAACTATTTTTCATGAGTACCGACATCAGCAGTGTGACCCATGCCAGCAACGTGGAGCTGGCGTCCGACGGCAGAGCCGTGGTGATTCTGGACCAGAGCCTGCTGCCCGGGCGCACCGAGTTTTTGCGGCTGGAAACAGCCGGCCAGATGTACGACGCCATTTACCACCTGCGGGTGCGCGGCGCGCCGGCCATTGGCATCTGCGCGGCCTACTGCCTCTACTGCCTGGCCCTGCAAATACCCGAGGGCGGCTATGACGACTTTTACGCCGCCCTTGTGAAGCAGAAGGAATATCTGAATTCCTCCCGCCCGACGGCGGTGAACCTCTCCTGGGCTTTGAACCGCATGGAGGGGGTGGTGCAGGCCGCTGCCGGGAAAGCCCCGGGCGAGATTCTGCCGCTTTTGAAGGCCGAGGCCCTCAAAATTCACGAGGAGGATATCGCCATGTGCCGGGCCATAAGCGAGCTGGGGCTGGGCCTTGTGAAGGACGGCGACGGCATATTGACCCACTGCAACGCAGGGCCGCTGGCCACCTCCCGCTATGGCACGGCCCTTGGGCCCATTCTGCTGGGCAAGGAAAGAGGCATCCACTTCAAGGTGTTTGCCGACGAGACCCGCCCGCTGCTGCAGGGCGCCCGCCTGACCAGCTATGAGCTGGAAAGGGCCGGGGTGGACGTGACCCTCATTTGCGACAACATGGCCTCGATAGTGATGAAGAACGGCTGGGTGCAGGCCTGCTTTGTGGGCTGCGACCGGGTGGCAGCCAACGGCGACGCGGCGAACAAGATAGGCACCTCGGGGGTGGCGATACTGGCCAAATATTACGGCATTCCCTTCTATGTGCTGGGGCCCACCTCCACCATAGACAGGAACTGCAGGACCGGGGCCGACATAGAGATAGAGCTGCGCGAGCCGAGCGAAATAAAGGAAAAATGGTATGCCGAGCCCATGGCCCTGCCCGAGACCAAATGCTATAACCCCGCCTTTGACGTGACCGACCATGAGCTGATAGCGGGGATTGTGACCGAGAAGGGCATATGCCGCCCGCCCTACACCGAGAGTATTGCCGCGCTGTTCCGGTAAGCCGGGCAGACGGTGTATATACTAAAAATTTCCCAAAACGCCCGAAAAGAAGAAAAGGAGTGACCAAACCATGAAAATGAAACCTGTACTGGCCCTTGCACTGGCCCTTGTTCTGACCTTTGCGCTGGCGGCCTGCGGCGGCACCACCAGCAGCAGCGCACCCGCCCCGTCTGCCTCCGCCTCCACCGCGGCCCCCGCCGAGAGCGCCTCTGGCAGCGCTGCCGGCACCGACGGCGCCACCCTGCATGTGGGCATCGTGACCTCGTCTGGCGTGGACGACGGCTCTTTTGGGCAGGACTGCTACAACGGCATCCTGGACTACATCAAGGCCAACCCCGGCGCCACCGAGAACCACGTGAAGGAGCCCGACATTGGCAAGGTGGTGCAGGCTGTGGCCGATGTTGTGGCCGACTATGACGCCATGGTAATGCCCGGCTTCCAGTTTGCCCCCGCCGGTGTGACCGCGCAGGACAACCCCGACAAATACTTCATTCTGGTGGACGCCTTCCCCACCGATGCTGAGGGCACCGAAGTAGTGCTGGACAACATGTATGCCATGCAGTTTAAGGAGCAGGAGAGCGGCTTCTACGCCGGCGTGGCCGCGGCCATGAGCACCAAAACCGGCAAGGTGGCCGTGGTGAACGGCATTGCCTTCCCCTCCAACGTGAACTACCAGTACGGCTTTATGGCGGGCGTGAACTACGCCAACAAGGCCCTGGGCACCACCGCCGAATATGTGGAGCTGCCCAGCTACGCCGGCACCGACGTGAACAACAACAAGGTGGGCGGCAACTACATTGGCGCTTTTGCCGACCAGGCCACCGGCAAGGTGGTGGGCCAGGCCCTGATTGCCGAGGGTGTGGACATCATGTTTGTGGCCGCGGGCGACAGCGGCAACGGCGTGTTTGCCGCCGCCAAGGAAGCCAAGGACGTGTATGTGATTGGCTGTGACGTGGACCAGTATAACGACGGCGAAGCCGGCGGCCGGAACATCGTGCTGACCAGCGCGCTGAAGCTGATGCGCCCGCAGGTGGCCGCCCAGCTACAGGCCATTCAGGACGGCAGCTTCAAGGGTGAAAACGCCCGCCTGGGCGCCGCCGAAGGCGCCACCGGCATTGTGCTGGAGGACGGCCGCCAGCAGCTGAGCGCCGAGGCGATTGCCGAGCTGGAAAAGGTGATGGCGCTGGTGACCGACGGCACCATTGTGCCCCCGGACAACTTCAGCGAGAGCACCCCCACCGAATTCCCCGGCCTGTAAAGACTGAGTAAAGACTTGTAAAAGGCCCGGATAACGGGTAGAATAGCTGCATAAGAACCCCCGTCCTTTTGAATGGTAACGCCCTTCACTGGGGCGGGGGTATTCCTTTTGCAGAAACGCAGAAAACCAGAGCAAGAAGGAGCAAACCGCCATGATAGTACCTTCCGCCTGCAACGCCGCCGAAAAGGGCGACATTGCAAGAGCCGTGCTGATGCCCGGCGACCCCCTGCGCGCCCGCTATGTGGCCGAGACCTACCTGCAAAGCCCCCGCCTGTTCAACGAGGTGCGAGGCATGCTGGGCTATACCGGCCTGTACAAGGGGCGCCGCATCTCTGTGATGGGCAGCGGCATGGGCATTCCCAGCATGAACCTGTATGCGCACGAGCTGTTCCACTTTTTTGAGGTGGAGGCTGTCATCCGCATTGGCTCGGCCGGGGGGCTGACCGACGACATCCGGCTGCGGGACCTGGTGATAGCGGCTGCGGCGTCGACCAACTCCAGCATTGCCACGCCGCGTGATTTCCCCGGCACCCTGGCCCCCTGTGCCAGCTTTGACCTTTTGCGCACAGCCGCCGCCGAGGCTGAGAAAAAAGGGGTGCGCACCATGGTGGGGCCGGTGTTTACCTCCGACGCGTTTTACAGCGAGCTGCCAAACGCGAACGAGGAGTACCGGCGCCTTGGGCACCTGGCCGTGGAGATGGAGACCGCCGGGCTGTATGTGACCGCCCAGCGCGCGGGCAAAAAGGCCCTGAGCATTCTGACCATCTCTGACCATGTGTTTACCGGCGCGGAGCTGACGGCGCAGGAGCGGCAGGAGAGCTTTGGCGACATGATGGAGGTGGCGCTGGAGACCGCCTGGCACGAGGCCTGAGTTATCAAGTGAAAAGTGGGGAGGCAAGCATGAGCGACTGCATAGTGAAGATGGAGCACCTCACCAAGCGATTTCCCGGAATTGTGGCCAACGACGATATTTCCCTGGAGATAAACAAGGGGGAAATATTTGCCCTGCTGGGCGAGAATGGCGCCGGGAAAAGCACGCTGATGAGCATGCTGTTTGGCATGTATGAGCCGGACGCAGGAGAGATTTATGTGCGGGGAGAGAGGGTGAAGCTCTCCTCCTCCAGCGACGCGGCGGCCCTGAACATTGGCATGGTGCACCAGCATTTTAAGCTGGTGCAGAACTACACCATTGCCCAGAATATTGTGCTGGGGGCCGAGCCGATGAAGCGGGCCCTGGGCATTCTGCCCTATGTGGACATCAAGACCGCCTCGGCCAAGATACGCCAGCTTTCCAAGGACTATGGCCTGGAGGTGGACCCGGACAAGAAGATAGAGGATATTCCGGTGAGCACCCAGCAGCGGGTGGAGATTTTGAAGATGCTGTACCGCGAGGCCGAGATTTTGATTTTTGACGAGCCCACCGCAGTGCTGACCCCGCAGGAGATAGAGTTTCTGCTGGACATTATGCGCAGCCTGCGCGAGGGCGGCAAGACCATTATTCTGATTACCCACAAGCTGGAGGAGATAAAGCAGATTGCCGACCGCTGCGCCATTCTGCGCCGGGGCAAGCTGGTGAAAACCCTGGACGTGGCCAGCACCTCCACCCGCGAGATGGCCACCCTGATGGTGGGCAAGGAGATGGACTTTGACCTGGCAAAGGCCCCGCCGAACTACCGCGAGACGGTGCTGGAGGTGGACGGCCTGACCGTGCAGAACGCCGATAAATTTGAGGTGGTGAAGGATGTGTCCTTCTCCATTCGGGGCGGGGAAATCTTCGCCATTGCGGGCGTTTCCGGCAACGGGCAGGTGGAGATAGCCGACGCGATTGCCGGGCTGCAAAGGGCGGCGGGCGGACGGATTTTGCTGAATGGGGACGACATTACCCAGATGCCCATTTTGCAGCGCATTGAAAAGGGGATTTCCTACATCCCCGAGGACCGCCAAAAATACGGCGTGGTGATGGATTTCACCCTGCGGGACAACCTGGCCATCAAAACCTTCTACCGGGAGCCTTTTTCGAGAAAGGGGATTCTGCAAACGGAGGGCTTTGAAGCCTATGCCGAGAAGCTGATAGAGGATTTCAACATCCGCAGCGGGCAGGGGGCCATTACCGTGACCCGCAGCATGAGCGGCGGCAACCAGCAAAAGGCCATTGTGGCACGGGAGATATCGCTGGAGAGCGACCTGATGATTTTTGTGCAGCCCACCCGGGGCCTGGACATTGGCGCCATCGACAACATCCACCGGCACATACTGGCCCAGCGCGACGCGGGCAAGGCCGTGCTGCTGATTTCCCTGGAGCTGGACGAGGTGATGGCCCTGGCCGACACCATCGGCGTGCTGTTTAGCGGCAAGATGCTGAAAATAGCCGACGCCGCCAGCCTGGACACCAATGAGGTGGGCAAATATATGATGGGGGTGACGGAATGAACAAAGAGGCGAAGAACCGCAGCCAAAGCGGCGAAAGCTGGCTGCTGCGCACCCTGGCGGACGACAAACGCAGCCGCATTGCCATTCCCCTGATTGCCATATTGATGAGCCTGGTGGTGGCCTCCATCATTCTGCTCATCATGGGCAAAAACCCCGTGACGGCTTTTCTGGGCTTTCTGCGCGGCTGCGGCCTGTGGCTGAAGCCCAGCTATGCGGGCGGGCAGAGCCTGCTGAGCGACTTTACCTCCTTTTTGGGCATTTTAACCCCCATGATGCTGGCGAGCCTGGGCGTGATTGTGGCCATGCGGGCGGGGCTGTTCAACATAGGGGTGGCCGGGCAGATGCTGATGAGCGGCTTTGTGGCCAGCGTGTTCATTGGCTATTCCCCGCTGCCCGCCGTGATTGCAAAGCCCCTGGTGATTGTGGTGGGCATTGTGGTGGGCGGGGCGCTGGGGGCCCTGACCGGCTTCCTTAAGCACCGCTTCAACATCCATGAGGTGGTGACCTCCATCATGATGAACTACATCATCAGCTATGTGACCGGCTTTTTCATCAACACCTACTATGTGGATATTGTAACCCGGCAGAGCCGCCCGGTGGGGGCCGCCGCGCGCTTGACCATTGCGGATATTCCGGTGGGCGACGGCAAGGTGGGCCTGCCGCTGGGCATCATTCTGGCGGCGCTGGCGGTGTTTTTGGTGAAGTTCATACTGGACCGCACCACCACCGGCTTCCGCCTGAAGGCTGTGGGGCAGAACCCCTACTGCGCGCAGTACGCGGGCATCAACGTGGGGGGCAACACCGTGCTGGCCATGCTGCTCTCGGGCGTTTTGGCGGGCCTGGCGGGCATCACCTACTACCTGGGCTACTTTGCCACCATTGTGCCGAAGGATTTGGCGGGGCTGGGCTATGACGCCATCGCCGTTTCGGTGCTGGGCAACGTGAGCCCGGTGGGCTCCATCTTCGCCTCCATCCTCATCACCATCTTCCAGAAGGGCAGCGTGTACATGAGCAGCACCGTGGGGGTGCCAAAGGAAATCTCCTCGGTGATTATTGGCGTGCTGCTGCTGTTCAGCGCCTGCGGGGGCTATATCCACTATGTGGCGAAGCGCAAACGCATGGTCACCCCCGTGAAAACCGCCAAGAGCGCGAAGGAGGGAAAATAAATGAGCCTGGACACCATTTTGATTGACGGTTTGTCTTTTTCCCTGCCGCTTTTCATCATTGCCATAGGGGGCATCTACTCTGAGCGCAGCGGCGTGACCATGCTGGCTTTGGAGGGCTTGCAGGGTTTTGGCGCCTTTATTGGCGCGGCCAGCGTGGTGGTGCTGCGGCAATATATGGGCGATTCACCCTCCCTCATCTACATTGCCATGGTGGCCGCCATGGTGGGCGGCAGCGCCTTTGCCGTTATCCATGCGCTGATGTGCGTGAAGTTCCGCGCCCAGCAGACCATAAGCGGCGTGGTGGTGAATATTCTGGCGGTGGCTCTGACCACCTTCTTCACCAGCATCATCAATGCCGCCATTACGGGCGACGCCTCGAACAAGTTCCAGCTGGGGGTCTCGCCCCGGTTCAACGTGCCGGGCCTTTCCAGCATCCCCTTCATTGGCGGGCTGTTTAAGAACATGTACCCCTTTGAAGTGGTGATTGCCGTGGTGGCGGTGTTTATGTGGTATGTGCTGTACAAAACCCGCTACGGCCTGCGGCTGCGCGCCTGTGGCGACAACCCCCACAGCCTGGACGCGGCGGGCGGCGATGTGAACCGGGTGCGCTTTACCGCCGTGCTGATATGTGGCGCCATGGCGGGCCTGGGCGGCGTTTCCTTCGCCTACTCCATCTCGGCCAATTTCTCGCCCAGCAGCTACATGGGCTACGGCTTTTTGGCCATTGCGGGGCTGATTTTCGGCAACTGGAACATCCCCACCACCCTGCTGGCCTGCCTGTTCTTTGGCTTTACCAAGAGCTTTGGCTACCAGCTGAGCCTGAACCTGGGGCTGCCCAGCAATTTCTCCGACCTGTTCCTCATTCTGCCCTACGTGCTGACCCTGCTGATTCTCATCTTCTTCTCGAAGCACACCCGCGCGCCGCGCGCCGTGGGCGAGATTTTTGACAAGGGGAAACGCTAGGCGAAGGGAAAAGAAAAAGACCGCCCCTTTTTGGAAAAAGGGGCACGAAAAACTTGAGTTTGAAAACCGGAAACAAAAATGAGACCCGCCGCAAACTTAGGTTTGCGGCGGACTACGTTTTTTGGGTGTGCCTTTTTTCCAAAAAAGGCACGGCCTTGAAAAGGGAGAACCAAGCCATGAGAATAGCGATTTTGGGCTGTGGGCACATAGCCGCCACCCATGCGGCGGCCCTGGCGGGGCTGGGGCAGGAGCTGGCCCTGTGTGTGGACCGCGACGAGGACACCGCCCGGCAGTTTGCGGCCCGCTGGGGCTTTGCCGCCTTTGACACCCGCCCCGAGGCGGTGCTGGACGCGGCGCTGGACTGCGTGCACCTGTGCACCCCGCCCACCCTGCACTACGAGATGGCGAGGGCCATTTTGCAGGCGGGCAAGCACCTGATATGCGAAAAACCGCTTTGCTTTGACCCCGCCGAGGCCCGCGCCCTGTACCGGCAGGCGCAGGAAAAGGGCCTGCTGGCGGCGGTGAATTTCAACGTGCGCTTTAACGCCGCCTGCCAGGCGGCCAGGGCGCTGGTGGCCGGGCCGGACTTTGGCCCGCCGCATTTGATTTGCGGCAGCTACAAGCAGGAGTTCCACACCCTGCCCGGCCCCTATGGCTGGCGCTACCTGCCCGCCCTGGCCGGCCCCATGCGGGCCGTGACCGAGATAGGCAGCCACTGGATTGACCTGGCCCGCTTCTGGACAGGGCGGGAGATTGAGGCTGTGGCGGCCAATTTTGGCCGCTTTGACCCAAGGCGCGTGCTGCAGGACGGCAGAATGCTGCCCGATGAGGGCCAGCCGGGGGAAAAGCTGCTGGTGGAGAGCGAGGACGCCGCGGCCATCACCCTGCGCTTTGCAGGGGGCGCGCTGGGCAGCCTGCTGCTGAGCGAGGTGTCTCACGGCAGGAAGAACGAGCTGCGGCTGGAGGTGAGCAGCCGGGGGGCCTCGGTGTGGTGGAACAGCGAGGACCCCTACCGGCTGCACCAGAGCCAGGGCGGGCCGGTGCAAACCGAGGTGAACGCCTTTGCGGGGGGCTTCCCGGACAGCTTTGCCGCCCTGTTTGCCGCCGTGTACCGGGCGCTGGAGGCCGGGGACTACCAGGATTTACAGAAGGCCCCCTTCCCGAGCTTTTACGACGGCTGGCAGAACGCCGCCGTTTGCGCGGCGATACAGGAGAGCGCCCAAAAGGATGGCGCCTGGGTGGCGGTGCAGACATATGGAAAATAGAAGAACTAAGAGGGGTACGTGGCCCAAAAAATAAAAACCCCTAAAACGAAAGATGAACTGACCCCCCATAAGCTAGACAGCATAATAGACTGTTTGCGGAAAGGGCGTGGTTCAAACCTGTCGATTTTGAGTCTTTTTTCTATTGATACCTGTATACAGTAGTTATTTTCTGGAAAAGTTCCCAAACCTTTGTTGATTTTCTCAAATGGCTATTTGTGTACATATTGGAAAGAATAGAGAATATATATAATTCGAAGATTGAAACTAAAGGAATGATTCCATGCCAAGCATACAGGAAACCATTGTACTCATATTGTGCCTATTAGTGGTGTTTATCCCTTTAGCTAACTTCTATACTGCCCTAAAAAAGTATTGGAACGTAAAAGTGGCAAAAAAAAGCACACGGTATACAGCGTTATTATTATTGAATGAGCAATACAACTTCTACAGCGATTTAGAGGACTGCTATACATTTAAGAAATATTTTAAGACAAAACCACAATTTGACAGATTTAGTTTTGACAAATACCTCGCAGAAAGAATAGAAGAAGACAGAGATGATTGGTTGCGTATAATCGAACAAGCAAAAAGCAATCAAACGCTTTTGGCTAAGTATGAAAAAGAACTATCTGCGCTTCCTTCTCCCGCAACTAAGCAGGATTCAAAAGCATGGAAAATTCCACTCTTTGTACTCCACCGCATTGAAGATAATTTGATTCAAAATTCGATTATTTCCCCTGTTGTTACACCAACTATTTTTTGTAAAATACTATATATAAGCCCAAAAGGAAGAAATAGGTATACTGACAAGAAAACTTATTCATTCAGTGAAATAATTAAGTATTATGACCTGGTAGAAAAACAAATACAGGCCCGTGACACCAAAGAACATCAGCGTAAATCAATGACTCTATCTATGCGATATGATATTTTAAAACGCGACAAACATCGTTGTGTTATTTGTGGTCGTTCCAAAGAGGACGGGATAAAATTACATGTAGACCATATTAAGCCTGTCAGCAAGGGAGGTAAAACAGTACCAGAAAACTTGAGAACGCTATGTGATGAATGTAATATGGGGAAAAAGGATAAATATGACCCCGACGGAATAAATTAGAAAGTTTATAGTATATTGCTATTTTTTAGAGTAATCTAAACCCGATTTTTTACCATCAGGTTCCGCCCGCCGCTGGGGATGGCCTCGTATTTGGTCTCGA